>SXIP01000003.1 GCA_005772825.1 Methylococcaceae bacterium | reverse complement strand
TTCAATATGATCTTCCTGGCGCTGACGTTCCTCTTCCATTGCCTGGAACAATTCATCATCAAAGCCTGCAATGGTCATGGATTTTTTAAACATGATTTTCTCCTGAATTAGGGGTTATGTATGTGATTAATATAGCGTGTGGGGATAAAGCAGTAATATTTGCAAGTCGGCGACATTGGTGCCGGTTGCGCCTGTATCGATTAAGTCCTGTGAGCTTTTTAAGGCGTTGTACGAATCATTGTCGGCGAGTAGGGCTGCCGGGTCGCAATCGGCATTGATCAGGCGTTCCAGCGTGTCCTGATCGATCAGGCCGCCTGCGGCATCTGTAGGACCGTCGCGGCCGTCGGTGCCGCCGCTTAAGAATGTCCAGCGTCCTGTCAAGCCTTGCCGTTTTGCGGCAATGGCAAAGGCCAGCGCCATTTCCTGGTTGCGTCCGCCGCGTCCATTGCCTTTAAGGGTTACCGTCGTTTCACCGCCCGCCAACAGGGCAATCGGTTTATCGATGCCGTTATTGACTAAGGCGACGGCGGTGCTTACCAGATTCTCTGCGGCTTCTGTGGTTTCGCCGCACAGTTGATGGCTGTAAATCCGGGCGTCATAGCCCAAGGCTTGAGCGGCTTGCAAGGTCGCATTGACGCTGAGGGCATTGCTGCCGATCAAGGTATAAGCGGTGTTGTTAAATAGACCATCGCCGGGCTTCGGTGTTTCCTTTACCTTGCCTAACCGGCCCTGTTCGAGATATTCACGAACACTGGCGGGAACTTTGCCCCAGATGTCTTTAGCCTTAAAAACATCAATTGCATCGCTGAATGTCGTGGCATCGGGAACCGTCGGGCCGCTGGCAATGGTGCTGACATCATCGCCCAATACGTCCGACAGGATAAGCGCATGCAGATCGGCAGGGAAAGCCATTTTCGCCAAGCCGCCGCCTTTCAGTTGCGATAAATGTTTGCGCACGCAGTTAATCTGGTTGATGGTGGCGCCGCTAGCCAACAGTAAATCGGTGGTGGCGATCTTTTCCTGTAATGTGATGGGGTCAACAGGGTAGGGGATGAGTGCCGAACCGCCGCCGCTGACCAAGACCAGCACCAGTTCTCCTTGCCGGGCGCTCTTTACCCGCTCGGCGCATTTTTGGGCGGCATCAAATCCCGCAGTATCCGGTAAAGGATGGCCTGCGCCGATGACTTCACTATTGTCGATAGTCCTGACATTTTCATAATTGGTCACGGCAATGCCTTTACCGGCCAATAAATGTGCTGGAATGATGGCTTGTGCTGCTTCTATCATCGCGCAGGCGGCTTTACCGAATGCAATCAGGTGGACTAAGGACCATTCGCCGGAACGCTTTTGCAGGCCGTCATTCAACAGAATCTCGAGATGATCGCCTGAAGCGCTCAGGTAGCGCTGAACGGATCGGCAGGGATCAGCGGCGGCAATGCCTGCTTGAAAAAGTGTCAGGGCGTTTTTTCTGGAAACAAGCGTTGCCGGGTCAGTCATGCGGTCTGTTTCGATTAAGCCGACGCCATTGCTTTAGCCAGGGCAAAGATAGTTTCGGCATCCAACACCTGTTTGTTATCCTCAAACAATTTGGCTATGCAGGCGCGATGCAAGGCCAGTTTTAGCGCGCCGAAACCGATAGCGCCCCAGACTATTTTGCCGTGACGCTGCTCGCCTTTGTCCATCATGTCGGCGCCGCCGATACCCAACGGCGGCGTTGCATTGGCGTCCGCCATCAAAGCGATATTGTTGTTATCCCGCCATTGTTCCACAGTCAGCAGTTCAACGCCGGCGGCGCCGGTCGCCAAAACGATATTGGCGTGTTCAATGGCTTTGGCGCGGGCGTCATTGTCGACGGCTTCAACAGGGGTTAAATCGACACCAAAACGTGCTTTCATGTTGTTGCAGGCTTGTACGGCGCGCTCCATTTTACGCGCTGTCAATGATACGGACGCGCCTTCCAGCGCCAGCATGGCCGCGGCCCGTTGGCCTACAGGGCCGGTGCCGGCCAATACCACGGCTTGCTTTCCGGCAAGTACGCCGCTGCTTGCCAGTTTTGCCACCGCTGCCGCCGCTGTGGTGTTGCTGCCGTTACTGTCGAGCATCACGGACACTTGAAAGCCGTAAAAAAAATGTTTTTGAATCGCCGCAAACAAGGCTTGCCCGGCAATCATGTCGCTGCCGCCGACAAAAATTGCGGTGTTTTTTTTATCTTTGGGCGCGCGGGTAAAAATAGTCCCTTCGACCAGACCGGTGATGTTTTCCGGTGTCAACCCGCCGTAGCCGATCACATGATCCGCGCCGCCGTCATAGCCTACAACGGTATCGAAACTGGAAGGATGGGTATCGGTATCGAACTGGAACAGCAGTTTTTTCATGGTTGACCTGTGCGCGTTTTACTTTGTGCAATTATGTAGAAATTAAACTGGCGCATTATACCCGATAAACAAAACTGTGCCGCGATTAAGCAGCTTTATCTGCGGCTGTTGCATCGGCAAGAATTGACGGGCTTGCGCGTACTGTCAGCTTTTCGTTATTATTCGTCGATATTGAATAGTTTTCTATATAGCAATGACGACTACAAGTATTATCGAGAATTAAAGAATGGGCTTGTGGCAATGGTTTCCGATGGTTAAAAACTTTATCGAATAAGCTCCGGATAACAATAAAAATAGAAGGAAAACAAATGAAAACACCTATTCATATAGCGGTTACAGGTGCGGCAGGGCAAATCAGTTATTCTTTGCTTTTTCGGTTAGCGGCCGGCTCCTTGTTGGGAGAAGACCAGCCGATTGTATTACATTTACTGGAAATCCCGCCCGCCATGGATGCGCTCCGAGGCGTGGTCATGGAGTTAAAAGATTGCGCCAACCCATTATTGCATCGCGTAGAGATCACCGACGATCCTAAAGTGGCGTTCAAAAATGTCGATTATGCTTTTCTGGTCGGTGCGCGTCCAAGAGGACCGGGCATGGAACGCAAGGATTTATTGCAGGTCAATGCGGAGATTTTCTCCGTGCAGGGCCAGGCGCTCAATGCCGTCGCCAGCAGGGACGTCAAAGTGCTGGTAACCGGTAACCCGGCCAATACCAATGCTTTGATAGCCTTGAAAAACGCCCCCGACCTGAATCCCGATAACTTCTCGTCAATGACCCGCCTGGACCACAACCGGGCAATCAGCCAGTTGGCGGAAAAATGCGGCGTATTAACCACCGATATAAAAAACATGATTGTCTGGGGCAATCATTCCACGACCCAGTATCCCGACCTGCATCATGCCAAGGTCAAAGGCCAGGATGCCTTGTCACTGGTCGATAATGACTGGTTTATCAACGACTTTATCCCGACCGTACAGCAACGCGGCGCAGCGGTGATTAATGCCAGAGGACAATCCAGCGCGGCATCAGCAGCCAATGCGGCAATCGACCAGATGAAAGCCTGGGCCTTGGGCACTGAAGAAGGCGACTGGGTCAGTATGGGCATGCTTTCCGACGGCAGTTACGGCATCGAACCCGGCCTGGTTTACTCCTATCCGGTGACCGTCGTTAACGGCGAGGCGCGTATTGTCAAAGGCCTGGATATTAATGATTTCAGCCGGCAAAGAATGCGTATTTCAGAGGCCGAATTAAAAGAAGAGAGGGATGCGGTCAGGCATTTGTTTTGAAAAAAATTAATAAGGAACGAGCATGAAATAACTTGAGCGTTTGCTTCCCTCTTTCGGAGGGGACAAGTTGAGTGAAGTTAATTGATGCACGTTCCTAAGCCGGGAAGTCGATTTGTACCTTGCTTTCTGAGTCCTGTAGTTGGGCAACCGATTTATCGCTGCCCGACAGACAGGTGTCTGAATGACGCATCACGACATCCAATCATAGGGAAATTGTCATAGTGAAGCATCTTTATTTAGACACGAACTGCATCTGCCCGAATAGGCTTAAGATGCTGTCGATAACAGGCTGAGGATAAATTTTACTTTAGGCTCAACGATGGCCGTATCGGTGTATTTTTCCTGCATTAAATTCCGGAAGGTGCCAACCCATTCCGACAATTTAGTACCCTCGGCGTCTTCAAATAAGGGCGGGAGGAAGTCCTCGGAGACTTCCCCGTAATGTTTCTCTACAGCGACCTGCATCAGATCCACATCTTCCAGTACGGCTTCCTTATTGCTATAAGGGTTATTACGTTTTTTTGCACTGCCGGCATGTGATTTGGTGGGCGTCAGCCCTAATTTAATGCGTTTTTTCTTGCGTTTTTCCTGTTTTTCCTTTCGTTTTACAGACATTGCTTATTTCCTGGTTGATTATTAAAGTGGTCCATCAAGCACCGAAAGCCAAACAGATTTCAATACCGTTGAGGAGTTGCTTGGTGCAGGATCGTCGGGTGACGACAAGATTCGCTGACCGGTAATCATAACAATTTTACCCGCCCGCTGTCACACCTGTCCGCTTTGATCCTCTGGACGACTGGTGTGCCTGGACCTTATTACTCTATAAACCAAGCCCGCTCACGAGCGTAGCATGGATTCCGCAAACCCGGTTCGGGCTGGGGGCTAGGATTGCATCAATTGATTTTAATGCCAACATAAGTGGCGTTATTCCTTTCATTGCTCTCTTTCAAAGCGGGATCGGCGGTTTTAACCAGACAACCCAACCAGTAGTTTTTGTTGAAGGTCACGGAATTCGGGATGGTCAAGTCGGCTCTTAGTGTCGAGGGATTGCTGTCTCGTTTGATTGAATAGGTTTTTGTCTTCAACCGCAGGTCGTTTGCATCAATCATTGAGTCGCTCGAAAGATAATAGCTTGCCGTGACAGCCAGCGGCGTTGTTTTTCCGGCATTCTCAAACGTTAATTCCAGTTTGACGGCTTGACCTTTATGGACTTGATAGACGGGTTCGGGACACGCGGCAATGAGCGGGCCGTTTAAATCGGGGTGTCGATAAGGGCAATCCATGTCCACTTCGGTATTTTTTGTGTTAAATAGCCGGGTACGGTGATGTAGGCTGAACACACTGCCATCCTTAGCCGCGATTTTATCGCCGTACCGCCAATGGCTGACGCTGACATCCTCCTTTGCATCCGCCGACAAGCCGAACAGCGCTATCAAGCCGGTAGCGGCATCCTCGCCGATATAAGGTTCAACGTTTTCACCGTTGGCGACCAACAGGTTATTGCCGCCCATCAGGTTAAGTACATCGCCTTCATGATGCAGGCCTGCGCTATGCCCCAATTCGTGCATGACGGTGGAAACGAAATGGGCGTTACTGCCGCCATAAGCAAACAAGCGGTTTTTGTTATTGCTGTATTCAAGCTTATTGGCATCAAGCGGCGGGCGCTGCATTCGATAACGGGTATTGATAATGATGTCGGATTCTGTGGCGGTGCAACTTGGAGAATAGTCGGAATCGCTTTGCTCAACGGCCGAATTGTTGGAGAATCCCGGACCCAAATCTTCCATCCAGATTTCGCTTTCACCGTTATTAACCGCAACGCCGTCATGATTATCCATGCCGCCGAAGACGTACCTGAAATTACCGGGGTTAAGATTCATGCGTTCTATCGCGTCGAGTACGGCGAAATATTGCGCCGAACCTTCAGGAATCGTTTTGGGGTCAAGTACCGGTTGGTAAACCCTGCCGGTCCAATGTTTCTTCTTGCCCTGATTGATGGGCGCGATGCACTGGATTTGCTCCCATGCGGGCGATTCGTTAACCTGAAGCGTTAACGCCAATACGAAGGGAATAACAAACCATCGGTCTCTGTTCATTTCATTGTTGCAAGCGGTTTATGCGGATTAATCGGCTCCTCGCGCCGTGACAGCGAAACTTCTTACAATTCACCCGTTTTTTCTATACGCTTGCGGCTGCTGTTGGTGGGCATTTCCAGTTTGTTTCTGTCCCAGCCTTCCATATCCAAAATCTCATCCAGACATTGCTCCATCAGTTGATGCGCTTGTTTGGTGACTTCGGCAATGCGCTGGTGGACCTGTATTTCTATGCTGCTGTCGGCTGATGTCTCCATATCGATACACATCTTTTGATAATCAAACAATTTACGCAAGTTGGCGATTTGCAAGCTGACATGAACAGGGCAAGCGCAGGTATAAAGAGCGGCTTGTTCATTAATGATGGCAAGTTGAAGGGCGGTAAATTTATTGTCAAGGTTCATCGTATTCTCCTCATAATTATTAAACCGGTCATTAGTTATTATTAAGGCCTGCCTTACCGCAAATAGACCGTTATCCGCAGCAGTGATTATTATCCCACTATTCTCGGCTTGTTATTAGCAATGAATAAGTGCTGCCGGGAAATGCCGGGTGCTGAAAACGGTTCTGTGGAGTCGATGAATACCTGGAACGACAGCGAAATCCATCGCCAAAAGAGAAATAAACTGCCTATAATGAGTTTTGCAGCGTTTTATCGATGCTTAAATTTATCGTTGTCTTGCTGAGGAGCACATCATGCGAACATATAAACAAAAACTAAAAGAAATTCTGGCTTTCTCTCTGTTCACCGCGGTTTTTTCGGTTTACAACCCTGTCTTTGCTGAAACTAATGATGCGCAGCATGCGCAAAACAGCCTGGATTGGCCGGGTATTTACAACGGTTTTACGCCCTGTGCCGATTGCAACGGCGTTAAAACATCGCTGGCTTTAAACAAAAACAACACTTATATCCTGATTACCCAATATGTCGGCAAGTCACCGAGAGAGTTTGTCGAAAAAGGCAGATTTGCCGCGCGCGATCAAGACAATGTCATTGTATTAACGCCTCGCAAGAGCGCGGCGACCAAGTACTATGAGGTCGGTGAAGATACGCTGACTCAGCTTGATGACAATGGTGATCGTATTTCCGGCGCGGAAGCGAATCGCTATACTTTGCGTAGAACCGATGTAACAAGATCACCGCAGGAACATTCGGGACATTGAAACTCGCTTCCTGCCTGCATCGGCTGATTACGATACAGGCAGGCTCATTCCGAATGCAACGCCTCTAACGGCTCCAGACGGGCTGCCCTCATGGCCGGTACCACGCCCGAAACGATGCCTATCAGTAAAGACAGTACGAACGCCGCCGCAATATAATTCCAGGCCAATTCGGTCGGCAGCGCGGGGACCAGTTTGCTGATTAATGCGACAATGCCGATACCGGCCAAAACCCCGATCAGCCCGCCTACCGCGCTTAAAGTTAAGGCTTCGAACAGGAATAATTTGAAGATGATTGTTCTTTCCGCACCGATGGCGCGGAGCAAGCCGATTTCCGCCACCCGTTCCGATACGGCTATCATCATGATAGTGATGATGCCGACCGATCCCACCAGCAGTGAGATGCCTCCTAAAGCCGCTACCGCCATGGTCAGAATGTTCAGAATGGAATCCATGCTTTCCAGCATTTGGTTCTGCGTGATCAAGGTAAAATCTTCATATCCATGTCTGGCTATGAGCAACTGCTTGATATTTTTCAGTATCGCGGCAACGGAGACGTTATCGCCATAAAGCAAGTTTATTTCCATCAGGCTTTCCCGATCAAACATTTCCAGCGCCTTTGCCGCGGGAATATAAACGGTGTCATCCATATCGAAATTCAGCATTTGGCCTTTTTTTTCCATTACGCCAAGCACCCGGTAACGGTCGCTGCCAATGCGTATACGTTTGCCCAAAGGACTGCTTTGGCCGAATAACTCGGTGGTCAGCTTATCGCCCAGCACAGCGAAAGCTCGCGGATTGGATTCCTCGCCTGGCGGTAAAAATCGTCCTGAAACCGGGCGTGTTTTCCATACTTCGGGAACTGCGGCGCCGGCGCCAATGACGTTGGTGCGCCGTTGTTTGTGTTCTGTTTCAACCCGCGCATTGCCCTGCACCACGGGGACGACAGCCAATATTCCGGCTAACTTGCCCAAGCCGGCGGCATCATCCATGGATAACGGACGTACCGTACTTATGCTGGCGCCGGATAGTCCGAAAGTGGATTTTTTACCGGGGTGAACGCTGATTATGTGGGTTCCGAACTGGGTAAATTCAGCGATTACAAAATGGTGCAGACCACGACCTAATGAGGTCAGGATGATGACGGCGGCAATGCCGATAATTAATCCCAATGAGGTTAGCGCAGACCGCAATTTATAGGCGCTAATGGTTCGGAACGACAGGAGCAGGATGTCAGCAAAATGCATGCTTATCTTTTGGCCAATGCGGCGATAGGGTCGAGCCTTGCCGCTTTGCGGGCGGGCAGTACGCCGAACACCAGGCCGGTCAGGACTGAAACAGCCAAGGCTGACAATAAACCCCATGCCGGAAGCGCAACGGGGAAATTCGGATAAACAACTTGGATGACGGATATGATCATCTGGCCAAGCAACAAACCGAGCAACGCGCCGACGGCTGATAAAATAATAGCTTCCGCCAAAAAAAGTAGCTGCACTTGAGTTTGCGACGCTCCTAATGCCTTGAGCAGGCCGATTTCGGCGGTACGCTGCGTGACGCTGACCAACATGACGTTCATGACCAGTATCCCCGCGACAATCAGGCTGATACTGCCGATACTGGTGACGGCAATGGTCAACGCGGTCAGGATTTTATTGAAGGCGTTAACGACGCTGTCTTGCGTGATAATCGTTATGTCTTCCTCTCCTTCATGGCGAAGTTTGATGATTTTTTTGACGCTATCAACGGTTTTTAACATCGCATTCCTGGAGTGGGTTTCGAGTAAAATTCGGAACAGGGACCGGTTATTAAATAAGGCTTGCGCGGAAGCAACCGGAATAATCACCATTTCATCAAAATCGACACCGATGGATTCGCCTTTCGAAGCCAGAACCCCGATAACCCGAAAACGCCGGTCATTAATGCGCAGCCATTGACCGAGCGCCGCCGTATTGGCGAATAACTCCTTACGAATGGTTTGGCCAATGACGCAAACGGATAAGGCGTTACCGGCCTCGGTAAGCGGTAAAAAGCTGCCTTGCGCCAGCGTCAAGTGCCGTACTCGCAACAGCGCATCCGTGGAGCCGAAAATATTGGTTTCCCGTTCCAGCCCGGCAAAGGTAACCGGGGCCGATCCTATTGTCAGCGGCGCTACTGCCGCAACATAGGGGATGTGCGCCAGTGACTCGGCATCTTCCAGCGTCAAATCCCTGGGCGTTTCAGCGAATATAGGAGGGGAGCCGCCTGTTGTTTCGCTACGCCCCGGCAATACGATGACCAAGTGTGTACCCAGCGATTGAAATTCATGCACAATATAATTGCGCGCGCTTTCGCTCATCGCAATCAACACCGTTACCGAGGTTACGCCAATGCTCATCGCCACGATAATAAGCAGTGTCCGCAGCCATTGGGATTTGATGGCGATGACGGCCTGATGGAAGGTGTCTGGAAGGCGCATTTCAACCTCGGTAATCGATCGATGACTTAATTTTTTGCCTCCACGACCGATTTTAACGACGCCAATCCCTGTTCGAACTGGCCGCCGACCATTTTGTCGCAATTCATGACTAAGCTCATGGCTTTGGCCATCAAGTTGTTTGTTCCGTACATGCTCCAGGTGACGGTTGTGTCATTACCTTCAGTCGTGAAGGTAAACTCCGCCGTGTTGGTGGCTGCGAACGGTTTCAGGAATTCCAGTTTGAAGCGGATGAATTCATCCGGGCGGCTTTCGGTAATGGTCATGCTGCCGGTACCGACCTTGTTGTTGCCCGCCCATCTCATCACCGCGCCGGTCCCCGACGAAGGCCCCTCGAAGGAGTTAACGGCGTTGGGATCGAGTTTTGCCCACGGCGACCAGGCATCCCATTTCTGCAAGTCATTCACTTCTGCAAATAGGGCCGAAGCCGGCGCCGCTACCGTTTCGCTCCGCGTAATACGGAAATCGGCCGGTTGTTTCGAGGCAATGATAAAAAACATAATAACAACGGCGGCCAGGATTAATACTATTTCAAACATGACGGGGTTCCTCAGATTTTTAAGTATGAAAAACAACAGTATAGTTCAAGTGTGGATTTTGGCGTTGTTATACGCTTATCAAAAATACTTGTCTGAACCACACTTTAAGTAGCCAAGGCCATACAAAACAGTTCAATCAGAATTGATTAATTCACCACGAAGACACGAAGACACGAAGACACGAAGTCCACGAAGGTTTTATTTGGTTTTTCTTCGTGAACTTCGTGTCTTCGTGGTGCAAGCTAACCCTGCCCTATTTGCAATTACCCAAATATCGAGTAGATTGTGTTTTTTTATAAAATTTAAAAATCATTGATGTGAATAACTATTTATCTTTTCAAATTCATGGCGGCGCCGATCATGCAGGTGGTGTCGCCGAGACGGTTGCCGGCCTTTTGGCGTTTATTGAGGGCCTTTCAACTAAAGGTCCGGGTGATATGTTTGCGTCAATCATGCCCGGTATTTCCGGCATGGATAATATTCACCCCTTGCTGGTGCATTTTCCCATCGCATTTTTAACGGCTTTTTTTGTATTGGATCTGCTGGGTTCGCTGGCGAAAAAAGCGCAATGGCGCAGTGTCGCCGGCAGCTTGCTTTATTTAGGCACCGGCGCAGCGATTTTTACCGTCATCGCCGGATTTATTGCCGCGAGTACAGTGCCGCATGGAGGCAATGTTCACGCCATTATGGAACGTCATGAACATTTTGGCGTATCGGTGCTTTCGCTGGCAGTCCTGTTGTCGGTTTGGCGGTGGAAAAGCGGTGGCTTGATTCAATCCGGCGCTAACACTTTATTTCTTATCCTGTCGGCTTTGCTTTGCGTATTGTTGAGTCTGGGCGCTGATCTGGGCGGTTTAATGGTTTATAAATACGGCGTTGCAGTTGAAGCGGTACCGGTTCCTGAAGGCGGATACAGTCATGAGCATGTCGATGTGCATGAGCATAGCGGCGTCGAAGAACAGGGCGCAGCACACGAACATGCCGATGTGCATGAGCATGGCGGCGTCGATGAACAGGGTGCGGTTCACGAGCATGCCGATATGCATGGGCATGGTGGAGTCGATGAACAGGGTGCGGTTCATGATCCTGCCGTTCCTCATGAACATACGCACTAATTTAGGAATGAGCATGAAATAACTTGGGCAACTTGGTCCCTCGCCCTCCGGGAGAGGGTTAGGGAAAGGGGATACAAATGATCAAGTTATTTTGTGCTCATTCCTTAGCGAGTAACTTTGTTTAACCATGTGGCTTGCCGCCGCTACTACCGGCAGCGGAATTGATTAAAAGGGCACGCTATCCCTCCCTTCGCGATGTATGGATCGGATTGCGAGCATGTCGATAACACCCGTTCAGGCGGCCACGCTAATGCAGCGCAGAGGTGAAATGAGAAAAAAACTATCCTTATTATTTATTGTTATTGCCGCTGTCCTGGCAATGAGCACTTATGCCGGTAAAGAATCCTCGACAGCAACACCGGAACAGCTCGCAAAACTGTCGGTGGCGACTTTTGCAGGCGGCTGTTTCTGGTGTACGGAATCGGATTTTGAAAAACTGCCGGGTGTGCAGGAGGCTATTTCCGGTTTCAGCGGCGGTCATGTCGCTAATCCTTCTTATAAGGAAGTTTCAAAAGGCGGCACCGGCCATGTGGAAAGCGTCCGGGTTTATTATGACCCGGCTGTCATCAGTTATGAAGGTTTGTTGCAAGGCTTCTGGCGCATGATCAACCCAACCGATAATGAAGGCCAGTTCGTTGACCGGGGCGAACAGTATCGCGCCGTCATTTTTTATAGCAATCAGGCGGAAAAAGAACAGGCTGAAAATTCACGCCGTTTACTGAACGAATCCAAACGTTATCCGGCCCCGGTGGTGACCGAAATCAGAAAGTTTGAGGTGTTCTATCCCGCGGAGGATTATCACCAGAATTATTACCAAAAAAATCCGCTACGTTATAAATACTATCGCTATCGTTCCGGTCGCGATCAATATCTGGAAAAAATATGGGGAGCCGATTTAAAGATGAAAACAGAGCAGGAAAAACCAGCCGGCACGTATACCAAGCCCGCTGACGAGGTGTTGCTGAAAACCTTAACACCGTTACAGTATGACGTTACGCAAAAGGAAGCAACGGAGCCGCCGTTTAAAAACACCTATTGGGATGAAAAACGCGAAGGCATTTATGTCGACGTGGTCAGCGGCGAACCGCTGTTTTCATCCAGGGACAAATTCGATTCAGGGACCGGCTGGCCCAGTTTTACACGGCCACTGGTGGTAGAAAACATCGTTGAAAAAAAAGATACCCGGCTGTTTTTTTCGCGCACCGAAGTGCGCAGCCAGCATGGCGATTCGCATCTTGGCCATGTCTTTAACGACGGCCCGAAACCGATCGGCTTGCGCTACTGCATGAACTC
>SXIP01000026.1 GCA_005772825.1 Methylococcaceae bacterium | reverse complement strand
ATCGTATTCATCGGCTTCAATCACAAAAAAATCGGATTCGCCCAGACGCGCCGAAATGCCGAAATTTAATGGAATGCCGCCGATTAAAAAGCCCGGCTTAAAGCCTTGGTGCTCCAATATCCAGCTGAGCATACTGGTCGTGGTTGTTTTACCATGAGTTCCGGCAACGCCCAGCACCCATTTGTCTTGCAACACATGTTCGGCCAGCCATTGCGGGCCGGATACATAACGCAGCCCTCGATTAAGCACCGCTTCGACTTCAGCATTACCGCGCGACAGCGCATTACCGATAATCACCAAATCGGGTGTAGCATCCAGATTTTCGGCCCGGTAACCGTCCATCAATACGATGCCTTGTTGTTGCAACTGCGTACTCATCGGCGGATACACATTCTGATCGGAACCGCTGACCTGATGCCCTAATTGCCGCGCAATCACAGCCAGTCCCCCCATGAATGTTCCGCAAATACCTAAGATGTGAATATGCAATGTTTTGTCCTTACTGATGTGTGATTGTTAATAGTCTATTCGTTCGCTTATTCCCAAGCTGCTGAGACTGTGACTGTGAAAGTATTCGTTTTAAAATAAAAGCATTCACCACGAAGACACGAAGGACACGGTAGTAAATACCGACTGAGGTGAATGAAAAGTCGCCTTATTTTAACGTTGAGGTTATTTTTTAGCGGGTGGCTTGGTTTCCGGTTTTTCAGCGGGCTTCTCCGCCGGTTTGTCGCCCGCGCCTTCTTTAGCATCCGCTTTCCCTTCCGCGCCTTCGGCGCCCTCGGCGGCTGCCGGTTCCTCTGCCGCTACTTCAGTGCCTTTTGCCCCGGCTTTTTCCAATATTTTAATAATTTTTTCGTAGCCGTTTTTCTTGGCTCTGTCCATAACCTTCGCATTCTGTTTATCCACCGCGTTGACATCCGAACCGGCTGCAACCAGTAAATTCACGATATCTTCATTGCCAAATACCAGCGCATCCATTAGCGCGGTGGTTCCCGAATTGTCGGCAATGCTGACGTCGGCTCCGTAGCCCAACAAAGCTTTAACAATGTGAACATTGCCGTTAAAGCTCGCCGCCATCAGTGCGGTGCGGCCGCCCGCCGTTTTGCTGTTAACATCAACCCCTTGCGCGAGCAAAGCCTCGGCCCGTTCGAGTTTACCCATCATGGCCGCTGCAAATAAATCTTTGCCGTCTTCCGCATAAGCCGTTGATGACAGCGACAACAACAGGATTAAAAAGCCCACTTTGTATTTCATACTGAATAGTTGCTTGCGTTTAATGAAAAGTTACGATGAAATAATCAATATATTACCCATATGATCCAATAATGAACGAAAAAAACAAAATAATAGTTGAAGCGACTCCGCATTTCATCGAAGCGCAATCATCCCCCGATGAGAATCGTTATGTGTTCGCCTACACCATCACGATCACCAACGCCGGCGAAATACCGGCTAAGCTGCTACAGCGGCATTGGCTGATTACCGATTCCAACGGCAAAATTCAGGAAGTCAGAGGCGATGGCGTTATCGGCGAGCATCCGTACCTTAAGCCCGGCGAGTCTTTTTGCTACACCAGCGGCGCGATGATAGCGACGCCGGTCGGCACCATGCAAGGCAATTACACCATGCATTCGGATGAGGGCGATGATTTCCTCGCCGCCGTTCCGCGCTTTACCTTGTCGATTCCCAGAACCCTGCATTAATCATGGCTATTTATGCGATCGGTGATATTCAAGGCTGTTTTGATGAATTGTTAAGGCTACTTGATACGATCTGTTTTAATGAGCACACCGATCAGCTGTGGTTTGCCGGGGACTTGGTCAATCGCGGTCCTAAGTCTTTAGAAACGCTCCGCTTCGTCAAAGCGCTCGGAGATGCTGCCGTTACGGTATTGGGCAACCATGATTTGCATCTGTTGGTTGCTTCTTGCGCGCCCAAAATAGCCCATAAAAAAGACACGTTGCTGCCGGTGCTTGAAGCGCCGGACCGGGATGAGTTAATCCATTGGCTAAGGCATCGGCCGCTGTTTCATTGTAACGATGATTTTTGTTTGGTTCACGCCGGTCTGCCGCCGCAATGGGATTTTAAAAGAACCCAAAAAATGGCTTTGTTGGCGGAACAGGCCTTGAAAGCGCCGGATTATCAGGTGTTTTTAAAACAGCTGTACGGTAACAAGCCGAACGTTTGGTCATCCGATTTAAAAGGCGTCGACAAGCTGCGTTTTATCGTCAATTGCTTTACCCGAATGCGCTATTGCGATGCGAACGGCCGTTTGGATTTTGTTGAAAGCGGGCCGATAGGCTCCCAGCCTAAAGGCCTTGTTCCGTGGTTTGCAGTGCCTAAACGGAAAAACGCAGACATGCGCGTCATCTTCGGCCACTGGTCGACCTTGGGCTATTACGAGGGGCCGAATTGTTACGCGATTGATACCGGCTGTCTTTGGGGCGGTCAACTCACCGCATTAAGGCTGGGCGAACCGGTGCAGCGTCTTAGTATTGATTGTCCACAGGCTAGAAAACCGCGTAAGAATAATTTGGCGGCGGCGGGTTAAAGATTTTTTATTCACCACGAAGGACACGAAGTTTATTTCTTCGGGGGAACTTCGTGGTAATAATTTTTTATGTTTTTTCAATCCCTTCGTTTTTCCAGCTTCAAAAAACTATAGCTGAAGGCAACGTCAGGATCGTCCTGAATATCTTCCCTCTCGACCTCGATCCACTGACTGGCGTCAAGCTCCGGAAAAAACGTATCGCCCGGAAATTCCCGATGTATTTGCGTCAGGTAGAGCGTATCGGCCACAGCCAGCATCGACCGATAAAAATCCGAGCCGCCGATGACAAAAACCTCAGCGCGGTCACGGCAACTTTCCAAAGCCTGTTCAATATCGTTAAAAACCAGACAACCCGCTTGCCGGTATTCAGGATTCCTGCTGATAATGATATTGCTGCGTCCCGGCAGCGGCCTGCCTATCGACTCATAAGTCTTTCTGCCCATCAAAATGGGCGCGCCCATGGTTATTTTTTTAAATTTTTTAAGATCGGCGGATAAATGCCAGGGGATTTGGTTATTCAGGCCGATAGCCCGATTGCTCGCCATCGCGACGATAAGTGAAATTTTCATGTGAATGCGGAATTGCTTGAGAGATTAAAAATCATAGGGTTAAGCCTGTTTTTGAAAACAAAGATGTTGATACCCGTAGGAGCGGGCCATGCCCGCGATAGTGGACAGCGATTCGGCCTCTCACGGGCATGGCTCACTTCTACTTAATGGCAGTGACGCTGTGTAATAGGGGCAAACGACAGACCTCAACATCCCTCTTCCATAATTGCGAGATTATCGGTTTTGCGCTGTCGAGCCCGTTACTGGTCCAAAAGCATTCCGTGCCTGTTGTTGTCTCCGTTTGCGTTGCCGCAACCACGCCAGCTTTGACGGCCAACAAATTCCCCACTTCAAGCCGGCGATACAATTGCCGGGCAACGGCTGCGGCGGAATCGATCACCGCCACCGCGGGCCCCGCTATTTCCTGGATCAGCGGCGCCAAAAACGGATAATGTGTACAGCCCAATACTATCGTATCGGCGCCTTGTTCGACCAAGGGCGACACATAGTGCTCCAGCAATAAGCGGGTTTTTTTGCCCGACAAATCGCCCGCTTCCACTTGCTCAACCAAGCCGGGGCAAGCCTGGCCCAATATCTCAACCTCCGCGCTGTAACGTGCGAACAAACGCACAAAATTATCGCCGGCCAAGGTCCGGCGAGTCGCCAAGACCCCGATAATCCCCGATCGGGTATTCGCGACCGCCGGTTTAACGGCGGGTTCCATCGCAATAATCGGCATCGAAAACCGTGAGCGCAATGCCGTTACCGCCGCGCCGGTTGCCGTATTGCAGGCCACGACGATAGCCTTGGCTTGTCGGCTGATTAAAAACTCGCTAATCGCAATCGACCGGTCTTCGATAAACTGCCGGGATTTATCCCCATAGGGCGCATGGGCCGAATCAGCCACATACAACAGATTTTCGTTGGGCAAGGTCCTGCGAATTTCGTGCAGGACCGACAACCCGCCTACACCTGAATCGAAAACACCAATGGGATTTGCGGCATTCATGCTCTACTTCTTCATTAATCGTTTTTAAATAATATAGAACCCGAAGCTAATAACGCGACATTGCTCCTTCTCCCTCAGGGAGAAGGATGCGCCGCCGATCAATCGGCCCGGTTGGCCACACCGCTTTCGTTGCCTGGAGGCGGCGGGCGACCGCTGGTGGGCCTTGGGCGGGGGGGTGTACATGTTGCATGCCGTCAAGCGGGTGGCCGGGGTGCGCCTGATTGCGCCGCGCCGTGGTCCAGCCTGGAAGAGCCCGTCGCTGCTGGCGCCGAGTGGTCGGGTCCAGCAAAATCAACCGATGCACAACGCGAGCGATGACTAAGAAACGAGTAATACAAAAATGAGCACAGCGGAAACGATCAATGCCCGCAGTGGCCGCGTCGATATGTACACCGATGGGGCCTGCAAGGGTAATCCTGGCCCCGGCGGCTGGGGCGTGTTGT
>SXIP01000292.1 GCA_005772825.1 Methylococcaceae bacterium | reverse complement strand
CCGGCGAAGTCGTCGAAAGGCCCGCATCTGTGGTTAAGGAACTGGTTGAAAATTGTTTTGATGCGGGCGCCGGTCAAGTCACTATTGAAGTCGAGCAGGGCGGCGCCCGGCTGATAAAAATCAGGGATGACGGTTGCGGTATAGCCAAGGAAGATCTGGCATTGGCGTTATCCCGGCATGCAACCAGCAAAATCGCCACGCTGCAAGACCTGGAGCGGGTCGCCAGCATGGGCTTTCGGGGCGAGGCTCTGCCCAGTATCAGTTCGGTTTCCCGGCTCACGCTGATTTCGCGCGTCGGCGGTGCCGATTGCGCGTGGAGCGTACGAGCCGATGGTTCCGAGCAAGACTTTGATCCGCAACCCGATCCGCATCCGCCCGGAACGACGATTGATGTGCGTGACTTGTTTTACAACACGCCCGCCCGCCGCAAGTTTTTAAAAACCGAAAAAACCGAATTTGACCATATCGAGACGCTGATAAAAAAAATGGCGCTTAGCCGTTTTGATATTGGTTTCAGGCTGAGCCATAATCAAAAAGAAATACTGAACTTAAAACCGGCGCTGGCCGAGATCGAGCAGGAGCAACGAATTGCCGGTATTTGCGGATCGGCTTTTATTGAAAATTCGGTCAAAATCGATTTCGAAGCATCGGGCTTGCGGTTAACGGGTTGGGTTGGGTTGCCGACATTTTCGCGCAGCCAGCAGGATATGCAGTTCTTTTATGTCAACGGCAGATTGATAAAAGACAAGCTGGTTTCTCACGCCGTCAAACAGGCTTACCAGGATGTGCTGTTTCATGGCCGGCATCCGGTTTTTGTCCTGTACCTGAGTCTCGATCCGGCGCTGGTCGATGTCAATGCCCATCCGGCAAAGCTTGAAGTCAGGTTCAGGGAGGGGCGATTGGTGCATGATTTTTTGTTTTCAGCGTTGCACCGGTCACTGGCTAATCTAAGGCCGGGCCACCAGGACATAGACGCCGGATCAACAACGGAATTTATAGTACAGCCGCCGATGCAAACGCAACAGCCAGATCGGGTTTTTGATTCCAGGTCGGATTATAATCCAAGGCAACCGGAGCAAGCGTCACTGCCTTTACAGGTAGAAGAGGAAATACGCGCCTATGCTGCTTTATATCCGGAAACGGTGCGTAAACCGTTTCCGGCACAGTCTGATCAAGCCATACCACCGCTTGGCTTTGCCGTCGCGCATTTGCATAATGTTTATATACTGTCGGAAACCCGGAACGGCGTCATCCTGGTTGATGCGCACGCCGCGCATGAACGCGTCACCTACGAGCGTCTGAAACAGCACTATGAACAGGGTGCAGTGCCGAGCCAGCCCTTGTTGTTGCCGATTAAAATAAAAGTCAGTTCGAAAGAAGCCGATCTGGCCGAACAGGAACACGAATTCTTCAGCTCACTGGGATTTGAGCTCAATCGCTCAGGACCGGAGACCATTGTCCTAAGATCAACTCCTGCACTGTTGGGTTGCTCCGATGTTGAAACGCTGATTCGCGACGTGCTGGCCGATATGGCCGAGCACGGTATGAGTCAACGCATACAGGAACACTCGAACGAACTGTTGGCAACCATCGCCTGTCACGGTTCGGTGCGCGCGCATCGCCGTTTAAGCATAGACGAGATGAACGCTCTGCTGCGGGATATGGAGCGAACCGAAAGAGCAGGGCAATGCAATCACGGCAGGCCCACCTGGATAGAATTATCGACCGGTGATCTCGATAAATTTTTTCTGCGCGGTCAGTAAATACTTTGGGCGCGCCGTGCGCCTTCTCACTCATCAATTTATCAGTCATGCAAAAACCAGCCTATCCTCCCGCCATTTTCCTGATGGGCCCGACCGCCTCAGGTAAAACCGCGCTTTCCGTGCAATTGGCGCAAGCCATCAATGGCGAAATTATCAGCGTGGATTCTGCGCTGGTTTTTAAAGGCATGGATATAGGCACTGCCAAGCCCACGGTGGAAGAAAGAGGCGGCATTCCTCATCACCTGATCGACATACTCGACCCGGCGGAAGCATTCTCTACCGGCCAGTTCAGGACCCGTGCGCTGGCATTGATGGATGATATAACCCGGCGCGGAAAAATACCGTTATTAGTCGGCGGCACCATGCTGTATTTTAACGCCTTAAGCAGCGGATTGGCGGTGTTGCCGGAAGCCGATCCGGTTATCAGGGCCAGACTTGACCGGGACCTGGAGCAATTAGGCAGGGAGGTATTGCATCAACGTCTTGCCGACATTGACCCGGCATCGGCGGCGCGCATCCATCCTAACGATCCGCAACGGGTTCAACGCGCCCTGGAAGTTTATGAAATCAGCGGTAAACCGTTAAGCTCTTTTTTTACGGCAGCCCAGGAGTCGGCAATACCTTATCAACCGATAAAACTGGTCATCGCCCCGTCGGATCGAAAAATCCTGCACGACATCATTGCCAGACGTTTCAGGCAAATGCTCGAACAGGGCTTTATCGCCGAAGTCGAAGCGCTCTACAACCGAGGCGATTTAAGCGAAAAGCTGCCATCAATACGGGCTGTCGGCTACCGTCAAGCCTGGTCTTATCTGCAAGGCGAAATGGATAAAGAAACCATGATCGAAAAAGCCATTATCGCCACCCGGCAACTCGCCAAGCGCCAGTTTACCTGGCTGCGCAGGGAAACCGATGCGGCTACTTTTCAGACGGGCGAGGCGGGTTTGTTGCAAAAGGTATTGAAAGAGGTGGGTTTGTCTGGATGATGACTCAAAAGTCCTCGTTGCATTGCCTGATTAAATTTTGAATTTTCTAACAGTGTCAGCCGGGGCTTGTATCCGTTGGTGTCTTGCTTTCCTGGAAGAATGTGCGTTAAAGGCGCCTGTTTCCAGTGCTGCTGAGAGTGTTAAAGCAGCAGACCAGGCGCCGGCCAACATGATTAGGGCTTGTAAAGCAGTCAGTTTTTAGTTCATGGACTGTTTCTTGATATTGAATGATGCTGATTATCTGTGACAGGCAATTGTAAGAACAGATTAAAGAAAGCAGGCTATTTACCGCTTCGCGACTCTAAACGGCTAACTGCTATTGGCTAATTTGGCAATGAGAGTTAAACACTTGCAACACGGTTTTGAGTCCCCGTAGATCCATAGTCCGATTTTAATCCGCCTTGATTTAATCAGGCTCGGTAGCTATAATCCTTTAGCTATTATGTTTGGGGAAACGTGTGACAGATAGAAAAATATCTACTGTCGTTAAAATTCTTGGGTTTCAATTCCTGATTATCATGATAATCACTGCCGGCTTTGTTGTTGGGGAAGGGGGATGGCGATATGGTCTATCTCCGATTTTAGGAGGCATGGCAGCTTTTATTCCTAATCTCTATTTTGCCTTGCGCATACACAAATCCACCGGGAAAGAAGCAAGAAAGATTGTAAATTCTTTTTATGCCGGAGAATCGGGCAAGTTGCTGTTGACTGCGGCGCTGTTCGCAATGATTTTTCAAGTTCCAGGTATAAAAATATTACCGCTGTTAGCCACTTATGCTGCAGCGTTATCGGTTTTCTGGTTTGCGCTATTGATGCGCTGATACAATTTATTTTTTAAGAGAGGAACAATGGCTACCGAAGCTCACGCCGCCGAAGGTGCAACCGGGTATATTATTCACCATTTAACGCCGCTTAGTGCCGGCTCGGGTTTCTGGACTTTGCATCTGGATACCTTGTTTTTCTCAGCTGTTTTGGGTGGCCTGTTTGTCTGGTTTTTCAAAATGGCGGCTGAAAGGGCTACAGCCGGCGTTCCCGGCCTGGTGCAAAACTTTGCCGAAATGATGATCGAGTTTGTCGATACTCAGGTCAAGGACAGTTTTCACGGTAAAAGCAAATTGATCGCACCGCTTGGCTTGACGATATTTTGCTGGGTATTTCTTTTCAATTTCATGGATTTGTTCCCGGTCGACATCTTGCCGTTAGTGGGTTCGCTAATGGGCATTGAATACCTCAGAGTTGTGCCAAGTACCGATCTGAATGCGACATTCGCGATGTCTATTTCGGTATTCTGCCTAATCATTTTTTACAGTATCAAAATCAAGGGCCCTTGGGGCTTTGCCAAAGAGCTGATGTTTCAGCCTTTCGGTCCGTGGTTGTTGCCGTTTAATCTACTGTTGAAGTTAGTGGAAGAAATTGCCAAACCCATCTCACTGGCGCTTCGTTTATTCGGTAACCTGTATGCCGGTGAATTGATTTTTATTCTGATCGCATTATTGCCCTGGTATATTCAACCTGTTCTAAGCTTTCCCTGGGCAATTTTTCATATTTTGATTATTACCCTTCAAGCATTCATATTTATGGTATTAACTATCGTATACCTGAGTATGGCGCACGAAGATCATTGATTTTTAACTTTTTTATAACTTAGATAATACGTTTTGGAGGTATTATGGAAATTGCAGCGTTAATTGCTGATGTACAAGGTATGACCGCTATCGCAGTGGGTTTGGTGCTCGGTATGGGTGCTTTGGGAACCGCTATCGGCTTTGGTCTGTTGGGTGGAAAATTTCTGGAAGGTGCCGCTCGTCAACCGGAAATGGTACCCATGTTGCAGGTAAAAATGTTCGTTGTTGCGGGTCTGTTGGACGCGGTAACAATGATCGGTGTTGGTTTGGCGCTGTTCTTTACTTTTGCCAATCCGTTCCTTTCTGCTGTGCAAGCGGCTGCAGCTGGTTAATACAAGCTGTCTACCTTTTTAGTAACGCTATAGTAACAAGAGGATCGCATCGTGAGTATCAATGCTACTCTGATTGGGCAAATGATTACATTTGCACTTCTGGTATGGTTTACCATGAAGTACATCTGGCCTCCTTTATTTGACTCTTTAGAAGAACGTAGAAAGAAAATTGCTGAAGGTTTGGCGGCGGCTGAAAGAGGTCATGAAGACATGCTCCTGGCCGAAAAGAAAGCCAAGGGTGTTTTGAAAGACGCCAAAGCGCAATCTTCAGAGATTGTTAGTCTCGCTCAAAAACGTGCTAACGAAATTGTTGAAGAATCAAAAGACACCGCTAAAAAAGAAGGTGAACGTTTGATTCTTGCGGCAAAAGCGCAAATTGAACAGGAAATTCAGCAGGCTAAAGAAGGTTTGCGTCAGGAAGTGGCCGCTTTAGCACTGAGTGCAGCAGAACAAATTCTGTGCGCGGAAATCGATCAAGCCAAGCACCAGGACATCATTAGCAAAGTTTCAAATCAATTATAGGATAGGCGGCATAATGAGCGAATTGGCAACATTAGCAAGGCCTTACGCAGCAGCAGTATTTAAAAGGGCAAAGGAAACGGGAACGACGACGAAGTGGTCGCAAAGCCTGGCGTTTATGTCGGGTGTCTTAAGCGATACCGAGATGTCCGGCATCGTCGATAATCCTAAAGTCAGCAATGAGCGCTTATTGGCGCTCATACTCGATATATGTCAGGGACAAGTTGATAACGAAGGTGAAAATTTTCTGAAATTACTTGTTTCCAACAAGCGACTAACCTTGGTGCCTGCTATTGCGGAGCTTTTCGAAGCCTATAAAGCGGATGATGAAGGCTATGTGGGTGTTGAAGTATTTACCGCTTATGCTTTTTCTGAAGAGGCACAGCTTAATTTTACGTCAACACTGGAAAAGACATTAAGCAAAAAAGTCCATATGAATATAACTGTGGACAAGTCATTAATTGGTGGCGTTCTGGTACGAGCAGGCGACCGGGTGATTGACGGATCTATCAGAGGCCAGCTTCAACACATGCAAAAGGCTCTACAGTGAGAGTGAGAAAAACAACATGCAATTAAACCCATCTGAAATAAGCGATCTGATTAAAAAGAAGATCGAAAACTTCGACCTGAGCGCCGAAGCACATACAGAAGGTACCGTAGTCAGTGTGACTGACGGTATTGTAAGAGTACATGGTCTTTCGGAAGCAATGCAAGGCGAAATGCTGGAGTTTCCCGGCAATACCTTTGGTATGGCGCTTAACCTTGAAAGAGATTCAGTGGGTGTCGTGGTATTAGGTTCATACCAGCACATTTCTGAAGGCGATACCGTAAAATGTACCGGAAAAATTTTAGAAGTACCGGTTGGTGAAGCATTATTGGGTCGTGTCGTTGATGCGCTGGGTAATCCTATCGACGGCAAAGGCGCTATTGAAACATCCGAAACCGCGCCGATTGAAAAAATTGCACCCGGTGTTATTGCCCGTCAATCAGTTGACCAGCCTGTGCAATTAGGTTTGAAATCTATTGATGCGATGATTCCTGTGGGTCGCGGTCAACGGGAATTGATTATCGGTGACCGGCAAACCGGTAAAACCGCTATTGCCGTTGACGCCATCATCAACCAAAAAGGTACAGGCATTAAATGTATCTATGTCGCTATCGGTCAAAAACGCTCGTCAATTGCCAACGTCGTTCGCAAGCTGGAAGAGCACGGCGCTATGGCGCATACGATTATCGTAGCCGCATCGGCATCTGAATCAGCAGCCCTGCAATTTATTGCCCCCTACACCGGATGTTCAATGGGCGAGTTTTTCAGGGATCGTGGCGAAGACGCCCTGATCATTTATGATGATTTAACCAAACAGGCATGGGCTTATCGTCAGGTTTCCTTGTTACTGCGTCGTCCGCCGGGCCGTGAAGCGTATCCGTGTGATGTGTTCTATTGGCACTCGCGTGTGCTGGAAAGAGCTGCCCGTATCAATGCCGATGAAGTTGAAAAACTGACCAACGGTAAAGTAAAAGGTAAGACCGGTTCATTGACGGCATTACCTATTATTGAAACGCAGGGCGGTGACGTATCGGCTTTCGTACCGACTAACGTTATTTCGATTACCGACGGCCAGATCTT
>SXIP01000291.1 GCA_005772825.1 Methylococcaceae bacterium | reverse complement strand
TGACCTTTGGCATTTAACCAACCGTTTTATTCGCAAATTGCTGGCTCACACCGTGGGCGTTTTTTTGAACAAACTTTTGGGTAATCCGCCTTTGCATTTCGACGCTTTGGTTGACGCTTAAAAGTCGAACATGGCGTATATCAAAGACGCCAATGAGCTGTCGAAATTAAATGCCAAAATCACTTCCAACCTGATTCAGCTGGATGAATCTCACGCTGCGTTAAGTCAAGGCGATCGATTTATCAGAGAACGAGGCGAACTGGTTCATATTTCCGGACAATTATCCCCGGAATTAAGACAAGCGTATTTTGATGGTGAAAAACCTCTCGATACCTTGATGCGAACTTATATGATAACTGCCCGTGCTCTTCAGCGATTACCGGCAGACCAACTGCAGCTGACAAACCCGGAAATGGATAAATTATTTTTTATCCTGACGCCGCGCCTGATAGAAGGGATAGGCTTGGTAAGCTCGTTGTATCAACGACAAAGTGAGTTCATGCTGGGCAGTACCGCTAACAAGCAGCACTTATTTTTTGGTATATCGCTCGCGACATTGGTATTAGTGGGCGTCTTGTTGTTACAACCTCTGGTGGTCAAGTTAAAAGAAAGCGCCGTCAAAATGGCCCAGGAAAAGGCCTTTGCCGACAACGTCATTAATACAACCCAGGCGCTAATTATCGGTGTTGATGCGGAAGGGAAAGTGGCCTTGTTTAACCATCATGCTGAAGAAAGTAGCGGGTGGTCGGAAGAGGAAGTGAGAGGCACGGATTTTTTCAACCAATTTATACCGACGGGCGAGCAGCAGGAACTGCACGCATTATTCGCGGATATGATGTCGGGCGCCGTTGATTTTGCCGACGAAATTGAAACCCACATGCAAATCAGCACCGGCGATTTAATCAACGTAGTATGGAATCCGACAACTATCAAAGATTCAAAATCGCATACCCCATTGATGTTTCTGGCAACCGGACTGGATATTACCGACCGAAAAGAAGCCGAACAAAAAGTTTATCTGGCAAACGCCGAATTAGCGAAAATCAGTGCTCGTCTGCAAGACGAAGTTAACTTGGCGGCGGTTTTGCAACGATCCATCTTACCGCCGCCAATCATTGATTTGCCCGGCGTCCAGGGCTTGGCCAATCTGTTAACTTCCAGTGAGGTAGGCGGCGACTATTATGATTATTATAAAGTCGGCGGTCACCACAGTATTTTACTTATCGGCGACGTCAGCGGTCACGGCGTGGCGGCGGGAACCATGGTGGGTGCGGCAAAAGCCGGTGTTTATCCGCTGATTCATGAAGGCATCACCAGCCCCAGCGAAATTCTTAACTCGTTAAATGAAACAATGCGCGCCACCGCTCAACAATCACTGTTGATGACTATGGGTTGTTTGAGTCTCGATGCGCGGACCGGCAAACTGACTTTCGCCAACGCAGGACATGTTTTACCTTATTTGTTACGACACCAAGCACAGAAATGGGAAATGCTGGAAGCCTCCGGTTTACCCTTGGGTAAAAGCGCCGATTCGGATTATCTGGAAACAGCGATTGAATTAACCCTCGAAGTAGGCGACCGCTTATTCTTATATACCGACGGTCTGGTTGAAGAAGAATCACCTGCCGGAGTTGCTTTTGGTTATGACCGGCTGGAAGCGATACTCAACGCCAATGTTAATACCGAGCAACCCGAAGTGTTGCGTAATACCGTCATGGAGGCATTAAGAAACCACTGCCGCACAACCGCTTACACCGATGACGTAACCATTGTGGTCATTTCCCATAGTGACCGGGTGATTCAGGCCGCAGCCAGCACTGAAGTCAGCGATATTATCCGTATCTCGGAAACCTTTTATCGCCAAGGTGAACACCCTATTCCACGTATCTCCAAGGAATATGTGGTATTCCTGGCCGAACAGGGATACTCGGATTTGCTGACCCGTTTCAGTCAGGACGGTATTTGCCGGATTTTGCCTCGACATGATGATTTTTGTAAGAAAATTGGCTGGAACCATTTACTCAATCAACACCATGACTCGCCTGATGACGATTTGTATGTGCTGATTCCCGGACAACCCGAATACCGGCAATTCCACTTAACCCATACAGAAGACAAGCTTTTTATTACCGAGGAAATTCAGTCCTGGTTGAGGGATCGGGGTAATATATCCAAAGACCATATAGACGCCTTGATGATCATTCTCGACGAAATGACTGAAAACAGCTTATATGCCGCGCCTCGTGATGGTAAAGGTGTTGCCTATTACAACAAAGGGGAGTCCAGAGAATTATCCGCACATGAAGAAGTACGTATTGATATTGCCGTGACCCCAGACGTTTTAGGCTTGATGATTACCGATAACTGGGGAACTTTAATGCCGGGCGTTTTCCTCAGGAATATTGCCCACGCCATGGAAGAAGGCGTTGAACCGGGCGTCGGCGGGGTAGGCTTGTACATGATGTGGCGTTTGTCGGATTACCTGCAAATTCGTGTTCGTCCCCAACAGCGTACCCAGGTTACCACCTTATGGGATCTTAACGGTACTGTTGATATGGATGTTGATTCCGGTCTTCAGTTTATTTATCACAGCGAGTATGAAGCGGCCAACCAAAGCAGGGCATCAATATGATTACTACCAATTCTTTTACTATTCAAGAGATCTCTGGAAAAGACTATCATTATAATTTTATTGGCTCCATTGATGCACATGCTGACGAAATACTGGAATCGTTATCTTCACTGCCTGCAGAGGTTCATGTATTACTCGATTTCAGCAAGGTTGAACGCGTCAATTCAATGGGTTTGTCATTATTGCTAAAGCTGTTTGAGGAATGGGAGCGAAAAAGAATCCGCGTAGAAGTGCAGAATTTAAACCGCATGGTGAGCATGTTGTTTAAAATTACCGGACTAGGCCGATTCGTCAAGTCAGACGGGCAAAGTGCTGAATCCAGCTCCGGTGTCGCAGCGGTCAATCCCGAGCCTCCGCGATTTACTGATCGCCGACATCTGCCCGATCGCCGGGTAATGCCACGCGACACTCCGGAGCGACGCAAATCAGCACCGGAAAAACGAGAAGCAGGTGACAAACTGAATTTTGTCGCCAGCCTGCAATCAGGCCAACAACTGACCGGGTGGTATTTGCTGAATACCTATTTGCAACGCCGATTGAAAAAAGCCATTCATTTCGAACAATCCATAGATGTTCCGAATGGCAATACAACCGATTTATTGTTTGCAAAACCGTTTGAAGCGTGTCTGATGATCAAGCAGTATGGATTCATACCAGTGATGCGCCCTATTGCCGAAGCCGATGAGGTGGTGATCCTGACTCGGGCGGATGAAACGCGCAGCTTGAAAGAGTATGAAGGCGTTACGGTCGGCACAGCAACTAAAGACAGTTTTGTCTACTTATTGGGACGATTTTTATGTGATGAAAACGGGCTGGATTCGGCAAAATTCACCTTTGATTTCGCCGGCAATGAAATCAAGGCATTACAGACACTTATCCGAAAAAAATGCGATCTAGTCTTTATGCTAAAGAAAACATACGAAGGCTTGTCTTCTTTCAGCCGGGATAATGTTCGGAAAGTGGATGAAAGTCAGACCGACTTTGCCTGCCACCTGTTTTGTGTTGCGCCTCATTTGAAAGAAGAAAGCCAGGCACTGATCGACAGTTTAATGGGCATGCAAAACGATGATCAGGGACAACAAATATTGAAAGACATCCAGATTCAAGGCTGGAACAAACCGGAAGCAGGCGAAGTGCAAATGCTGCAAATGGTCTATAACAAATATGTCGTTTAATTATTAAAATTCTCTTTGAAGCGTAGAGACCATCAGGCAAGAGTCTCTACGCTTCAACCGATACTCCCCGCCCCTATTCCTGCAATACCGTTCTTCTCGCTATATTTCCCGATAACCCGTCACCCCTTATAGTACCGGTCAATCCGATCTCTACAACGTGTTTAACAACCCGTCTATAAATGCAAAACACAGTGCATAAATAGCGGACCGAAAATATTCTCGACTTTAATACCCCGTTTTTAGTAAACAAACAGCTCTTCACGCCTGCAAAATATATCAAAACCCAGATGAATTGATTGCGTGTATTCGGGGTCATCTGTCACAATAACTGGAATTTAGAATGACTAACTGAAGGGACAGTTGAATGACTGAAATTACTGAAGTACCCAGTCCTTTTTGCGGTATAGGCACGGATGATCTAACCATCAGGGTCGATGGCGTATCGCTTAAAGTGATTGAAAACGGCTGCGCGGTCAACACACCGGCATTTGAGCAAGCCATTACCGACACCAGCCCCAGGGTCGATGGCAAAGAAGTTGATCTGGATACCGCGATAGCCGCTGCCGCCGCCCTATTAAAAGACACCAGACTGCCGGTGATCGGCGGCTGTGCAACCGATGTCAACGGCATGCGGGCATTACTAGCCCTGGCGGATCGATCCGGCGCCGTCATCGATAATATCAATTTTAGCGGTGCGCGCAATAATTTCCTGGCCTTGCAGGATTCCGGGTGGATGAATACCACGCTGGCGGAAGTTAAAAACCGCTGTGATTTGTTGCTGGTTATCGGCACCGATCTGGAAGCCTTTGCGCCGCGCTTTTTTGAGCGCTATCTCTGGAATAAAGAAGCGATGTTTCTCGATGACACCGCTAACCGTGAAGTCATTTATTTAGGCAAAGCGCCTTCCGGCAATGCATCGACATCACCTAACGGTCAAAAAGCACAAGTGTTCGCCTGTGCAACCGAAGATTTGCCTGATGTGGTCACCGTATTAAGAGCCCTGGTGAAAAACCAACCGATACGAGCAACGTCGGTCTGCGGCATTGCTGTCGCTGATTTACAGGCGATTGCCGATAAATTAAAAGCCGCGAAATATGGTGTAGTCACCTGGGCCGCAGGCGCGCTCGCTTACGCCCAAGCTGAACTAACGGTGCAGACCTTCTCGGAAATGATAAAAGACATCAATGATCAAAACACCCGTTGTTCCGGCCTGCCGTTAGCGGGCAAAGAAGGCGATCAGACGGCTAACCAAGTCTGCGGCTGGACGAGCGGTTATCCGGCACGCACCCGTTTCAGTCGCGGCTATCCCGAATACGATCCTTTCCTGAATGACAGCAATTTCCTGCTGGCAAATAACGAAGCCGATGCCCTGGTTTGGGTGCAGGCGTTTAATGCCAAATCAGTACCGCCCTTAACCAGTGTGCCGACTGTTGTCATCGGCCGTTCCGGGATGACATTTGCCAAAGAGCCCGATGTATTTATTCCAGTCGGCACCCCCGGTATCGACCATGCCGGTTTGGCCTATCGCATGGATAACGTCGTCGCCATCCGCTTGAAAAAATTACGCGACTCAGGTCTACCGAGTACGGCGGACGTGTTAAATGCAATAGAACAACAATGTAGGTTGAGTTAGCGATACGTAACCCTACCTGCAAAATTGAGGACCTTATGCCCAAAATCCTTGATCTGAGTCAACTGGATTTAAATCAAAGTTACAGTTATGCCGATTATTTGACGTGGCAAATAAAAGAAGCCGTGGAATTAATCAAGGGCAAGGTCATGGTTATGTCGCCTGCGCCCAACGTCAGGCATCAAGACATATCCACTAATTTAATGGGCTATTTATCAGTTTTTTTTAAACACAAAAAATGCCGCGTTTATGCCGCGCCTTTTGATGTCCGACTATATGACCGTAAAAAATCCATTTTAAAAAGTCAAGAAATACAAACTGTCGTACAACCGGATTTATGCGTCATTTGTCAGCCGGAAGAAAAGCTCGATAAACAAGGCTGCAACGGCGCACCCGATTGGATTATTGAAATACTCTCCAAAGGGAATTCCAAACGGGAAGTCCATATCAAATACGAGCTCTATCAAGAAAGCGGTGTAACGGAATATTGGCTGGTTTTTCCAGCGTATCAAACCATTCACCAATTCATATTGAATGCTCAGCAAAAATATGAATTGAAACACATGTACACCAACGATGATATTGCAGTGCCGTATTTGTTTCCGGAGTTGGAAATGAACGTGAATGAGATTTTTGATACTTGGGCGGAGGATTGAGCTTGATAAGCCTACAAAATTTTTGAAAAACTAATTTGCTACCAAACAGGAAAGTCCATGCAAAATAAATCTGTCAGCGGCAAAACTCAAGCCAGCCCACCCCAAACCATCGGTAAGCAGCTAGGCATCCACGCAGACTGTAAGATGCAAATCCCAATGGGGTTTGGTCAGTTAAAAAGCACCCGGCCCGCTGTGCCGGCCAATTTTGATCCTGCAACTTTATTGAACCATTATAAGACTTGATACCCCCATCCTGGGATATGCTTAGTGATGGAATTAGGTTAGGTAATTCGGATTAGCTTTTGATAGTTAGGCAGAATATTAAATTTAAACAAAAATCCAAAATGCCTAATAAACCCATTGCACCGTATCGCCAAGTATGGGAAAAGAATTTTCCATCCGTTATATTACAGGCTGCAATGGGTTCTGCTAAAAACCATCCTAGTTATGAAGCAGCAAAAGCAGGTGGAATTGAAGCAGCATTAACACTTGCCAGTGATTTAGTGAATGATGCTGCCATTCAAAAAATTGCAGACTTGATAGGCGATAAAAAACCGTTACTTATTCCTGTTCATGCAGAAGAAGCCATTAGCATTAACCGAATTCCGTTAGCTTATGCGCTGGTGATTGCCGCTAAACTTAATTTGACCATTGAATTAAATATTGTACAAGCGGCTAAAGTGAGCCGAACGGGGACAGACGGATTTTCCAGATTAGCGTTTCCGCCACCCTTTGCTGGAATACCGAGTAGCAAAGCAGATGATGCCATCATTCTTGATGACACTTTAACGCAAGGTGGGACCTTAGCTAATTTGAAAGGTTATATCGGGCAATTTGGTATAAACACTCTATTGGCAACTACCTTAACAGGCAAAAATTATTCATCTGTTTTGGCTATTTCAACAGATGCGCTAACGAACTTAAGAGGCAACTATAATGAACTCGAACCTTGGTGGATTGACTTCTTTGGCTACGGATTCGACAGCCTTACCGAGTCAGAAGCTCGCTATATCATCAATTCAAAAAAGGATGCTGACTCAATTAGAAATAGAGTTATTGCAGAAAGACAAAAGGGATTCTTTTGACCAAATGCTTGAAATTATGAAATCGCAAGGGCAAATTAAGAATCTTTTTGATACAAATCCATTGCTAAAGACCCAAGAGCAATTGAAAAAGCTATGCGAGATAACCCAACCAGTTAGCTCGATTTCCCGACTTCAAGATCAAATGAAAAATTATGAAGCCAATTTTATGGGCGGCATTTTAGGTCAAGCGAAGAAGCTACACGAGTTGTCCCAACCAGTTAGCCCAATTTCCCGACTTCAAGAGCAAATGAAAAGTTATGAAGCCAATTTTATGGGCGGCATCTTAGGTCAAGCGAAGAAGCTACACGAGTTGTCCCAACCAGTTAGCCCAATTTCCCAACTTCAAGAGCAAATGAAAAATTATGAAGCCAATTTTATGGGCGGCATTTTAGGTCAAGCGAAGAAGCTACACGAGTTGTCCCAACCAGTTAGCCCAATTTCCCGACTTCAAGAGCAAATGAAAAGTTATGAAGCTTATCCCTTAGATAATATGTTGGGACTAAGAAAAATATTCGAAAGCACACTTGAATTCCAGGGTCTCGCTCAAAATCATACAGAGTTAGTTGCTAATGTTCACATCAATGAGGATGGTACTTTTTCTGTCGGCAATGAGTCAGTAAGCCAAGAAGAAATCATTGAATACATCAATGATTTTTCTATTAATTGCGAATCTTATATTGATGCTATAAATGGTTTTATAGAGCAACTCAAAAACTTAAGCAATCCAATTATAAAAGCTGTACTAATCTATTTATTTATCCCTTACTTCATAGCAATTTTTGCAAACGTAACCACCTCATATTGGGAAGAGCAATGGAATCAATTTCCTAACCTAAGTACAAGAGAAGTAAAAAATGAAATTATTTCGAGGGCGAATGAAAATTACAATTCTCAATTTTTACTAGATCATCATTTTGTTGCTACAAAAATTTTATTTGTGCGAAATTATGAAAGCACTAAGGCAGAAATCATTGATGAATTATATATTGGGAAAATAGTTAAGGTTATAGATAAAAAAAGAAGTTGGTGTTTAATAGAATATCAAGACTCTGATACAAATGAATTCAAGCAAGGATGGGTTTTTTCAAGATATTTATCAAAATTTAATAGGTAAAAATGTTAAATCAAATACACCTCCTCAGTATAGAGATTACCCTATTTTTCATCTGAGTTAGTTGACTAATACACAAAATAATAAAACCCGTTTTTAAGGAAACCCCATGTTAATCAAACTCACAGGCGGCACTATCTACGACCCCGCCGCAGGCATTGCAGGCATTCAGCAAGACCTTTACATCCAGGACGGACGCATCATCAACCCGCCCACCGATGCCAAACCCGATAAGGAATATGACCTGAAAGGCAAAGTCGTGATGTCCGGTGCTATCGACATGCACACGCATATCGGCGGCGGCAAAGGTAATATTGCCCGCACCCTGTTGCCGGAAGACCATAGACAAGACCCGGTCGCCAGCACCCATATCTGTCGATCCGGTTGCGGTCATGCCATGCCGAGCACCTTTGTAACCGGCTATCGTTATGCAGAAATGGGTTATACCGCCGGTTTTGAACCCGCGCTATTGCCTATCAACGCCCGCCAGGCGCACATGGAAATGGGCGATATTCCGATCCTGGATAAAGGCGGTTATGTCATGCTCGGCAGTGATGATTATCTGCTGCGCATGCTGACGGCTAAAAAAGACCAGAAAGCCATTAACGATTATGTCGCCTGGACCATGCAAGCCGCTAAAGCAATAGGCGTTAAAGTCGTCAATCCCGGCGGCATTAATGCGTTCAAATTCAACCAGCGCAAGCTCGATCTGGACGAACAAAACAGCCATTACGGCGTAACTCCGCGAGAGATTCTGCAAGTGCTGGCAACCGCCGTTAAAGAAATCGGCGTGGCGCATCCTCTGCATGTACACGGCTGTAACCTGGGCGTGCCCGGCAATGTGCAAACCACACTGGACACCATCCAGGGTATCGGCGGTTTGCCCATGCACTTGACCCATATCCAATTCCACAGCTACGGCACCGAGGGCGATTTCAAATTCTCGTCCGGTGCGGCGCAAATAGCGGAAGCTGTCAACAACAATAAAAACATCACTATCGATGTCGGGCAAATCCTGTTCGGGCAAACCGTCACCGCATCGGGCGACAACATGCGCCAGCACGCCAACCATAAACACGCAAGCCCGAACAAATGGGTGACAATGGATATTGAATGCGACGCCGGTTGCGGTGTGGTGCCGTTCAAATATAAAGATCAAAATTTCGTCAATGCATTGCAATGGGCAATCGGCCTGGAAACTTTCCTGCTGGTCAATGACCCGTGGCGGATTTTCCTGACCACCGATCATCCCAACGGCGCCCCTTTCACCAGCTATCCGCATTTGATACGCTTGTTGATGGACAGAAGTTTCCGTAATGACGTGTTATCGACCATTCATCCCGAAGCACAAAAAATGACCACATTGGCATCGATAACCCGCGAATACACGCTACAGGAAATCGCCATCATGACCCGCGCCGGCGCAGCCAAATTGATCGGACTGAAAGATCGTGGCGGTTTAAGCGCCGGAAACTGGGCGGATATTACCGTTTACACCGACAACGCCGACCGCCAGCGTATGTTTGAAAAGCCGGATTATGTCTTTAAAGACGGCGAGCTGGTCGTGGTTGACGGCAAGGTGGTACACACCAAATGGGGCACCACCCACATTGTCAAACCCGATTTTGACCCTTCCGTAGAAAAAGGCCTGAAAGATTATTTCGACCGCTACCTGACTATGAAATTGGGTAATTTCAAAATCAGCGACGATGAAATCACCGAAGACGGACGCGGCAGTTTGACGACACATCCGTTGACACACTAAAGGTCCGAGTCTTTAAAATAGCTGATTAGATGCGAAAAGCTACGCTGTATATTGGAACCATCGTTTTTTCGTTACTCGTGACCGCGTGTGCGAATTACGATGATTCTGTTCAAGTCGCCGATGTCCATAAGGAACAAACAATCATCCTGAAAAATACGCACAAGCCCGGATACGTTTACAGCATCCATATTTCAGGAAGCGGAAATTTGGACGGAGAGGCAAGCATCTCCCTGATATTAAATGGCGAACCTTATAAAACCCAAGCACTCAAGGATGTCGTAGATTTTGAATGGAGCGGCGACTGGTATGCCGATCAAGCAGAAATTCGCTACAAACCTGTAAACATAAATTCCGGCACATTAGTTATCCGATACAGGTTTTTGACATAGATGATCAAAAATCTTATGGAATCAACCTGGTACCTGCTTGAGATGACTTATTTATCCTGCATCGAATGGACACCGTCCCAGTTTTCAGGTGTGTGTTGTTGCAGATGAATACATCGTTTTAACATCGTGCGGCTGGGCGCATCACCGTTCAACGATGAAAAAATCTGCGCCGCATTGCTAAAGTCAGCCTTCCTGTATAATGCCAGCGCCTGTTGATAGCGGTTGATTTTTTCCAGCAGCGCGTCATCGACTGTACCCGCTTCTCCGAGTAATTCGTAAATGCTCTCGCCCGCTTCCCTGCCTTTCACGCGTACTGTATCGAGTTCCCTGATAACAAAGCCGGTTATTTCAGTCGCCGTTTGCCGGTCGATCATGATCTGAGTTCCATAGTACTTATTCAGGCCTTCAAGACGGGAACTGTAATTGACCTTGTCACCGATACAGGTATAACTGCGCGCCTGCTCCGAGCCGATATTGCCGACAATCATTTCACCGGTCGCAATACCGATGCGAACATGAATTTCCGGCGCTCCGCTTGCGACCCAGAGCGGGCGCAATTGCCGCAATTTTTGCTGCATGGCCAGCGCGGACCGGCACGCGTAAAGCGCATGCCCGCCGTTGCAAAGTTCAGGACTCCAGAAGGCCATGATGGCGTCGCCGATAAATTTATCCAGGATACCGTTTTGCCGACTGATTTCGACTGTCATCGCCGATAGATAGTCATTGAGAATTTTAATCAGCGCCTCGGCGGGCAACTTTTCGCTGAAATCGGTAAATCCGGCGATATCGCTGAATAACACCGCCTGCTCTTTTCGTTCGCCGCCAAGCCTTAATTTATCCGGTTGGCTGAGCAATTCGCTGACAATAACGGGATCGACATATTTATTAAAGGTGCTGCGAATCAGCTCTTTTTCCTGCAAACCACCGGCCATGATATTAAACGCATCGGCTAATTGTCCGACCTCATCGGAATTTCGATACTTGATGCGGTGCCGGTAATTACCTTGCTTTATTTCCAAGGTGCCTTTAGTGATCAAGCGTAACGGCCGGGTGATGCGCTGCGAAATCAACATAAACAACAATGCGCCGAGACAGAGAATACCGCCCCCCGTCATTAAAACCTGTTGCTGCAATTGTTTAAAAGCACGTAACGCCTGATCCAGGTTCGCGCCGAGTATATAACCGGCCTGTCGACCCTGTGTATCGAACAATACTTGTTTGGCGATATAGCGCTCGTTGTTCCAGCTAAACCTTCCGTTATTCAAAATGTCTTGTTGGCGGCCCAAAATAGCGGCGGCCATATCCGGGGCGGTATTTTTGGCGACTATTTGCTCCCCATTAAAAAATACCGCCAGAAGACTATGATCTTGCGTCAGTAATTTGGCTATCCAGCCGTCATTGATCTGATTACAGACGATAATCAAGCCGACCGCATAATCATCGTTCAGGTTTTCTTTCAATGGAATTAAATGGTTGCTGTATAAACCGTCATTAAGGCTGACCATTTGCGACGACATTAATCCCGAATCCAGGCTGCCCTGGACGTCAATGCTTGAAAAATCGTTTTCCAGAGGCGGTTTGCCAATGTCGTTTTTCGCATAAACAGCCCTGACAGCCGATTCGTCATCGAGCATATAAACAAAATCGGCTTCGGTATCTTTGCCGATCTCTTCAACAAAGGGATAAAAATTGTCTTTGATTTGCGCTAAAAAAGAACGGAATTTTTGATCGGCGGTAATTACATGGGTCAGCGTCCGAATCTGTTTTTGTTTAACCTCCAAATCCTGCTGAAACCGGGCTTGCGCACTATCCAAAGCGGCGACGATACGTTCTATTTCATGTTGTTCGGCTTGCGTTTCAATTAGATACAGAGTGGTGCATAATAAACCCGTCACTGAGATAAAGAAGGTAATAAATATCTTTTTATTAAGGTTCATAAGATAAGCTCATGGACTGACTTAACCAGAATAACACCCCGATGAAGAAACGCTGTTTATATTTTTTACTGGCCGGTTTGGCTTATTTTTCAATGTCACCCTCCCTGGCCGCTCAATCTATTGCAGGGCATATTGACGCGCCTCAGCAAGTGAAGCAAGTGGTTGTTTACCTACAAGCGGAGGGCGCCGTCAAATCCGTCCAATCGCAACAGGTACATAAAGTTTCGCAAAAGGAAACGGCGTTTCATGCACCGTTAACCGTTATATCTGCCGGGGACAAAGTGCAATGGAGCAACGATGAAAGCAAGGAAATCGACCATAACATTTTTTCATTGAGCCCGGTAGCGAGCTTTGATTTAGGTCTCGGAGAAAAAGGTTCCATATTGGAGCAAACCTTTAAAAACACAGGAATTGTTAATTATTACTGCTCGGTTCACAAGACGATGGAAGGCAGGATCATCATTCTACCGAACCGGCATTTTCAGACCTTGGACCGCCCCGGCGATTTCCTGATCGACAATGTGCCGGAAGGCAACTGGATTTTAAACGCCGTTGTTTTGCATTTGCGTTATAAGGCCGAAGCGCTCAAGTTAAGCATCGGCAAAGCGCCTGTTACTAACCTGACTTTAAAAATAATAAAAAAATGAATCACTTATTTTTATTGGCTGTTCTCATGCTGACGTCCTGCGCCAATGCACCTGATGTGATACCGGGCAAAGGCGGGATTTACGGCAGGTTGTCCGCCGACTCCCACCCTGCCTTTAACAAAAAGCTGGAAAGTAATCAGGGTTCCGGCTCCGTTTATGGCGACACGCAGGCGAACGACGCTAAATATCGCGATAATATGGTCGATTACCACCAGCTTGATGAACTGTATGTCGGCCTGATCCAGCCCAACTTATCCCCTCAACAACATCAACTGACTGCGACCTCCGAAGGTATGTCGAGCCATTCCCTCGCCCTGGCGGTGGGTGATACCCTACAGCTTCACAACAACAGCACGCAAAGCCAACGTTTCTACATAGCTGAAACAGCAGACACCGGAGAGGGTATTCAAACTTTCCCCACTCTTGAAGCCGGAGCTACGGCAAACTATAAAATTGACCTGGAAGGCGATCTGGAGCTGTTATCCGAAGATAACGAGAACCTTAAAACACTGTTGTTCGCAAAAAAAAACATGCTGGCGAAACGGGTGTCCAGCGGCGACAGCTACCAATTCGGCAATCTTGACCCCGGCAGCTATCAATTGATTTTCTGGTATTGGCGCTTGGGTAAAATTCAGCAGATTGTTCAGGTCAGAGCGGAAGAAAATAGCCGAGTAGATAAAACTTTAACGGTCGACAGCGTCATCAAAGCCCATTAATCAACAAGGCGATAGTGCAAGGAGTTAGGGGATGATTTTTAAATAGCCCCCCATAAACCCTCATCTTTATACACAATCGCGACCTTGCCCCCCTTTTAAAAATCAGGGGGAAACCGATTACTGTTCATTGCTGGAGAGTTGCGTATAACGATTAATTATAAGCTTGGGGCTTGTTTATGGGATTTGATATATGCTCCATAGCCGGTGAACCCCTGCCATCCTTGGCACGACTGATTACTGCAAGATGCCGGCTTACCCGAAAGCAATCTCAATCAATTTTTTCCAAGGCCGGCGTCTTGGCTTTGAACAACTCGGTTAAAAGCTCAAGTTGAGCCGACAATTGAGGTATTGCAGGAATTTTCCAGGCTTTTCCTATAAAACGGGACAATAGATTATTCAGCCAGGGCCGGTCGGATTTTGCCTGATGGATGATAAAACGGTAGGATTCACCGTCATTAAAAACCGCAAAATCTTCCAGGCATACTTCAATCGTTCCTTCTTCACCGTAGAGTCTGGTTTGAAGATAGACTTTCCGCGCGTCGAGGTCAAAATTAAATTCGGTTAATTCTGCGATGCCCTTGAGGATTATATTTGCCCCCCAAATAATCAATATATTGGGGGTCAATTTTATTGCCAATTTTATTAAGCTGGATTTGATACTCATGTTTAGCCTTCATTTACAAACAAGATAAGATTTGTAATTTTAACCATTCTTTAGCGGGCCGTGTCACAAATATTATAAAACCCCAAGGTCGCCTGCTCGATGGACATCGCTGGCTTATAAGCAGGCATGCGTTCATGTCGGAAAGATCTACATGCTTTAGACCGAAGAGCCTATGCAGCCAGCTCAAAATTCCTCTGGCCGATCACCTCTGCGGTGCATTCGACGATTTGAATCATATCGTTAAGTACCGCATCCAAAGTCACAATAACGGCAAGAATTAACTTCCCTTCACAAGGAGCGACTATAATAAAACCATTATCACTCTTAACAATCGCGGCTTCCGCATTCCCTCGAAATATTCGCAGGGCAATTTGCCCGGCAATATCGGACAATGCGGCGCCACTTGCCGCGACAACATCTTCGTCCTGTTCCTTGATCAAGCTTGACTCCAGAATCATGCCCTCTTTCGTCAAAATTCCGGAACCGATTATATAGGGGGATAAAGTGTGAAGATTTTTAAGAACTGAAGTTAAATTATCTGAATTCATCGTCGTTACCTGATTTATGGTTGGATTGAAAATTCTCTATTTATCAAGCGGCGGCTTTTAGCGGTTCACACAAGCGACCGAATCGCTGCTTAGCAAAATGCACCGATATCCGCCTGTATCAAGGCTTGAAAATTAAATGAGAAACTCGTGATTTAACCTGACTTACATTGCTAAATCTCAGCATGTTATGTGCCATTTATGTATTACCGTCACCAAGTACTGTAAAGCATTATTTAAAATAAACTATAACAATCAATGTCTTGCAATATTTAATGGTGAGATAAAAACCGTGAGCCGCATAACAAAGATAATTTCCGGTTTGCCTGTTTGTACCAGACAGGTGCAATTACGCGAATATTACGTACCAATATAGCGCCGGTCCTGCCGAAAATTTCACGGTTTAGACGTGCGGATGCGCTCTGACCAGCGTATATAAGCGGCCCAGATGAATGAGCTGTTGCAGTTTTGCAGAAGGCATTCGGCAATACAAACTCTAGTTTCCGGCGTTATCCGCTTACTGCCGTTCAAGGATGATACAGCGATTTTATGTCAGGTTGATTACACAAAAATTCGGTTGCATCCGTTGGAGGTCTGCCATATACCCTATATGGCGCACTGCCCCTGCTACGGTAGTATACAACTGCCATCAGCCCCGTCACGGACGTAATAGTCAATGGATAAACTGCCATTGGCGGCTGAAATAACATTTTGGCCTGCTCTCAGAAAAACGGGCGTATGGGGGCGGAGTGCGCTTAACTGGGTCAGCGGTACGCCATTGACGGAGACATTGAGCAAGTAGCCGCCATTATCAAACAGGTTTACGTACGGCTGCGCCATACCGGTATTGGCATTGAATGCACAACCGGACGTGACCGTAGCGTAAGATTTCCCACTGGCGGCGTATTCCAGCGTACCGTCGGGGCTGAATGTATTGCCGGAAGTGTCCGGTAGAGTGCATAGACTTGGTTGTACGATATACGCATAGCTATCAGCAGTCCTTTTATTGAGCGCGACAACTACTGTATTTTTACCGTCGGCGAGCCATACCTTGGCAGAGGGATTATTGCTCGTGACCTTTGCCACAACGACGCCATTGCGGGACACGGTGGCGATTGCCTTGCCTGTCGGGTTAAACAGACCCGCGTCTATTACCGGCGATTGCATGCCTGTAGCCGGGTTGGCGTCACAAATGACCGCGCTGGAAGCGTATGTTTTACCGCTTGCTCCGACTTGCACACTGGTAGCTGCGCCCGCAGAGGCATTTAATGTCATAACAGCAACAAGCGTTGCTATTCCCAAAGATAGGTTTTTTTTGCTTTTCATAGGTATTGATCTCTATATCGAAAATGTATCAAATGGAAACTGTAAAACCGTGGCGGCAAGGCCCTGTTTTATTTCCGCTGGAAATCACTCTATCAGTTGAAGTTAAATTCAACCTTAAAAACAAGAGACCCATGATCTTCAGTCAGCAACTGTAAAATTGCGGCGCAGGCTCCGTATCAACATTAATCTTGTTTTTATCAGGGTCAGGGAGTTTAATCCACGCTTTCTCTCCCTAATTCAACCAGAGGAACGCCGACTTGAACGATAGATTTTTCGAAAAGGCGGGTGGTCTTGCCATCGTCGCCGTGCTTGTTATTGCCTGTCTCAAGATTATTTCGCCCTTTCTGGGCGCGCTGCTTTGGGGAACCATCATCGCAATCTCCACCTGGCCGCTGTTTGACCGACTCCAGAAACACCTGAAAGGACGGCAGGGAGTCGCCGCCTTTATCCTGACCGGCGGGCTGATCCTGGTGTTTGTCGTGCCCATCTCGTTGCTGGTTTATTCATTAACCGAGCATGTCGCTTCCGTGAGCGGGCTTATCAAGGACTTGACCACCATCTCATTACCGCAGGTACCGGCCTGGTTGGCTGATGCGCCGTTGATCGGCCCGCGAATAACTGAATTATGGCAGCACGCCAACACCGATATGCCCGCATTGCTGGAGACGGTGAAACCCGCCATTAAAGACGGCACGGCCTGGCTGCTCAAGCAAAGTGGCAGTTTGAGCTTGTCGCTGCTCGAATTTCTTCTGGCAATCGTATTGGCCGGCTTTCTGTGCGTTAACAGCGCCGGCGCCAAGGCATTCATAGAACGATTGATTTACCGGATCGCAGGGCAGCAGGGCTTTGCGTTGATCAGTGTCGCCAGCCAGACAGTCCGTTCCGTATCACTCGGCGTGGTAGGCACGGCATTGATTCAGGCGATATTGAGTGTGTTCGGATTGATCATCGCCGGCGTGCCAGGCGCAGGCTTGCTGGGTTTGTTCAGTTTTATCCTGGCGATGATGCAGATCGGTACGGCCCCGGTATGGATTCCTGCGGCTATTTGGCTCGGTTATCAGGGCACTACCGGTTGGGCAATTTTTACCGTAATCTGGGGAATATTGATCAACATATCCGACAATTTTATTAAGCCTTACCTGATCAGTCAGGGTGGCAGCGGCCTACCCATCCCGCTGGTCTTTCTTGGCGTGCTCGGCGGTTTGCTGGCCTGGGGCTTTGTCGGCGTTTTTGTAGGTTCTACGTTGTTGGTCGTTTGTTTTACCCTGCTGAAAAGTTGGCTGGATATGGAACAACCGACACCAAGCATAAACACCGGGAACCCTGATCATCAAGAAAACCCTTGATACCTCAACCACCCTTACATACATCCTGAAAAACCAGGCCAAAGCGTTGTAAATATTGCTTGAGGCGATGGGAATCGTTGCTGCTGGCTTTTTGGGTGCGGCTGACATTAAATAATCGGCGCCCTGCTTCAGCCAGACTGCGGCTTTCCCTGCACAGCCTCACGACCTCGGCAAGCTGCATCCGGTCGAACAAATCAAGCTCAGCCAAGGTTTGCGGCGGCAACAGCCCGGCCAATGTATCGATTACAACAGGTGTCTGATCTATAAATCCTGACCAGGCGTACTGCAAACGCACCATTTCGCCCGCGACGATTTCTTCGGTAATCCGTCCGCCGGTCGCCAGGGTCGCCATACGGGTGACGCTGGAATTCAAATCGCGGAAGTTTGCCCGCCATAGCGCTTGCGGCGAGTAGGCGAAAGCAAGATAGCGCTCACGCGCCGCTTTGTTGAAACTGACTTTGTGATTCGCCTGGAAGGTGAATTGCTGTAATTCATGTTCCAGATTGGGCTCAAAATCTTCCATGCGTTGCTTCAAGGAAGGCAATTCGTAGGTCCATAAATTGATGCGCGCGAGCAAGTCTTCTCGAAAACGTCCCAGCCGCACCTGTTCAAACAGGTCACGATTGGTCCCGACTATCAACTGAAAGTCACTGCCAATCTCGTTGTCGGCGCCCAACGGCATGAATACCTTATCCTCTATCGCACGCAGCAGCATCGCCTGTTCATCCAAACCCAATTCACCGATTTCATCGAGAAATAACAAACCCTTGTGCGCCTCGCGCAATAAGCCCGTGCGGGTGCTGAACGCGCCGGTAAAAGCGCCTTTGACATGGCCGAATAAGGCGGACATGGCATTATCGCCGCGCAAGGTAGCGCAATTCACTTCGACCAGTTTGCCGGTCAATTGCCCGCGCTGTTTTTTCAGCTCGTAAATGCGTTTGGCGAGACGCGACTTACCGGCACCGGTCGGGCCGGTCAATAACATCGGCGCCGATGATTTGATGGATACCTGCTCCACTTGTGAAATCAGCTCGTTGAATGCCGTGTTGCGGGTTTCGATGCCGCTTTTCAGATAGGCAATGCCGTCCTGCGCTTCCCGCTTGAACCGCGACGCGATCTGGTCATAACGCGACAGGTCCAGGTCGATCATCCGATAAGTGCCCTGGATACCGGCTTTGCTCGGCGAGGTTTGCAGCAGTTTGCCGGGAATATAGTTCGCTTCGGTCAACAAATACAGACAGATTTGCGCGACATGAGTACCGGTAGTGATATGCACGTAATAGTCGTTTTGTTCCGGATCAAACGTATAACTGCGCGTGAAATCATGCAACTGGCTGTAAACCTGCTCAAAATCCCAGGGATCGGCATAATCAACCTGATAAGGCCTTATCAGGGTCTGCCCGGAAACAGCCCGCATATCGCGCATCGTGATACCGGCAAGCTCGGCTTCATCGGGATGATGGATCAAGACAAATTCATCGACCCGCAAACTGCCGTGCATCAGTAAGGAAACGCTGGGCCGCCAACGTTCAAAGCGCCTTTTGCCGAAACCTGCGTGATCGAGACGCGAACCCAGTATGCCGATAACCACCGTATTCATTTGGATAACTCACTATCATTTTCGATAGGAAAAAGTATAGACGGGTTTTCGTGATTATCTTAATTTTCCCCGCAGCTACCGCACTCAGCCCTCGATTTATAAGGGATGCACATCGTAATAGGTACACAGAACAGAAACTGGCATTGGTATTGCCTTATCAATCATGTAAGGAATGAAAATAACTTCGACAACCGGCTCCCTCTCCCTCCGGGAGAGGGTTGGGGAGAGGGGATAAAATGCTCAAGTAATTTAATTTTCATTCCTAAACAACAACAGACAACAGGAACAAGCCATGACCACCGCCTATGAAGTTATATCCGAAGCAGGTAAACACCCTATCAAATCCTGGACGCGCGGCGTCAGTTTTGACGATAACTCAAAACAGCAATTGCAAAATATCGCGCGCATGCCTTTTATACACAAATGGATTGCCGTAATGCCGGATGTGCATGTCGGTAAAGGCGCGACCATCGGCGCTATCATCCCCGCCGCTGTCGGTGTGGATTTGGGTTGCGGAATGATGGCGGTAAAAACCAGCCTGGCCGCCGAGCAATTACCGGATTCTTTATCGGCCATGCGCAATGCGATAGAACAACGCGTTCCTCATGGCCGTTCAGTGAATTTCCGCGGCGGACGCGATACCGGAAGCTGGGGTAAACCGCCGGAAGAGATAACACAGGCGTGGCTGGCGCTGGATGAAGGTTTCCAGCGCTTGTGCGAAAAACATCCGTTCCTGAAGAATACCAATAATCTGAACCACCTGGGTACCTTGGGAACAGGCAACCACTTCATCGAGATTTGCCTGGATGAAAACAATGCCGTATGGGTGATGTTGCACAGCGGATCACGCGGAGTCGGTAACCGGATCGGTACGCATTTTATCGAACAGGCGAAAAAAGACATGGAGCGTTGGTTCATCCATTTGCCCGATAAAGATTTAGCCTATATCCCGGAAGGCAGCGAGCATTTTCAAAATTACATTGCAGCCGTTGCCTGGGCGCAAGACTTCGCCCAGGTCAACCGGGAAGTGATGATGACAAACACCTTGCAGGCGATTCGCGAAGTATTGCCGGTGCCGTTCGAAGCGCATACCGAAGCGGTGAATTGTCACCATAACTACATCAGCCGCGAACATCACTACGATAAAAACGTCTGGGTAACCCGTAAAGGCGCGGTGAGCGCACGACTGGGTGAAATGGGCATCATCCCCGGCAGCATGGGGGCGCAATCGTTCATCGTGCGGGGTTTGGGTAACGAAGAGAGTTTCTGTAGCTGTAGCCACGGCGCCGGTCGCATCATGTCCCGCACCGAAGCTAAAAAGCGCGTGTCGCTGGCCGAGCATATCGAAGCGACCGCAGGCGTGGAATGCCGTAAAGACGCGAGCGTGATCGACGAAACCCCGTCAGCCTACAAACCCATCGACAAGGTCATGGCCGCGCAGGCCGACCTGGTGGAAATTGTCCATACCTTGAAGCAGGTACTTTGCGTCAAGGGTTAAAACCGGTTTTGACACACCGTTGTTATCCGTGGAGCAGGTTCCGAGCCTGCCTGACGCAACCGCCTCTGGCGGGATTGCGTATCGATGACATCAAGGCGTCAAAAACGCCGCCATAGCTCAGTCCGGTAGAGCAGCCCGACCTCGGGCCTGTCGTTGGTTCGATCCCAACTGGCGGCACATACACTATAGCTCAGTATGGTAGAGCAACTGACTCATCATCAGTCTGTCGCCGGTTCGACCCCGGCTAGTGAACCTACCCTGAAACGGTAGCTTAAAATCCAGCCCGCAAGGGCATAGACAAACCTCCCGACGGAAGGTGGCTGTAGATCGAACAAGCATGGATAGCCAGCCCGATCTGCATATACCCAACGTCAACACGGACACCGCCTTCCGTCCGGGTCTGACCTGTGCGCAAACCGTAAAGCCCGCTTGCCCGCAGCTCATAAAGTCGGGAGCCGACGACGTGTGGAGGCTTTGTCGCTTTTATTTTAAGGAGAGCATTATGCTGTTAACGAAAAAAATCATTATCCCGGAAACCCAGCGCGGCCTGTTATTTAAAGAGCAACAGTTCATCAAGGTATTGCAGCCGGGCGTTCATAAGTTTTGGGATTGTTTCAATCAATATCAGCTTCAAACTGTTACGATCACCAATACCTTACAGAATGGCGTAAGCAAGGATGTGTTGGATCTGGCCGAATTGCATCCGGCGGCTTTTGCCGACAGCCTGACGCTATGGGAAACCGGCGAGCAGGAAGTCGGTCTGGTTTACCAGAAAAACGGGCTGAAGGATATTAAAGCACCTGCGCAAAGCGGCGCTTACTGGAAAACCGGTCAGGAAATCCGTGTTGAAAAAACAGACATTAGCGAGAACTTTAGCGTAGCAAAAAAACTGGCCGCGCTATTGACCAACAGCAAGGATGACCTGTTACGAAAAGCAGTCATAGCCTCTATCGTCATCGCTACGGTCCCGGAAAATCATATCGGTTTTCTGTCCGTGGATGGCGAGACGCTGGCGACTTTAAACTCCGGCACCCATGTCTGGTGGCGTTTCAACCGGACTATTACGGTATCGTTGTATGACGGTCGTTTACAAAATATGGAAGTGAACGGTCAGGAAATCCTGACCAAAGACCGGGTCAGTTTGCGTATCAATCTGTCGGCCACCTGGCAGATAAAACAACCTGAAGTGGTCAAGGCGGAATTGGCCGATGCCAAAGACTTCCTATACCGGGAATTGCAACTGGCCTTGCGCACCATTGTCAGCACGCAAACGCTCGACGAACTGCTGGCCGACAAGAATTCGCTGAACAGCCAAATTCTCGGCATCGTTGTGGAAAAAGCCGCGAGCTACGGGATTGAGGTCAAGGCCGTGGGCGCGCGCGACATCATCTTGCCCGGCGAAATGAAAGCCATTCTGACCCAGGTTGTCGAAGCGCAAAAGCTGGCGGAAGCCAACCTGATCAAGCGCCAGGAAGAAACCCAAGCGACCCGTTCGCTGCATAACACAGCCAAAGTCATGGAAGGCAACCCGGTTTTGCTACGCCTGAAAGAACTGGAAATACTGGAAAAGATCACCGCCCGTATCAACACGCTCAACGTCTATGGCGGGCTGGACGGCGTCATGAACGATATGGTGCGTTTGACTGATAGAGGGACAAAGATCTAATTTCAGCTCGTTCTAGCTCTCACTGTTATACATCAAGTGTCGTCATACCAGCCGGGAAGCGGGTATCCAGGCCATGGACGGTAACTTCGAACACATCCCTATGCCCTGGATTCGCTTACGCGTTCTAACGGCTCCGGCAATCCATGCCGGAATGACGTGCTCCCACAGACTTGAAAGTAGGCCGGAATAAGCACGCCCGGCGGCAGCAAGGGCGTGTGTTTCCGGCATCACACGGCTTCGAAGTGCCGGAAACGCCTGTCCTGCGCTAAAGCGCGGACAGACTTATTCCGGCCTACATCGAGTTGTGTATAACGATGAGAGCGGAACTTGGGAAACAGCGAAAATCAACCGTTTGCAAGACTCGACACGTTAAAACCTACTACATTCAACGTCTATTTCATATCGGCGTAGTAACAAATTTACTACACCGTAAATCCAATCGATAACCTTATAGCCCCCTGCCCTGTAAGTATTTGTACGAATATTTTTTCTCTTGTTTTTCTGCTCAAATGACGCTTATTAGCATCGTCGTCCTTGGCTTTGCTCAAACTTAATCAAGCGGGAAACTGTATCGGTCTGCTTTCTTCGCACCTTTAACACAGGAAAGAACCTTTATGAACACACCTGATTTTGTAAAATCCGGTATCAAAACCCTATCTGCCTCGAAAAGCTTCATTATGGTTATATACATAAAGAGCGGACAGAAATTTAATACTGCTTTGATGTATGGCATTTTATCGTTCTCATTTTTGCTCTTTGGTTTCAGCAATGTGTTTGTGCAATTCGCGCAAGCAGATGATGTTGTTTTGTGGAATAGGCTTGGAGACAATAAACAAGCAACAAACAGCGAAGTCGGACCGCCTTTAGTGCAGACAGGTGATGTCAATTATGAGTCAGGGCGATTCGGTAACGGTGTCAGGATGGATAGTTCTTTTCCTGGATATTTTTTGTTAGACGAATCGCTGATTAACAGCCTCATATTGAATTCACGCGGTACGATCGCGTTATGGGTCAAAACCTCTTGGCCGTCGTCGGGAGTGGGTACACATATTTTATTTGATACAAGCCTTGGTCTAAGCTCTCAACGACTTGTGCTTGGCTACTGGGGTGATGGTGCTGGTACTATCGTAGCTGGATTTTTTCCGATAGAAAGCTGTATAGATGGATGGCAAATTAATTTGACAGGCACTTACAGCAGCCACGGAATTCATTTCGAGACTGGGCAATGGCACCACTGGGCAATGGTTTGGGATAATAACGGAATCGGTAACACAACCGATCTATTTCGTTTATATTTCGACGGATCACTTGCGTTGGTAGGAAATCCAAATTGCCCGGTAAGAAACGATCTTCCTCCTTCCCGCTTAAATTACCTTGGGCGACACAATTGGGATGGTATTCACGCTGATGCGATTCTCGATAATATTGTGTTTTACGATTTCGCCAAAACTGATTTCTCTGATCGTTTCAATGAAAATCCAGTAATTCAACTAAGCATTCCTTCACTTCTCTCACTTGGTGACATCAACAAAGACGGAGCCCTCGAAATCGCCGTCGTCACCTATAACCCCACCCTCAAAAAATCCACCGCCACCGTAAAAAACACCCAAACCGGCGCCTTGGTCAAACAAATCCCCTTCAACGGCCAATTTGTGCCGACTAAAGCCAATGTCCTGCCCGACCTGAACGGCAACGGCGCGTCCGAAATCGCCGTGCTCGGTGGGCGCAGCAGTGATCAGGCGGTACAGGTGGAAGTGCGTGACAGTCTGAGCGGTGTCAAACTCAGCGCGGTGCCGTTTGATCCTGCCTTCAAACCCCTGGACCTGGGGGTGGTGCGGGACATCAACGGCAAGGGCACAGCGGGCCTCGCAGTCCTGCAACAAAACGCTACGCAACTGCGGGTGCAACTTAAAAATGCCTTGAGCGGCGCGCAAATCCGCAACATCAGTTTTAACACCAATTACAACGGTATTGACCTGCTGGTGATTAGCGACCTCAACGCCAATCAATCGCGGGAACTCGCCGTGCTGGCCGACAATAAAACCGTCACCGCCGCCGACACCGTGGAAATCCGCGACAGCAAGACCGGCGCATTAATACGCACCATCAGCTACGGCACCGGCCAAGAACTAAAGCAACTGATTAATCTACCGGACCTGAATAAAAACGGCGGCGCCGAATTAGCGGTGTTGCGGGCGAATACCGCGCGGGTGTCATTAAAAGACGCCTTAAGCGGTTTACCGGTGAATACCCTGGACTATGCCCTGTCGCAACCGTTCAAACTGGCGAGTGTCTCCGACAGCAACAGTCAAACCCACCTGGCCATGCTGGGCGTACGCGCTTCCGACGGACAAATTCGCGCGGAAGTCCATGACGCCCTGAGCGATACCTTGATTAATAAAGTCGTCTATGACAACTACGGCACCACCGTCGGCTTCATCTCCATCCCCGACATCAACGGCAACGGCGTAGCTGAACTGGTGCGCTTAAGAGAACAACCCGGCCCGCAAAAACTGTTTGCGGAAGTGCGTGATGGACGGACAGGGGTGTTGATTCAGGGGATGTATTTTTAGTGAGGGAGAGCTGTTTTTATCCAATTTACAAGATGGTGGATTTAAGAGCGTTTTTTAACAAAGGGGAAATTATTAACCATGAATAACAATATAAAACACCAAAAACCGGTATTTAAGAAAAGCAGAATTGCGATATTTTTTGCGATAGCCTTGCTCTTCCCAACACTTGCAATAGCCGATCTAAGTAACGGATTAGTCGCTTATTATCCGTTCAATGGCAATGCAAAAGATGAAAGTTTAAATGGGAATGATGGAACGGTATACGGAGCAAGTTTAGTTGAGGATCGATTCGGTAATCAAAATAGCGCGTATTATTTTGATGGTGCTAGCTTTATCGAATTGAACCTCAATACATTACCGTCTGGAAGTCATGAAAGAACAATATCTGTTTGGGCAAAACTCGATACTGGAACGTCTATTGGGGCGATTATTTCTTATGGAATGCCTGAAGAATGGAAAACTTTTGCAATTCTTTACGGTACGTCATCATGGGGTGGATACGCGGCACCGTGGCTAGGGCTAATGGGATTTGATACGGGCTCTGGTGCAGATTGGTTTATCAGTAATACGCCTTTAATAGCCAATAAATGGAGCATGACAACATATGTATATAAAAACAGTAGGTTGAATATTTATCTGAACGGTTTAAATATAGGCACACATTTGTTCCCTCAATCACATAATACGGGCATGTCAAAAGGTTTTATTGGAAAAAGTATTCATACAGGTTTTGAATTTTATATGCGTGGCAGTTTAGATAATGTTCGTATATACAACCGTGCCTTATCGGCCTCAGAAATTCAGCAACTCTACCAGGAAATCCCGAACACACCTCAGCTTGTTTCCCTCGGCGACATCAACAACGATAACAGTCCCGAAATCGCCGTCATCACCTATAACCCCACCCTCAAAAAATCCACCGCCACCGTAAAAAACGCCCAAACCGGCGCATTGGTCAAGCAAATCCCCTTCAATGGCCAATTTGTACCGACTAAAGCCAATGTCTTACCTGACCTGAACGGCAATGGTGCTTCAGAAATCGCCGTGCTTGGTGTGCGAAGCAGTGATCAGGCGGTACAAGTGGAAGTCCGGGATAGTCTCAGCGGCGTCCAACTCAGTGTGATGCCGTTTGATCCTGCCTTCAAACCCCTTGACTTAGGCGTGGTGCGGGACATAAACGGCAAGGGCACAGCGGGATTGGCCGTCTTGCAACAAAACGCTACGCAACTGCGGGTACAACTTAAAAATGCCTTAACCGGCGCGCAAATCCGCAACATCAGTTTTAACGCCAATTACAAAGGTATTGATCTGCTGGTGATTAGCGACCTCAACGCCAATCAATCGCGGGAAATCGCCGTACTGGCCGATAATAAAACCACCAGTGCTGCCGACATCGTGGAAATACACGACAGCAAGACCGGCGCATTAATCCGCACCATCAGCTACGGCACCGGCCAAGAACTAAAGCAACTGATTAATCTACCGGACCTGAATAACAACGGCGGCGTCGAGTTAGCGGTGTTGCGGGCGAATACGGCCAGGGTGTCATTAAAAGACGCCTTAAGCGGTTTACCGGTGAATACGCTGGACTATGCCCTGTCGCAACCGTTCAAATTGGCAAGTGTCGCCGACAGCAACAGTCAAATCCACCTGGCCATGCTGGGCCTGCGCGCTTCCGACGGACAAATTCGCGCGGAAATCCATGACGCCCTCAGCGATACCTTGATCAATAAAGTCGTCTTCGACAACTACGGCACCACCGTCGGCTTTATCTCCATCCCCGACATCAACGGCAACGGCGTCGCCGAACTGGTGCGTCTCAGAGAACAACCAGGCCCGCAAAAGCTGTTTGCCGAAGTGCGTGATGGTCGGACAGGGGTGTTGATTCAGGGGATGTATTTTTAAGTTGCCTGGAGTCGGGCAACATATTTTCTCAGCCGGACGGTGTATGTTGCCCTTCCCGCGTAGGCATAAACAATGATGACATTTTTTAGCAAGCCTTTTAATTTAGAGGGGATTTAACATGAATAACAACATGAAACACCAAAAACATGGATTCAACGAAAAGAGTATTGCGATACTTTTTTCGATGGCCTTACTCTTGCCTATACTTGCAAAAGCGGACCTAAATAACGGATTGGTTGCTTATTACCCTTTCAATGGAAATGCTAATGATGAAAGTGGGAATGGAAATTACGGGACAGTAAATGGAGCTACATTGACTACCGATGGAAACGGGAAGCCTAATAGCGCATATAATTTCAACGGAACTGGTGATTATATCGGCCTTCTGAATTATTTTCCGTCGCCTGTAAATAATACATTTACTTTCAGCGCATGGATAAAACCTTCATCATGTGAGATTAATACCGATGGTTCAATTATTGGGTCAACGAGATGGACTTGGGGGAAAGTTGTATTTTCTCTAAGAACGGTGTCTGGTGAATGCAGAATTCATTCTGCTGAATACGGAATCCAGCCTTCTCAAAGTACAGGTCCGGTCGGAAGTGAATTCTATGGAAATACAGCAATTCAACTGAACCAATTGCAGCATGTTGTATGGGTTATGAACGGCGATACTGGAACATCATATCTTTATGTAAATGGTATTTTAGATACGAACACTACTTTTTCAGTAGTGAATAATACAGCAGTAGATTTTAGCGATCTAAATATAGGTGCATTTCTTCTAAATAGAGATGCTAGATTCTATGCTGGTCTCATAGACAGTGTTCGTATTTATAATAGAACTCTTTCAGATACGGAGGTAATGGAAATGTATAAGGCAAAGGATCAATTTACCATCAATGCCACCCCGCTTCTCTCACTCGGCGACATCAACAAAGACAACAGCCCCGAAATCGCCGTCATCACCTATAACCCCACCCTCAAAAAATCCACCGCCACCGTCAAAAACGCCAGAACCGGCGGCCTGGTCAAGCAAATCACCTTCAACGGCCAATTTGTGCCGACTAAAGCCAATGTCCTGCCTGACCTGAACGGCAATGGTGCTTCTGAAATCGCCGTGCTGGGTGTGCGCAGCAGTGATCAGGCGGTACAAGTGGAAGTGCGAGACAGCTTGAGCGGCGTCAAACTCAGTGCGATGCCGTTTGATCCTGCCTTCAAACCGCTGGACCTGGGAGTGGTGCGAGACATCAGTGGTAAAGGCACCGCCGGCCTTGCGGTATTGCAACAAAACGCTACGCAACTGCGGGTACAACTTAAAAACGCCTTAACCGGCGCGCAAATCCGTAACATCAGTTTTAACGCCAATTACAACGGTATTGATCTGCTGGTGATTAGCGACCTCAACGCCAATCAATCACGGGAAATCGCTGTGCTGGCCGATAACAAAACCACCAGTGCGGCTGACATCGTAGAAATACATGACAGCAAGACCGGCGCATTAATACGCACCATCAGCTACGGCAGCGGCCAAGAACTAAAGCAACTGATTAATCTACCTGACCTGAATAACAAAGGCGGCCCCGAGTTAGGGGTTTTGCGGACCAATACCGCACGGGTGTCATTAAAAGACACCTTAAGCGGTTTACCGGTGAATACGCTGGACTATGCCTTGTCACAACCGTTCAAATTGGCGAGTGTCGCCGACAGCAACAGTCAAACCCACCTAGCAATGCTGGGCCTGCGCGCCTCAGATGGACAAATTCGCGCCGAAGTCCATGACACCCTAACCGATACCTTCATCAATAAAGTCGTCTTCGACAACTATGGCACCACGGTCGGCTTCATCTCCATCCCCGACCTCAACGGCAACGGCGTCGCTGAATTGGTGCGCCTTAGGGAACAACCCGGTCCGCAAAAGCTGTTTGCCGAAGTGCGTGATGGAAAGACAGGGGTGTTGATTCAGGGGATGTATTTTTAAGCGCGCAGGTAGAGCTTTTGTGACTACTCAGCTCGTTCCCAAGCTCTGGCTCTCATCGTTATACACAAATCGAGGTAGGCCGGAATAAGGCTGTCCGCGCATGAGCGCAGGACAGGCGTTTCCGGCACTTCGAAGCTACGTGATGCCGGAAACACACGCCCTTGCTACCGCCGGGCATGCTTATTCCGGCCTACAGTCAAGTCTTGAACAGACTTGTGTATAACGACGAGAGCTCTGGCTTGGGAATGCGGGCTGGGAAGCTCTAGCTTCCAGGGGTGTTGATTTAGGCGATGTATTTTTAAGTTGCATCTGAGATCGAGCAACATCTTTTTTCAGCCGGACGGTGCATGTTGCCCTTCCCGCGTAGACATAAACAATGATGACATTTTTCAGCGAGCCTTTAATTTAGAGGAAATTTAACATGAATAACAACATGGAACACCGAAAACAGGGATTTAACGAAAAGAGTATTGTTACAATAATTTTTGCGATAGCATTGCTCCTCCCAATACTTGCAACAGCCGAGCTAAATGATGGATTAGCTGCTTATTACCCATTTAATGGTAACGCCAACGATGTGAGTGGCAATGGTAATAACTGTGCTATCCATGAGGCGACACTGACGACGGATCGCTTCGGGAATGCGAACAGTGCGTACAGATTTGAACAGTGCGTACAGATTTAATGGCGTAGATAGTTATATCAACACCCAAACTGCTTTTTTCGATATAGGCAGCACTGCTTACACGATAAGTGCATGGTTCAAGCTCGATGATTTATCGAAACAATTCAATGCAATTTTAAATACCAAGCCGCATAACGGGATTGCAATTAATTATAATCACAGTGGGGATGGCGGATTGAGTTATTGGTTGGATACTGGTGGGGATAGCTGGAATATAGCTGCCCACCTTATGGGATCAAAAACAGATTTTGCTCAGAACACTTGGTATCAGGTGGTCATTGTCAAAAACAACAAATCATGGAATTTCTATGTTAATGCGGTATTGGACGCATCCGTAAATACAAGTCTGAACATCGTTTCGCAAAATACACAGTTGTTCTTTGGAAGTGCGTCCTTCTTGGGTGAATATTTTGCCGGGTCTGTTGATGATATTCGTATCTACAACCGGGCTCTCTCTGAATCTGAAATCCAGCAACTATACAACGGAATCGTTAACGCAACCCCGATTATCTCACTCGGTGACATCAACAAAGACAACAGCCCCGAAATCGCCGTCGTCACTTATAACCCCACCCTCAAAAAATCCACCGCCACGGTGAAAAACGCCCAAACCGGCGCATTGGTCAGGCGAATCCCATTCGACGGCCAATTTGTGCCCAATAAAGCAAATGTCTTACCTGACCTCAACAACAACGGCGCATCGGAAATCGCCGTGCTGGGTGTGCGCAGCAGTGATCAGGCGGTACAAGTGGAAGTGCGAGACAGCCTGAGCGGCGTCAAACTCAGCGCGATGCCGTTTGATCCTGCCTTCAAACCGCTGGACCTGGGGGTGGTGCGAGACATCAGTGGTAAAGGCACAGCTGGCCTTGCGGTATTGCAACAAAACGCTACGCAACTGAGGGTACAACTTAAAAATGCCTTAACCGGCGCGCAAATCCGTAACATCAGTTTTAACGCCAATTACAACGGTATTGATCTGCTGGTGATTAGTGACCTCAACGCCAATCAATCAC
>SXIP01000290.1 GCA_005772825.1 Methylococcaceae bacterium | reverse complement strand
TAGCCCATGCCTTCTTTACCGGTCGCCAGCTTAAACAGATTATAAACCGTCCACAGCACCAGATAGCCGGCAATAGCGCCAATAATACTGGAGTGGCTATCGGTAAAAAATCCGGATAGGCTCAAAAATAATCCCAGCCAGAGCAACGGTATACTGATTGAGTCGGGTAACAATTGGTGGTCAATATCAATAAAACTGAGTGCAATCAGGGACCAGGTCAACACTAATGCAAAAGCTGTTTGCGGCGTATAGCCGAAATGCCAGGCCACTATGGCTGAAGTTAGTGCTGTAAAAGCTTCTATAATCGGATATCGCAATGAAATGTGGTGTTTGCAGGTAGCGCATTTTCCTCTTAAAAACACATAGCTGATAACCGGGATGTTTTGGTAGGGCTTGATTGGTGTATTACAGTGTGGGCAACGTGATAAAGGTAAAACCAGGTTAAAAGGTCCATCTTTATTACTATCACCTGTATTCGGGTCAAGCTGCAAATACTCCAGGCAATCTTGTCGCCAACTCCGTTGCATCATGATCGGTAACCGGTAAATAACAACATTGAGAAAACTGCCGACGAGTAAACCGACTATCGCAGCAAATGTGGTAACAAGATAAGATGAGTTTGAGAAAATATTGAGCTGTTCCATCATAAGGCTGTTGAAGAAATAGGGTAGGGGATGAGTTCAAGAAGGCAGGGTCGGGTAGCTTAATCAGAGAAGACATTTATATGCTGCTCGTTGTCATCGCTGCTTTTGACTAATATTATTCACGATGATATTCAGTCAGGTTGCAGTCCCTATGCCCTTTTAAATAAAGGGCATAGGACAATTCAAGTGGTTTGTCTTACTGGCTAATTACAAGGCAAAGTCACGACGTTCCGGTGACGGATTTTAACAATCATCTGTATTCAGGTATGACTGTCAACGCGTTGCAATAATAAGCATAGTATATAAATACCCCATCTCTGACTAGCCAATGGCAGATCCCATTTTGAAAATAGGCAGATACATCGCAACGATCAGGCCACCGACCAGAATACCCAAGATAACCATAATAATCGGCTCCATCAGACTGCTTAGATTATCAACCAAATTATCGACCTCTTCTTCATAAAAATCAGCTACTTTAGACAGCATTGCGTCAATAGAACCGGATTCTTCACCAATGGCGACCATTTGTTGCACCATGTGCGGCCATAGATTGACTTGTTGCATAGCGAACTGCAGGCGTTGCCCCATTGCCACTTCTTCGCGCATTTTTAACACCGCTTCCGCATAGATAATGTTGCCGCAAGCGCCCGCAACGGATTGCAATGCCTCTACCAGCGGTACGCCGGCTGCCGACATGGTGGACAGGGTTCTGGAAAAACGGGCAACAGCAGACTTGTTGATAATGAGGCCGACGACGGGAATCTGTAACAGCACCCTGTCCAGAAAATGATTAAAGGCATGCGATCGTTTCTTGAAATAGCTGAATACGTAAAAGAAGGCGATAACCGACCCAAGAACAATCCACCACCACTCCTGCAGCCATTTGGACATATTGATGACCATTCGGGTAAATGAAGGCAAATCTGCGCCAAAACTCTGGAACAGGTCTTCAAATACGGGCACTACAAACAGTAGAAGTATAGCTGTAACGATAAAAGCGACTACAAGAACGGCGATGGGATAAGTCAGAGCCTTTTTGATCTTTTTCTTCATCGACTCGGTTTTTTCTTTATAGGTGGCGATTTTATCCAGCAAACCTTCCAATACCCCCGCCTGCTCGCCTGATTCAACCAGGTTACAGAACAGCTCGTCAAAATACACGGGTCTTTTTTTAAGTGCTTCGGCTAAAGTGTCACCGCTTTCAATATCGGTTTTAATGCCCAGCAGCAGGGCTTGCATGCTGGGGTTCTCATGACCCTTGCCGATAATATCGAATGATTGCACCAGCGCTACGCCTGCTTGCAACATGGTGGCTAATTGCCTGGCAAAGACCGCAATATCGCCGGGAGTGATGGGTTTAGATCTTGCGCTGAATAAAGGCTTGGGTTTTTTTCGGATTTTAGTGACGCGATAACCCTGTCGACTCAGTTCCCTTTTTGCGACTAACTCGCTGACCGCGGAAAGCTCACCCTTGTTTTTTTTCCTGTTCTTATCGATTCCTTCCCAGATGAAATCAATTTGTTCAATTTTCTCGGCCATTGTTATATTCCTTGGATTTATTCGCTTAATTTAGTTATCCGATCAATTTCTTCCAGGCTGGTAACGCCCATGCGAACCTTGTTTAATCCCGACGCCCGTAAATCATTAATACCTTCGGAAGCGGCCTGCTGTGCCAGTTGCATGGCATTACCGCCTTCAAGTATCAATGTGCGCATGTCTTCACTCAAGGTCATGACCTGATAAATGCCGACCCGGCCTTTGTAACCATTAATGCAATGTTCACAGCCTACAGGGCTATAGATGCGCAGTGTTTTCAGCTCATCTTCTTTAAAGCCTGCAGCGGTAAGAATATTATCAGGGAAATTTGCCGGTTTTTTACAGTATTCGCACAAGCGCCGCGCCAGGCGTTGCGCCATAATCAAATTAACCGCAGAGACAATGTTAAACGGCGCCACGCCCATTTGCATGAGGCGGTTTAAGGTTTGCGGCGCATCATTGGTGTGCAGGGTCGATAATACCAAATGGCCGGTTTGCGCGGCTTTAACAGCGATATCGGCCGTTTCGAGGTCACGAATTTCCCCGACCATGATGACGTCAGGATCTTGGCGCAGAAAGGCGCGCAAGGCGCTGGCAAAGGTCAGTCCCGCCTTAACATTCATATTGACCTGGTTAATGCCTTCCACCGTGATTTCAACCGGATCCTCGGCAGTGGAAATATTGCGGTCAATACTATTGAGAAGGTTTAAACCGGTATAAAGCGAAACGGTTTTACCGCTACCGGTCGGTCCTGTCACCAGGACCAGACCGTAGGGTTTGTTAATGGCTTCAAGAAAAAGCTTTTGCTGATTGGGTTCAAAACCCAATTTCTCGATGCCCAGTTGGGCAGAGGTGGGGTCCAGGATACGCAGCACCACTTTTTCGCCAAACAGTGTAGGACAGGTATTAACACGGAAATCAATCGCACGATGTTTGGATAGCGTCATCTTGATACGACCGTCCTGCGGAACCCGGCGTTCGGCAATATCCATTCTGGCCATAATCTTGACTCTGGATATAATGCGGGTCGCTATATTGACCGGTGGACTGGCGACCTGATAGAGCATGCCGTCCGCTCGGAAACGGATGCGGAATATTTTTTCATACGGCTCCATGTGTATATCGGATGCGCCTTTTTTAATCGCATCCAGCAGGATTTTGTTGACAAAACGGACAATGGGAGCCTCATCAACGTCTGAGTTGACATCAATGGCTGGGGCATCGTCATCGCCTGCGCTAAGGTTCAGGTTATCCAGATCGGAATCGAGCAGATCCGTCATGGAGGTGTCCGCCGCCTCCAATGCCGCATCAATTGTCTTAGTCAGTTTGTTTTCTTCAACCAGAATGGTTTCAATATTAAGCCTGGCCTGAAACTTGATGTCATCCTGGGCCTGTGAGCCGGTCGGATCGGATACGGCGATAAATAAGGTTTTTCCGCGAGTAAAAAGGGGGAGCGCATGGTGTTTGCGAATCAGTTTTTCACTCACCAGGCCAATTGGAAGGGTGCGATAGTCGATAGCATCCAGGTCAAAAAAAGGCACACCGAATTCAGTTGAGGCTTTTAATGCGACGGCTTTACTGTCAACGATTTTGTTGGCGACAAGGTAGCTTAGTAAGGGCATTTTGGCTTGTTGCGCTTCCCTGGCATGAGTTTTAGCTTCATTTTCAGTTAGCAGGCCATCCTGAACCAAGCACCCTATAAGAGCACTAAATTGAAAATCTGTGGGTGCGGTTGCCATGTATTAATTACTAAAATGCAATTGTATAAGAGAAATATAGATTAAAAAGGGATAAGGTACAAGGCAAAAGGCTGAAAGTTACTTAGGAACGTGTATGAAAAAACTTCGACAACTTATTCCCTGTCCTTCAGGGAGAGGAGAGTCAAATATTTAAGTTATTTCACGCACGTTCCTTATAAAGTTTGATGCTTTTCACTTTGCGCTTTGCCACTTTCGTTTTTCGCTTTGTACCTTCTGCTTAATCTTATAACGCCCTGATTTTAGCTTGCTGTTGTTCGAGATTATTGAGCATTGAACGCAGGTCTGCCAGTTTTATCTTTTCTTTATTGATAACGTCTTCCGGTGCCTTATCTATAAATGCCGGGTTGCCCAGTTTGTTTTCTATTCTGGGCAAATCGCCTTTGATTTTTTGTATCTCTTTGTCCAGTCTTGCCAATTCCGCGTCTTTGTCAATTAAGCCCGCCATTGGAATCAACAGCTTCATGTCACCGACCAGGGCGATTGCAGATTCAGGCGTTGACTCTTCGGCGGTTAACCAGGTCATTGATTCCAGGCGTCCGAGCTTTTGCAGATAGACCCGGTTATTCGCCAAATTTTGTTGATCAGCGCTTGAACCGTTTTGCAGCAATACCGGTAACGGCTTGCCGGGAGCAATATTCATTTCCCCGCGAATGCGGCGTACACCTAGAATAAAGCTCATGACCCAGTTGGTTTCAGCGATGGCCTGGGTATCGATTTTTGCTTCATCAGCTAGCGGATAAGCTTGCAGCATGATGGTTTCGGCTCGAATAGCCAACAATGGCGCAACACGTTGCCAGATTTCTTCAGTAATAAACGGCATGATCGGGTGCGCCAAACGCAATATGGTTTCCAAAACCGTCAATAAGGTAAAGCGTGTGCCGCACTGCAAAGCTTCATCTGCCGATTGCAGGGACACTTTAGCCAGTTCCAGGTACCAGTCGCAATACTCGTTCCAGGTAAATTCATAAATCGCTTGCGCCGCCAGATCAAAACGGTAATTGTCGATGGCATTGCTGGTTGTGGCTATAACCTGGTTGAGTCTCGCAGTAATCCAGCGGTCAGGCGTGGAAAGCTGCATTCCGAGGTTTGAGTCTCTTGTAATCTGTCCTTCATCTTCGGCAACGTTCATCAACACATAACGCGCAGCATTCCAGAGTTTATTGCAGAAATTACGGTAACCTTCGGTGCGCGCCAAGTCGAAACGTATATCGCGGCCGGTTGAAGCCAGCGAAGCAAAGGTAAAGCGTAAGGCATCGGTGCCGTAAGACTGAATACCGTCAGGAAAATCCTTGCGGGTCGCCTGTTCGATTTTTTTCGCCAGATGCGGCTGCATCATGCCCGCCGTGCGCTTTTCGACCAAAGCGTCCAGCTCGATACCGTCAATAATATCAATCGGGTCGAGTACATTGCCTTTGGATTTGGACATTGTCTGGCCTTCGGCGTCACGCACCAGGCCGTGTATATAAACTTCCTTAAACGGTACGGCACCCTGGAATTTCAGCCCCATCATAATCATCCGCGC
>SXIP01000289.1 GCA_005772825.1 Methylococcaceae bacterium | reverse complement strand
ACCCTGCCCAGTGGAGCCCGGACTTTCCTCCATTTTATCTTGACGATAAAACAGCGACTGTTCAACCAACTCTTCCGGGGCGCAGTGTAGCACATTTATCCGATTCGCGTTGGTGTATTCCGGAATTCCACATAGTTCGTGATCCAGATTGGTCATTCTTGGAGTTAACGGAAAAACTAAGCGTCTTTTGTTTTTGCCATATCCAATGCAGCTTGATATAACCGTTTTTTCCTAACGCCGGTAATTTCAACCGCCATGGCGACCGCTGTTTTAATAGAGCATTCCGCCAATAACACGCGCAGAATTTTTTCCTGTTCGGCGCTGATGACCTGTTCATTTTTATCCGGCGCTGCACCATCAACAATGACCACAAATTCGCCTTTTCTCATGTTGTCATTCTGCTCCACCAGTTCCAGCGCATTAGCCAAGCTGGTTTTTACAATGGTTTCATGTAGTTTGGTCAACTCTCTGGCGATGACGATCTGGCGGTCAGGCGGCAATATCTCCGCCATGTCTTTTAATGAAGCCAGGATTCGATGGCTGGATTCATAGAATACCCAAGTGGTTGGAGACAATAATTTTTCACTAAAGAATGCCTTGCGCGCCGACGAAGTTCGCGGCGAAAAACCTTCAAAGGAAAATTGTGTGACCGGCAATCCAGCCGCTGAAAGCGCCGCTATTAATGCGCAGGGGCCGGGAATCGGCACGACTTCCAGACCGGCATCCTTGACCGCTTTTACCAGCGGCATGCCGGGATCGCTCAACAGAGGTGTTCCCGCGTCTGAAACCAGGGCAATGGACAAGCCTTCCCGCAGTTTTTCCAGCAAACCGGCGGAAGCTCTTTCTTCGTTGTGCTGATGCAATGAAACCAGTTTATTGTTGATGCCATAATGTTGCAGCAACATTTTTACATGCCGGGTATCTTCGGCGGCAATCAAATCAACCTGCTTTAAGGTTTCCACCGCTCTGAAACTGATGTCCGCCAGATTACCTATTGGCGTGGCAACCACGTATAATTTGCCGTATTCACTTGACATTCGATAATCTCCTTAATTAAGGTTCAAGGTACAAGTATGCTGCTGTGTTGTGCTTTTCGCCTTGAACCTTGTACCTACCGTGGGGATTATATGCTATTTACCAAATTAACCGCCAAAGCCGCACATTTAATGCGTGGCGAAAGCGCTGAAGAGCAGGCGCACAAATTCCTCATTAATAAAGGTCTCAAGCCGGTTTGTCGCAATTTCCGTTGCAAACAGGGTGAGCTTGATTTGGTTATGACTGACGGACAGACATTGGTCATCATTGAAGTCAGGTTCCGCAAAACCGATCAATACGGCAGCGCGGTCGAGAGTGTCACTCGCACGAAACAATCCCGTATAATAGCGGCAACCCAATTCTTTTTATCTTCTCAAGCCAATTTATCTCAAAAAGTCGACCGCCCCATTCGCTTTGATGTCGTCGCCATTTCCGGCAACGACAACATAGACTGGATAAAAAATGCTTTTTAAATGCAATTAACCACACCATGAGCTTACAAGACAGAATCATTAATCATTTCACCGACAGCATCCAGACCCAGCAAGATGCCATGACCAGCCTTTGCGAGCTGATCGAGTATGCTTCACAACGATTGGTTAACGCCTTGCTCAATGATAAAAAAATCCTGGCTTGCGGCAATGGTCGTTCCGCAACCAGCGTGCAACTGCTGTCATCGGCCATGCTCAACCAGTTTGAAAGGGACCGCCCGTCATTACCGGTGATTGCCTTGACGACGGATACGGCCACTCTCACAGCCATAGCCAATGACTATCATTTTGACGATGTGTTTGCCAAGCAGCTTAGAGCATTGGGGCAAAGCGGCGATATATTGCTGGTCTACAGCGATGGCCGTAATTCATCCAATATCGCTAAAGCGGTTAGCGCCGCGCATGACAAAGACCTGTCGGTGATCGCCTTGACCGGGAATAACGGCGGCATGATTTCGCCGTTACTGCATGAAACCGACATAGAAATTCGCGTGCCTTCGGATTCCGGGGCACGCATTCAGGAAGTTCATGTTCTGATTACACATTGCTTGTGTGACCTGATTGATCATCAATTATTTGGCTAATACACTTGAGGATTAAGTCATGAAAAGATTTTTATTGCTGTTGTTACTGGCTAATGTGTCGGTCATTAACGGTTGTGCGACGATGGGTTCAAACGATGGTGAAATAACCGATCTGATGTTATTACACGATCGCCGCCCGCGCGATACCATCATATTGGACAAGCATCTTGAAACCGAGATTATATCCCGACTGAATGAAGACTATGGCGATTTGCTGGTTCAGTCCCATGTCAATGTAAACGTTTATAACGGCGCCGTACTGGTTACCGGCGAAACGCCCAACGAATCAATCAGGGATGACATTATTTCCAAAATCCGCGTCATCCCCCATGTCAAAGGGGTGCACAATAACCTGGCTATTGCTTATCCCAGTGACTTTGATTCGCGTAATAATGATGCGGGTATGGCCGGCAATATCAAAGCCGCCCTAGCCCAGATTCGAACATTGCCCGGATTTGAGTCGTCCATGGTAAAGGTCGTCATTGAAGATGCGACGGTTTACCTGATGGGCATGGTGCGCCGAAGTGAAGGTGATGTGGTCATTAATGTAGTCAGACACCAGCCCGATGTCAAACAAATCATTACGGTCTTTGAATATCTTGATTGACATGAAACCGATTAACACGACGTTGCCTGCTGAGTTTTTAGCGTTGCTGGCTGAGCTATTTGCCGCACAAGATATTTTAACCGCGCCCGAAGATTGCTGGACTTACGGCTATGACAACAGTCGCCGCCATGTTCTACCGCAAGCGGTGGTTTTTCCGACCACGCATAGCCAGGTTGTCAGTGTCGTTAACGCCTGTAATCGTTTTAACGTTCCCCTGACCGCACGGGGGCGCGGCACCGGCACAACCGGAGCAACCGTGCCGCTGAAAGGCGGCTTGATTGTTTCGCTGGAGCGGATGAACAAGGTCATCGAATTTTCTCCCGATAATCGCTATATCTCGGTGCAACCCGGCATGACCAACCAGCAGGTGCAGGATATTGTCAGGGAAAAAGGTTTTTTCTGGCCGCCCGATCCGACCAGCGCCGCTTTTTGCAGTATTGGCGGTAATCTTGCTTATAACTCGGCAGGCCCGAGAGCGGTAAAATACGGTACGCCGAGAGAAAATACCCTGGGTTTGCGCGCCGTCACCGGAGCGGGTAAAGAAATCCGGGTTGGCGTATACACCAGCAAGGGCGTGGTCGGTTATGATCTGACGCGCCTGATCATCGGCTCGGAAGGCACCCTGGCGATTATTACCGAAGCTACGTTAAAACTGACGCCTCTGCCCGAGGCGACAAAGACGCTCAGGGCGATTTACCAGACGGTATTTGATGCCGCCAAAGCCGTTTCCAGCATCATGTCGCAACCTGTCGTTCCGTGCGCACTGGAGTTTATCGACGGCAACGCCATCAACATGATCCGGCAATATTCAACCAGCGACCTGCCTGAACATGCAGGCGCGATGTTAATGATAGAAGTCGACGGCCAGAAAGAAGGCCTGGATACCGCCGCTGAAAAAGTAGCTGCCAGCGCCCGAAACGACGGCTTGCTGGACATCCGGCTCGCGCAAACCGATGCTGAAGTCAAGGCGCTCTGGCAAACCCGGAAAGCGCTATCGCCTGCGCTCCGCAAAGTGGCACCGAAAAAAATCAACGAAGATGTCGTGGTACCGGTTACCAAAATGCCGGCACTCATCGAGGGGCTCGATAAGCTGTCGACAAAATACCAGTTGCCCATCATCAATTTCGGTCATGCCGGTAACGGCAACATCCATGTTAATTTATTGCTGGACCCCGATGATCCAGAGCAAAGCAAAAAAGCTCACCACTGCCTCGATGAAATATTTTCCCTGGTGCTGACGCTGGACGGAACGCTTTCCGGCGAGCATGGCGTGGGTCTTGAAAAGCGCGATTTTGTTGACCGCGAACTGGATGCCAACTCGCTGGAACTGATGAGAAACATCAAGCGCCAGTTCGACCCGAACGACATACTCAATCCCGATAAAATGTTTCCGCTGGTTTAAACAGCCTGTTTGGCCGGGTCTATACACCGCTGACTTCCCGAATTCGACTGATGGCAAAAAAACAAACCCTAAACTGGTTCAAATTACTGACCGGACTCTTCCGCCTTTGCAGGGCGCATCCATCGCTGTTGCTGCTTGTACTGATCATAGGTGCGGGCGATTATTTTTATGAAATCAGGATTGCCCGTCCCGCACTGCTTTATCAGGGCGAACCGCAAGCTGTGTCTGCTAAGAACAGCGACACCTGGTTTCGCGTATTACGCAATCACGGTTTTATCCTGGGTTATTCGGATTTGCGCGGCAATCCGTTGTGGGTTGAGTACGCGCTGACTACACCGGCAGCGGATGCACCGTCGTTAAAACGCCCGAGCCACTTTGAAACGGACTGGCGCAGTATTAACCGCGTCAGCCACGAAAGCTATTTGAAAAGCGGCTACGACCGTGGGCACATGGCGCCGAACCATGCCATCAGCCAACTTTACGGCAAAGCCGGGCAGGCCGACAGTTTTTTGATGACCAACATCACCCCGCAAAAGCCCAATTTGAATCAAAAATTGTGGCAGCGTCTGGAAGAAGTCGAACTCAGTTATTTTGCCAAAAGTTTCGGTAAAGTATGGGTGATTACCGGCCCTGTTTTTACCGGGACGGTCGAGCGGCTGGATTCGTCGTGGACAGTGGAAATACCCGACGCGTTTTACAAAATATATATGACTGAGGCGATGCCCAACAAGAAGCCTCGCGCGCTCGGCTTTTTAGTGCCGCAAACGGTGAACGGCAAAGAGCCGCTGTCGCAGTTTGTAACCAGTATCGACAACATAGAAGCAAAAACCGGCCTGGATTTTTTCCCTAAGCTGGACGATAACCTGGAAGCGCCCCTGGAAGCGGCGGTTGATCCGCAGCCGTGGAGTTTGCAATCAGTCAGCAATTTGCCGTCGCGTTATTAAAGCGTTATTTGTCATCGTCGCTGATCAAGCGTAAGGTAATTCCCAGGAACACATTTTTCCTCCGATCCACCTATCATTCAAACCGTGAGGCCTATTAATTATGAATATCCATTCACCTTTCACAAAGAAACATAAAATGCCGGGTATTGTGCTGCTGTTGACGGCCTGTTGTTTACTGACAGCGTGCGAGCAAAGCAAGCAGGGCACCCCGCCTCTACCGCAGATTGTCAAAAAATACGATACGGCGACCACGCTGGAAGGGGCGGTCAGTAATAATGCCGGACTGATAAAAGCAGGGACGATCAAGGTAACCGATAACCAGGGGCAACTGATTACCAGTACCGTCGTACAAAATACCGGCCATTACCGCGTTGAAATTCCCGCCAATACAGCTTTACCTCTGGTCATGACCTTTTATCCAGAATCGGATAAAAAGGATGCCGAACAATTTGTCACCGTAGTCATTCATCCGACGATCACGCAATATGATCTGACTCCGTTGACCACGATGATCGCCAATAAAGCCAAAGCGTTGGGCGGTTATACCCATGCCAATATGGTTCAGGCCGCCGCAGATTCTGTTCATGTGCCTGATGCCAATAAAACCACCAGCGGTTTCCGTGGTGATCCCACCACCCAGTATGGCGGCTGGCATTAAAAAGAATATCTTATCGTTTATCGTTCCCAAGCTCCGGAGACTGTGAAAGTATTATCGCAAGCCATGCCTTATAATAGGCCCATCATCCGGTAACCGCCAGTTAACAAACACCCATGACCTCACGCCGCTATCAACCCGTATTAAACCGTCAGCAAGATATGTTGCTGCCGCCTTGTGTCGATGAATACGTCAGCCAGAACAATCCGGTGCGAGCCATTGATGCGTATGTCGATACCTTGGATTTGCAGGCGTT
>SXIP01000288.1 GCA_005772825.1 Methylococcaceae bacterium | reverse complement strand
GGGGCCTGGGCAATAATGGTCATATCGGCATTGACCAGCGCATACCCTTTAGCCTGCACGATGCTATAAACATGACGCAACAACACGCGACTGTCGGCGCCTTTAAACTCAGGATCGGTATCGGGGAAATGCTTGCCGATGTCGCCCAAGGCGGCGGCGCCCAACAAGGCATCGCATAAGGCATGCAGCACGACATCGCCGTCTGAATGCGCCTCCAGCGCTTGTTCATAAGGGATTTCCACGCCGCCCAAGATAATTGTATTGCCCTCGTTAAAACGATGGACATCGTAGCCCATGCCTACTCTAATCATGCCTTTTCCAATCATAAGCCCTCCAGGTGCTGGTTCAGGTAAAAAACGGCTAATGCCAAGTCTTCGGGCCGGGTGATTTTTATGTTATCGGGACGGCCTTCGACAATTTTCGGTTGCAGGCCCTGTAATTCCAAGGCGCTGGCTTCGTCGGTGACGGCGGGATTGCCTTCCGCCTCTTCCAAGGCCTGTTTTAACATGCCGTAACGAAACATCTGCGGGGTTAATGCGCGCCAAATATGGGTTCTGTCCAAAGTGCCGGTAATGCGCTTGCCTTGCACATCTTTTAAGGTATCGTGGGATGACAAGGCGAGGATTCCACCGACGGGATCATCCTTTAACGAATCAATCAACAGATGAATATCGCTCGTGGTGAGACAGGGCCGCGCGGCGTCATGCACCAGCACCCAGTCATCATCCGATGCGTCGGCGCGTATCGCTTTCAATCCGGAAAGCACGGAATCGGCGCGCTCTTTTCCGCCGGGAGCGGTCAGCACCGATTCATGTTTTGAGATTTCCAATTCCGGCCAGTAAGGGTCCTGTTCCGAAATGGCAACGGCAATGCCTTGAAAAACCTCGGCTTGCAATAAACGCGTCAGGGTTTGTTCAATCACAGTTTTACCGGCTAGTTCCAGATATTGCTTGGGTCTGTCGGCATTCATGCGCTTGCCGACACCGGCTGCCGGAACAACAGCCCAGAAGTTTGTTGAATGAGTCATTTTAGTTATGTCAATGTGGTTGTATCGATTCCCGGTGCATAAACTCCAGGGCTTTAGCTATGCAAAAAATCAACAGGTTAGCGGTTGATTCGCTGAAAACCAAAGCGTGTCACAGTTAATTCCATAAAAATAATCTATTGTTTCAGCTTTGCAGCAACACGGAAGCAGCGTCGAAAGGGGGCAAAGATTAGCATCATAACGGCAGTTTTGCTCATTTTTTTAGCCGTTTAAAAAATCTCCAGCCGCTCTTTTTTACCGTTTGAAACAATTGAAACAAATCTTGCCATTTTCAGAAATAGTTTGGAAACAGGAATACCTGACACTGCCTTCCGACCCGATGAATAAAGCCCGATCATCAACCACCACCAGGAGACCACCATGAACATTCAATACAAAAAAATTATAGTGGCGCTTAGTTTGGCGCTCGGCAGTCCGCTAGGCTCGGCAGCGATCACAAACCCTGTTTTATTTGTTACGCAAGTCCCTATTCCCCAAGACTTTTGTACCATGAACGCCACTTTCTGCAACCATAGAGCCGCAATTGACATTAGTGGACGCGGCGGCGATTTATGGATACGTTACCCTGACGGCAGTTTAAAAAACCTGACTGCGGCGGCAGGGTTTGGACAGACCGGTCTACAAGGCGCCAACGCCATACAGGTACGCGATCCGGCGGTGTCCTGGAACGGTAAAAAAGCCGTTTTCAGTATGGTGGTCGGCGCACCCACCGCTCAGTATCAAGTGAAGCAATTTTATTGGCAGCTTTATGAAATTACCGGTTTGGGCAAAAACCAGGTCCCCGTGATTACTAAAGTGCCTAATCAACCCGCTAACTATAATAACGTCTCGCCCACTTACGGGACTGACGGCCGGATTATTTTTGTTTCCGACCGTCCGCGCAACGGCCAGGCTTTACTTTATCCGCAACTGGATGAATATGAAGAAGCGCCTACCAATACCGGCCTATGGAGTCTGGCGCCTAAAACCGGCAATTTGAAACTGCTTAACCATGCGCCGTCCGGCGATTTCAATCCCTTTGTCGACAGCTTCGGGCGCGTTATCTTTACCCAGTGGGATCATCTGCAACAAGACCAACAGGCAGCGGGTGATCGTAATAATACAGGTAATTACGGTACCTTTAACTATGCCAGCGAGACGTCATCAACGATACTCAACAGCCGCGCCGAAATTTTTCCCGAACCGTTAAAATTCGATACGGTTTCGTTGGCCGGCACTAATTTAACAGGCCACTCGTTCAATCATTTTTTCCCCTGGCAAATCAATCAAGACGGCACTGAGCTGGAAACCGTTAACCATGTCGGTCGTCACGAGTTAGGCGGGTCTTATGTGGATCCTGTATTTACCGATGATCCTGTTTTAACGTATTTAACCGCCAGCAGTTTTAAACCGACTAAAATCAATAACTTTTTTCAAATCAAACAAGACCCGACCAATCCCAATTACTATGTCGGTATCGACGCGCCTGAATTCGGCACCCATGCCTCAGGGCAGATTGTCCGCTTGAAAAACGGCGCACCCAGTCATAATGCCGACACCATGACGATTGACTACATCACCGACCCGACCACCAAATCGACAACATCAGACGGCCAGACGCCGTCCCCGGCTCATTCGGGCTTATACCGCGACCCGCTGGTGTTAGCCGACGGCAGCATGATCAGCGCTCATAGCTTTGATACCTACCAGGACAGAAATCTCGGCACCACCGCAAATCCGCAATCACGTTATGACTATCGCATTCGCACGTTAAAACAACTGCCGAACGGAAAATGGGCGGCGGATCAACCGTTAACCAACGGCATTCAAAAAAACATCAGCTACTATAATCCCGATACTCTGGTGACTTACACCGGTGACTTATGGGAACTGCAGCCGGTCGAAGTCAAGGCGCGTCCGATACCGGCACGACTGGTGTCAACGCTGGCGGCCCCCGAAGCGTCGGTTTTCCTGGAAGAAGGCGTATCGGAAAGCGCATTTCGCCAATACTTGAGAAGTAAAAACCTGGCCCTAGCCATCATGCGTAATGTCACAGTCCGCGACGATGATGACAAGCAACAACCTTTTAATTTAAGAGTGCCGACCGGAACGGAAACGCTGACTCCGACCGGTAAAATTTATGATGTCGCCCATTTCCAGGTTTTTCAGGGTGATCAGATTCGCGGTTTGAAAGGTTGCTGCTCGGCAACGCCTTTACCCGGTCGGCGCGTTTTAGCCCAGAAGTTGCACAGCGTAAACGCTAACCCGCCTAACCCCAATGCCCCCAAAGGCAGTGTAAAAATTGCCGCGGACGGCTCGGTGGCGATGCTGTTACCAACACGCCGCGCACTCAGCTGGCAGTTGACAGACCCACAAGGCAATTTTGTAGTCCGGGAACGCAACTGGCTGTCTTTTCAACCCGGTGAAATCCGTACCTGCCCTGCCTGTCATGGCGTTAACAATAAAAACCAGGTGAATGCCAACGGCCCGACCAATAAACCCGAGGCATTGCGGCAACTATTGCAATATTTGAAAAGTATCAACGCCATCTAAATTGATAGACTCGATCAACTGTTAACTGATACGTTTAGGGTAGTGCGTACGCATTACCCTAAACTGGGATAAAAACCATTCGATAAAGCAGTTCCTTTAAAGCAACTCAAGGCAGCTTCGCTATCCAGTTGATCTGCATGGGTATTATTTTTCAGTCTTGTTATGCTATTATTTTTAGCTACAATCAGTTAAAAAGTCATCAAAATATTTCCCGGCAAAATCTATAGTTGCATAACAAAACGGACCGCAAGAAGAAAATGAAAATATCAATGTTAATTTTTATCCTGTTATCATTGACTATGTTCGATGCCGCCGCTAAAAAACTCTATAAATTTCAGGATAAACAAGGAGTATGGCATTTTACCGACAAGCCTCCGAAAACCGAAGAAAACGTCATTGTCAGACAAATGAAGGTTGCTCCCTAGCAAATGGTTTGGCTAACGCAGTCGGGAGAGAGCCGGAATCCCAATTACGCCATTCGAAACGATTATGCAGGGCCTATCGAAGTTGAAGTTGATTTTGCCGAGGTAAACTATGCTCAGGCAACACCAAAATTCCCCAGCCGGTTTATCATTCCCCCCCGGAACACCCGATCCCTGGTTTGAAATAGGCGTCATCAACGAGTCTGAAGCATGGAGCACTACCCTCAAATACCGTTATACCCTCGGTAAACCTTTAGAAAATTATAGTTCCAAAGAAAACGTCTACCCGCCGATCGCGCCGACTGCTTCATTTCCCATTGCCCAGGCCTTCGGCGGCTCTTTCAGTCACCAGGACGAACAAAATAAATATGCCGTCGATATTGCCATGCCCGAAGGCACCCCGGTATATGCCGCTAGGGTATCGTCATAGCCGTTGAAAATGACTTCTTTAAAGGCGGAGTCAATAAGGCCTACAGTAAAGAAGCATTAGGATTCTGCACGATGACGATTCCATGGTGGTTTACGCCCATTTGGAATTGGAGAAGGCCCAAGTCTATGGGGGTTTGAAAGTAGTTACGGGATAATTGATCGGCTATTCAGGCGATACCGGCATTTCTTCCGGCCCGCATTTGCATTTTGCGGTTCAATACAATAAAGGCATAGAGCTGGTTTCCGCGCCTTTTATTTTTGTTAACAGAATGGAGGAAGCCGAGGAGCCTAGCGTTGGCACTACACTTAATGGCGTAACGCCGCCTGCACAATAATAATCACCTCCATTGCGAGTATCGATTAATACGATCCCTGACGTATTAAGGCAATAAAGCGGAAGGGCTCATCAAATCTCATTCCCGGACGATCGGCGAAATATTTCGTTTCAGTCCATAATTTACCTCCCCCAAACGTACCCATTTAATGAATGCTGCGTTTCTGCTGGAAAAACCGGATACGCTTGATTGCTACACAAACATATCTAAACTTAAACCGGTGACACCGACCAACTGAACGGAAAAATCCGCCGCACTGTCTGCATCATTATTGCAGTACAGAATATGCGCTATCTGGTCGAAGTAAAGTTCCGCCGGGTTTGCAAACACGCCTGAGAAAGCGCCTCCCTCCGTCAACGAAGCAAAGTCCTGGTCGCCGGTGATAGCGGTATCGGCATCAATGGCTGACAAGTCGATCTTATCGCCTTGGCTAAAGTCAAAGTCCTTGATTATGTCACGGAGAGCGTTCGTAACACCGCTGTCAGCAGTCGAAGCGAAGGTGAAGATGTCCGCCCCGAAGCCTCCGACGAGGCTATCTCTACCCAAGCCTCCATTAAGAACATCATCGCCATAACCACCGTTAAGACTATCGTTGCCGTCGCTGCCAAGCAAGATGTCATCGCCCCCGCCGCCGAACAAGGTGGCCGATCCCCGCGTGAACCCGGAAGCATCAAAGACGTTAGCGCCGGAATACCCTATCAGTATGGCTTGGTCAATATCGACGAGCGTGTCGGTCCCCAATCCCGTCAGTTGGTTATCGCTCAGGGTGAAGTCGACATCGCCTTGTGCGCGAACCCGGTCCATGCCGACAACTCGCCCTATCAGGCTATCATCGCCGGCTTGGCCTTCAAGAATAACCAAGTTGCCGGTAAAGCCGGAGGCATCCAGACTGTTATCGCCGGAACCGCCTCTCAGGTACGCTTCTTCAATGCTGTCCAGCGTATCGACGCCCAAACCGGTCAACTGAGTGGCGGTCAGCGCGAAGTCGGTATCTCCTCGTGCTTCGACGCGGTCGTTTCCGGTGCCGCCGTTCAGGGTGTCGTCACCGACCCCTCCGACAAGTCTATCATCATCCTGTCCGCCCTTGAGAATATCATTACCGGATTCTCCATAAAGATAAACCGATCCACGCGTGAAAGCCGATGCGTCGATCGTATTGTCATCGCCATCGCCAATCAGTTTGGCTTGATCAATATCGATGAGAGTGTCGGTTCCCACTCCCGTCAACTGGCTGTCGGTTAAGGTGAAGTCGACATTACCGCGCGCAAGCACGCGATCGATGCTGCTCGCACGTCCGATAAGCGTATCGTCTCCCTTACCTCCTTCAAGGATGGTGAGGCTGCCGGTGAAAGCAGACACATCGAAACTATTGTTTCCCGCGCCGCCAAAAAGCGCCGCTTGTTCGATGCTGGAGAAGGTATCGGTTCCCAATCCTATCAGTTGGCTATCGGTTAGGGTGAAATCGATATCACCGCGCGCCAGTACCCGGTCGATGCCGCCGACACGGCCAATAAGCGTGTCATCGCCATCACCGCCGGCAAGAAGGACAAGCTTGCCGGTGAAACCGGAGACATCAATGAGATTATCGCCGGCTCCGCCAGTGAGGGTCGCATTATCCATGTTAACCAAGGTATCAATCCCCAAGCCGGTCAATTGAGTGTCGGTCAGAGTAAAATCGGCATTGCCTCGCGCCCGCACCCAGTCTTCCGCTGCACCACCTACCAGGGTGTCGTTACCCGTGCCGCCCTCGAGCACCGTCCGACTACCGGTAAAACCGGATACATCCAGTCGGTTATTGCCCGAACCGCCGATCAAATGCGCTAATTCCATGCTATTGAAGTGATCTGTGCCCAAGCCGGTCAACTGACCATCCGTAAGTGTAAAATCGACGTTTCCGCTTTCTTTGATGCAATCGATGCCTATACCACCTGTCAGCGTATCGTTGCCTTCTCCACCGGTAAAGATGTTGTAGTAGAGGCCGGAATAGAAAAAACTTCCTGCCATAGACGACCCGATCAGCGTGTCGTCACCCGCTCCACCGTTGAGGACAACCGAGCCACGGTTGAACCCTGAGGCATCCAGTACGTTATTACCTGAGCCGCCAATAAGAGTCGCCCGCTCAATGCCGCTGAGCGTATCGACGCCCAGTCCGGTCAACTGGCTGTCGGTCAGGATGAAGTTGACGTCGCCTTGTTCGCTGACGCGATCAATGCCCGCCCCGCCAATCAGCGTGTCATCGCCGGCGCTACCGCTAAGAGTGTCGTCGCCGGCCAAGCCGTTGATGACATCGTTGCCTGAGGTGCCTGTGAGGATGTCATCTCCTAACGTCCCGTCCAGTTCAAAAACATCGGTCAGGTTGATTTTGATAGTGGCGCTATCCGATAAACCGCCGGTATCGGTGACTTTGACGGTCAGGCTGAAGGTTGGTTTACTCTCGAAGTCGAGGTCATTACTATCGTTAACAGTGATTTGCCCGGTGCCTGAGTCGATGGCAAAAGCCACATTACCGTCGCCGTCGGTATCACTGTTGCCTGCGGTGATGGCGTAGGTCAGGGTGTCTCCGGCATCGACATCGGTGGCGGTGACCGTTCCCACCGAAGTTCCGGCTACACTTAGTTCGGGCAGGGTGAAAGTGGAATCTTCGGCCTCCGGCGACTCATTGCCGGGTTCGTCTACGTTCACGAGCTCAATATGAGCGGTGCTGGTCAGGGATTTACCGTCGATACCTTCGGCCTGTATCGTAAGGGTGAAGTGAGGGCTGGTCTCGAAATCCAAATCGCCGCTGTCGTTGACAGATAGGGTTCCGCTGGTGCTGTTGATCGTAAACGCAGCTTGACCGTCGCCGTCGGGATCAGCGTTTCCTTCCGTGATACTAAAAACAGGATCAACCAAGCCCGATTTTTCGATAGCGCCGACTACCGTGCCGTCTGCGCTGTTTTCCGCTATTGTGAAAGCGTAGGGGATGTTTTCGATTTCGAGTAGGTAGCCAAAAGTCGAATAATTGCTAGACTTCAGGTCATTCCATTCCGATGAAGCGAAAATATAGTGTAAAGCGTCTTCACCGCCATTGTTATTAGGTTCACCTCTCCGCCAATTAGTAAAGTCGAAATCTTCCCCTGTCACCCATTGCCAGTTTCCACCTGGCTCAGGTGAATTGCCGGGCTGAAAACCTCCTAGCCAAGGTCCCCAAGTTTCGTTCCAAAACTCAGGTTTATCGGCAACCAAATCAAATACAAAATCATTCTCCGCTGTCGATGTAGTGGTGGCGAGATGCCCTCCCGCCGCTTCCGCAGCCAATTTGGCATCATCCCAGGTAATCCCATCGGGTACCAAAATCGCCTGATAAATATGTCCGTTGCCACCGTCAGCTACTTGCCATTGGATGGGTTCACTAATTACATCGGATAGTCCAATGGCGACCGTGGCGGTATCGGACAAGCCGCCGGCGTCGGTGGCTGTAACGGTTAAATTGAAGCTTGGCGTGGTTTCAAAATCGAGATCGCCACTGTCGTTGACGCTAATCTGACCGCTTGTGGTCTCAATGGCGAAAGCCGCCTTGCCATCGCCGTCAGTGTCACTGTTGCCTGCGCTGATGGCGTAGGTCAACGTATCTCCCGCATCAATGTCAGCGGCGATGATCGAGCCAACCTCAACGCCGTTGGCAGTGTTTTCGTCCAGACTAAACTCGGTGTCTTGGACTACCGGCGGTTCGTTACCCGGCTCATCGACATTAGTCAGCTCGACAGTAATCACAGCCGTGTCGGACAAACTACCGGCATCAGTGACGGTCACACTGAGCTCGAAGATTGGTGTCGTTTCGAAATCCAGGTCATCGCTATCGTTGACGGTAATGACGCCGGTTTCGGCATTGATGGCAAAGGCGGACCGGCTGTCGCCATCCGGGTCGATGTTGCCTGCACTAATGACCAAGGTTAATGGGGTTTCACCGCCGACAATGACGGTGCCGACCGTAGCCCCTTTCGGGCTGTTCTCAGCCACATTGAAAGTGGCCGGAGTTACGGAGACCAACCCCTGATTCCAGAGCACCTGGGTGGTATTATCTTTGCGCGCCACGGCCACATCCACCCAACCGTCCAGGTCGAAATCATCGGCGACAATACCCCAAGGAGCCGCATCGAGAACGGTGGATACCGGCGCATCGAAGCGCCCGTCCCCATCATTCATGAGCAAGTCGACCGAATTGGTGGAGGCTGAGGCGACCGCAAGATCACTGTCGCCATCATTGTCGAGGTCCGCTGCAACCAGGTAGCCGTCAATGCCGCTTGTGGAAAAAGTGGCCGAAGTCGGAAAGTGACCGGCGCCGTCACCGTAGAGGATGGACACTCGTGCCTTCAGGTTACCGCGTGCGGCGATGTCCTCATGGCCGTCGCCGTTGAAGTCTGAGACCACAACGTATTGGTTGTTAGGCGAAAGATAAAAACCGCCTTCCTGATAAAGCGTACCTTCGCCATCGGCACCGTTCAGGAGAACCAGTACGCCATTATAGAGGGCGCCAACGACTACATCGGGGGAGTCATCCTCATTGAAGTCGCCGAGCGCCATGAATTGGGGATTTTGGCCCGCAGGATTCGAGTCGGATACTGAGAATTCATGGTCCGCAGACTGGATAAGCACATCCACCGAATGGCGCCCGTTATTACTACTGACCACGACATCAGGCAGGCCGTCGCCGTTGAAATCGGCAATGAGCGGAAACATCGGGTTGGCCGCGCCATCAGCCACAATGATGCCGTCATCGACACCGTCCTGATTACTCCCTTCATGATCCTGCGGCGCATTGTAGCCATCCACCGGCCAAAGCTCGAAAGTGCCGTCGCCAAGGCCGTGATAGAGCTGGGTCATGTGCTCTTGGTAGTGGTTACCGTAAATGGGAATGACCATGTCTAGGTTGCCGTCCAGGTCGAGATCAGCTAGCGCAATGGATGTGGCGCCTATGTTTTGGTCGATGCGCCACCAGGTTTGGGAAAGTACCAGCTCGGCGGAGAACGAACTATCGCCATGGTTCAGGTATAGGCCCGCCGTACGGAAGCCGTGGGCCGCAACGATATCGGGGTAGCCGTCGTTGTTGATGTCGCCGGTGGCGAGGCTGTTAAGCACGCCGTTGTTAGAGCCGAAGTCGGCCGCCATTGGATCGCCAGGCACAAACAATGAATCAGGATTTAATTGATTTAATGGGTCATTTTTTTTAGGCATGTGGGCTGCTCCTTAAAACAGGGGACGCTTATTTAGCGTAGGACTGTAAACTTACCCATCAATAAAAAATAGGTAAGCGTTACCAAGTAATGGGAAAGCGAAAAGTATCATAAAAACCACTTTAACTATATGGTAAATTCAACTGATTTTCGATGTTACCTTAATTTTGCAGGGGGAACTCACAAAAAAAACATGGGTTGATGCAGGCACCGTTGTTCATCGTGACGGCCTTGCGCCTGATATAAGTAAGTTATTCACTGTCCAACCCATATATCGGCTCGCCTTCAGGTGAAACTCACTGAAACAAATGAAACAAATCCCCGTTTTACAGAAATACTCATGAAACACAAAGGCCCAATACTTTTAATCCAAGTTTGATAGCTTAAACTTTGCTCAGAACGAATCAGACACCCAATTAAAAACCACAGGTCGCCGGCAGAAAACCACTGCATTTCATCCTGTGTTTTATATAATCTCAGGAGTAAGAATATGAAGAGAATTGCGATAAACAGATGGCCGTATTTTATTGTTCTTGCCGCAATAGAAGTGATGCCGGTTTCGGCATGGGCGCTCTGCGACAGGGGGCAAATTGTCCTGAATCCGGTCAGCGGCGGGTCCGTTAGCGAAGCGGCGGGAATTATCCAGGTAACGGCGTCGCGAGTAGGTGGGACCTGCGGCAAGGCATCGATAATTGTGGAAGCCCTGCCCGCAACTGCCGAGCAATCCGTGGATTATCGAGCCAGAAGACAACGCTTGACCTGGGCTAACGGAGAAAGCGGCGACCTCGCTTATACTATTACGATAGTCGACGACATCCGTGACGAAGCCGATGAATCCTTTAGCGTCGCCGCCAGTGGCGCCAATTATCCCGGCATCATCAGCGCCGGCGCCAACCCGATAGTGACGATAACGGATAATGATGCGCCGCCCACCGTCAGATTCGGCACCGGTCTTCACGATGTCGACGAGGGCAATCAAATAAACATTCCCGTCAGGCTGTCGGCTCCCAGCGGCTACGACATCAGCGTCGACCTGACTTATACCGGTAGCGCGACGGCAGCTGATTTTGCAGCGCTGCCCGCCAGCCTTATCATTCCCAAAGGGACAAAATCAGCTGTACTGTCACTTGATGCAACAGCCGACGGCTTGCCCGAAACCGGCGAACAACTAAGACTGGAAATGACCAATCCCGTGAACGCCGCAATCAGTACCGGCAATCGCTACCGGCTGAATGTCCATGATCCGGTTGTTAGCGCTTGTCCTGAAGGTGCGGACCGCTGGTCTGACCCCGCCAGTTGGCCGGCGGGCGTTCCTGTCGCAGGCGCGGCGGTGGAAATCCCCGAAGGCGTGCATATCGCCCTCGATACCAATACCGCTCCGTTGGCCGGTTTAACCGTCAACGGCACGCTCAGCTTCTGCCGCCAGGATGTGGCGTTAACAACGGACTGGATACTGCTGACCGGCGAACTGCATGTCGGCAGCGAACTGGAGCCGTTTACCCATCAGGCCGACATTACCCTGACCGGCAGTAATGTCGCTGAAAATGTCATGGGCATGGGCACACGCGGCTTGCTGGTCATGGACGGCGTCCTGGAACTGCACGGCAATGCGCCGGAAGTGACCTGGACAAAAATCAACGAACACGCCGAGGCGAATACCACGCAACTCATCATGGAGCAAGCGGTCGACTGGCATGTCGGCGATCAAATCATTATCGCCCCGACAGATTTTTACGGCGTCGCCGAAACCGAGCAGCATCAAATTGCAGCGCTGGCCGGGCAAACCGTTGATCTGGTCAATCCCTTGTCGGCATTCCGCTGGGGCCGTTTGCAATACCCGACACCCTCCGGCATGAGCCTGACCAATGACAATTCTGTTGTGCCGCCCGCCGCCCCTGAAACCGGTGACACACCCCTGGTGCTTGATGAGCGCGCCGAAGTCGCCAATCTGACCCGAAATATCGTCATCCAAGCCCCCGATGACATGCTTTGGCAACAGCAAGGCTTCGGCGCGCACCTGATGATTATGGGCCAATCTTCAGAGGCGCATATCGACGGCGTGGAATTCCATCGCGTCGGCCAGCGCCATATCCTCGGTCGTTATCCTTACCACAGCCACCGCCGCAGCTATGCCGCCGACGGTTCGGTGCTGTCTGACGTAACCGGCGATTATCTGCGTAACGCCAGCATCCACGAGTCCGCCAACCGCTGCATCACCATCCATGCCACCAACGGTTTGACCGTGCAAAACAATATTTGCTACGACATCCGGGGCCACGGCATTTTCTTTGAAGACGCCGTGGAACGGCGCAATATTGTTGAAAACAACCTGATCATGCATGTCCGCAATCCCGAACCGGGCATGGCGTTAAAACTGCATGAACTTGCCGACTATCCGGGCCTGCCCAGCGGTTCCAGCGGCCTGTGGGTTAGCAACCCCGACAATACGGTGCGCAATAACACAGCCGTTGACGCCCAAGGCTTTGGTTTATGGATGGCTTTCCCAGCCCATCCGGTAGGCTTGAGCAGCAATGTGGCGATAATCCCGAATCGGCTGTTGTTCGGTAATTTTGACGACAACACCACGCATTCCAATGAGCATGAAGGCACTATGTTCGATGAATCGGAAACCGATGACCTCGGCAATATCGCCCCGCTGCAATATTGGTCAACCTTGAACGGACAAAATGTCCCCTATCCGAATGACCCCAACTTGCAACGCTTCAGCATGCGCCGGCTCAGCACCTGGAAAAACGGTCTGAGCGGTTTATGGAACCGGGTGCTATGGTCGGATTACAGTGAATTTGTTTCCGCCGACAATCAGGGACGGTATTTTGCCGGTTCCGGCGCGGAAGGCAACATCACCCGGTCTTTGGTGGTCGGCACCAGCCTGAACAACTTGACGCCGCGCCCTAACAGTGCCTGGGCTGGCGGAGAAGTGGCATTCGCCAGTTATCATAGCGCGTTCAGCATGTACGACAACATCGTCATCAATTTCCCCTTGGTGCCTTCCGAACCCCTGGTGGAAGGCGGGCGTAGCGGCGTGTTCGACACCTCGGATTATTACATCCGCGCGGTTGACAAAGGCCATATCCGCAACACCAACAACCTGATTATAGACAGTCATCCCGGTTATCGCTCCCCGGCCAATTTCCCGCATTATGTCTTATCCGGCGCCTTGTGGGACCCAAACGGCATCTGGGGACCGGCTAATAACTGGAATGTTTACGACCAACCGTTTTTCACCCATAACGCCAATTGCGTCGCAGTAGAACCCGGCAGCGGTGCGGCGAGTTGCGACGGTCAATATTACGGCGTGGACAGCTTTGTCGTGAACCAGGTCAACGAACCCTACGATGCAACCATGGCGATTGCGGTCAGTCGCTTTGATGAAAACGACACGGACAATGTGGTCGGTAATTGGACGGTAACGAACGGTTTGGGCCAGCAACCCTTCCCCAACAAACGCCATTTTGCGGCCCGCCATAACGGCATTTACTTACTGGATTTTCCCGAAGCTATCCCTGAAGATGTTATTTTCGAAGTGCAAAACATGCATACAGCGAACGATAGCGTGGTGATCGGTGTTCGTTACTCCGGCTTGCTAAATGCGCAGGTTGCCGCGACCACTTACAACGCCAATAATGTCAACGGCTATTGCAATGACCAGCACTGCCATTCTTACACAGCGGCGGCGTCACTTGCCGAGGTCATCTCATCCAGCGGCGAAACCTTTTGGCAGGATACCGCCAACAATATCGTCTGGGCGAAAGTTCAGGGCGGTCTGGTGGATGCTTATGTAGCACCTGAAGATACGTTGCCGTTCAGCGATGAACTGATGTACAGACCCTTCAGATTGCGCATTCATGATTAAAGAGAACGCGTAGATCACTCGCAAAATAGGCGCCGGTTACAGCGTTCCCACGCACCGGCGCTGACTCATATCAGTAAATCCCGGCAAAATTTCTATTTCCCATTACAATAATAAAAAAGTCAAAGGGGGAGAGTTTACTATGCAGTGGCTAATCGCTTTTATCGCCGCAGTAATGGCGCTGGGTGCTAATGAAAATATAATGGCATGGGGAGTTATCGGTTATCTGATTGGCAATGCGCTGATCCTGTCCAGCCGAACCGCCAAACTGGAAAGCCAAATTCTTTATTTACAAAAGGAACTGGCAAAACTTAAAAACAACGGCTTAACGGCAAAGGAATTACCGGAACAGGAATCACAGCCAAACAGTAGCCACCCGGCAATCTTTACCGACACTGTTGAAGAATCCCCGCCAATCCCGATAACATCACCCGAAGCGCCTGAGGAAGAAAACCCCTGGTTTTCCGAGCCGGTCTCCGAACCCATTTTGATAAAACAGGCGAAAGCCGAACAACACCCGTATCAACCCCGCCCTGAACCTGTTGTTACCGAACCTTCCGATTTCGATAAAGTGATCGGCTTTATCTGGGGCTGGTTTACCGACGGCAACACCTTTGTGCGGGTCGGTATCGTCATTTTATTTGTCGGCGTGGCTTTTTTACTTAACCTAGCTATCGATCGCGGCTACATCCCTATTGAATTGCGCTTGGCGGCAGTGGCAGCGGTTGCCGTTGCATTGCTGGTGCAAGGCTGGCGATTGCAAGCCACGCGCAACGCTTATGCCTTGTTAATCCAGGGTGGAGCCGTGGGCTTGCTGTATTTGACTATTTTTGCCGGCTATAACTTATACCATCTGCTACCCTCCACGCTGGCCTTTGTCCTGCTGGTGCTGATCGCTGCTTTAGCCGCCGCCCTGGCGGTCTTGCAAAACGCGCTGTCCCTGGCATTGTTCGGCTCGATAGGCGGTTTTCTCGCACCGATTTTAACCTCGTCAGGCACCAATAATTACATCGGCCTGTTCAGTTTTTATGCCGTGTTAAACGCCGGTATTTTTGCCATCGCCTGGTTTAAAACCTGGCGGGTGCTGAACCTGGTCGGCTTTGCCTTCACATTTTCGATCGGGGCTTTTTGGGGTGTAAGCAGTTATAAACCGGAAAACTTCGCCACCGTCGAGCCGTTTTTAATCTTGTTTTTCCTGTTTTATGTCGGCATCGCCATTTTGTACGCAACCCGGCGCGCGCCTGATTTTAAAGACTACATAGACGGGACCTTGCATTTCGGCACGCCGATTTTGGCTTTCGGATTGCAATCGGCGATGGTCAAGGATTATCCATACGGCGTTGCCATCAGCGCCTTTGTGTTGGGCGCATTTTATTTGACGCTGGCTTCATTCGTCTGGAATCGCCTCGGGGAATCACTGAAATTCCTAAGCGAAACGCTGTTATCCGTTTGCGTGATTTTTGTCACGCTGGCGGCTCCATTTGCGATGGACGGCTCGACGACATCGGCCACTTGGGCCGTGGAAAGCACCGGCGTGTTATGGGTCAGCATTCGCCAGCAACACTTCGTACGCAGGGTGTTTGCCCTGGCGTTGCAGTTTTGCGCGGGTGTGGCGTTACTGTCCGATGCGACGGCTTTTCACGGTATCGCCTTTTTTAACAGTGCTTTTATCGGCGTCGTTATTCTGAGCCTTTGCGGCGGCTTGAGCAGTTGGATGTTGTCGCGCGATTTTCCGGGACGGCGGTCATGGGAGCAAACACTGTCGCCGTTGTTACTGGCTTACAGTCTGGTGTGGCTATTTGCAGGCTTTAACGTTCAAATCGAACAGCATGGCTTAATCCCGGTGCAAAATGATTTGATGCTCTCGTTAACAATAGTCATGACGGTTTTATTAATGCAACTTGCCCGGCGCCTAGCCTGGACAGCCGCCCACTATGCTGCTTTAAGCATGATGCTGCCGTTGCTATTGGGGGCGCTTATAACTTTCAGCGTTTCCAGTCACCCGAGTGCAGGCTATGGCGTGTTGTTATGGCCCTCCGCTTTTGCCGTGTATTTCCTGGTCTTAAAAGATGCGGATTATCTGGACGATAAAACCGGTTTAACCCTGCATGGCTTTACCGGGCTGTTTTTAGCCGTGCTGTTATTTTGGGAAGGCTTTTGGCAATTGTTATTGGTCGGCTCGTTGTTATGCCTGCTGTTTAACCATCTTGCCTCGCGCTGTCAATGGCCGCAGTTACGCATAGTCGCGGCCGGTTTATTCCCGATCATGGTGTTTTTAAGTTTCAGCACCCTGTTCAGCTCTGCCGCACATCCATTTTATTTACCGGATACCAGCATGGGCCTGAGCTGGCCGTTTGAACCGGGCTTCGTGCTGTGGCCTTTGGCTTTTGCCGTACTGTACCGGCTGTTTGTTGATTGGGAAAAACAAGCACAAACGCTAACTTGCCTGCCGTCGTTTCGCGGTTTAAGTTTGTTTTTGCTGGTAGTTTTACTGACCTGGGAATCATGCTGGCATCTTGCCGATTATGTTGACCTGGCAAATGGCTGGCTTGTTGCGTTATTGCCTTTGTTCACGATTGCCGCGATAGCATTAATGATGCCGCCAAACTATTGGCCGTTTACCCGCTATGACGATGATTACCTGGACTGGGCGGCAAAACCGTTACTGGCCGGGCTGGCGCTTTGGTCAATACTGGCCCTGGTATCACCGGCCGATTCTTATCCTTTGCCGTGGCTACCGTTGATCAACCCGGCTGAATCGGCCCAAACCCTGGTTTTGGTATTACTGATACGGTTTATTTTCTTACTGCCGCAGGAACGGATGCCTGACCCGCAAAAGCGTATTGCTTACCTATCGATAGCCTGCTTTAGCTTCGTATGGTTGAACTTTATGTTGCTCCGGACGATACATCATTGGGCGGGATTAGCCTGGTCGAGCGATATATTGAGCGATCCCTTAACGCAAACCTGTTTGTCCATTTTCTGGACGCTGACCGGTTTATCGCTGACGATAGCGGCAACCCGAAAACAAGTACGGCAATTATGGATCACCGGCGCCGTGCTTCTGGTGATTGTCGTGGTTAAATTATTTTTGTTTGATCTGCATTCGCATGATTCCATCGAACGGGTGTTTTCCTTTATCACCGTCGGGGCATTGCTGATGCTGATCGGTTATTTTGCGCCTTTGCCGCCCAAATCTCAGGAACGCGAACATGTTGAATAAATTTGCAAGAATACTCATGATTGTAATGCTGCTCTTGCCGCAAATCGTTAGCGCGGAAATTATCCCGGAGCAACAGGATTTTGCTTTTGTCGCCACGCTCAGTGACGGCAAGCAGTCCATACGGCAATTTGAATTGCCCTATCCGATGCTGGCCGGTCTGGCGCGACAGGATTACGGCGATATGCGGATTTTTAACAGCCAAAACCAGCCGGTGCCCTTTACCGTTACCCAGCCTGAACCGCAAACTCAACAGAACACGAACCGCTATGAGCTGCGGTTTTTCAGACTGGCCGATAAGGCCGCCAAGCACCGTAGCGGATTACAAATAGAGTTTGACGACCACGGCAGCCGTCTTAGTTTTAATGCGGTCAACGGCAACCATGAACCGGCTAATTACCTGATCGTTGAAAACACGCATCAAGCCGAAAATTTGCAATCGATAAAACTGACCTGGCGGCAACCGAGTGACGCTTTCAGCATCAAGGTAAAACTGGAAAGCAGTGACGATTTGCAAAACTGGCAAGCGCTCAACGACGGCGTCACTTTATACAACTTAAAGCATCTGGACACGGCGTTAATACAAGACACTCTGAATATTCCCGATGCCGTCCATGCCAAGTACCTGCGTTTATCTTTCCAGCCGTCCGGCAGCTTTACCCTACAGATAGAAAAGATAAGCGGCGAATACCGGCATACAACAACCATAGCCCATGAAAACTGGCAAACCTTCCAGCTGGAGCCCGGCGAAGAGCCTGATGAATGGTTGTTTGATACCGGCAGCTACGCGCCGCTGACTAAAATCGATTTTGAAATACCCGCCGCCGGTTTGTTTTATCAAGGCAGTTTGTATTCCAGGGACGACACTTCAAGACAGCCCGACCCGAACAGGGATCAGCGCCGCTTTAATTTCAAACGGGGCGTAAAGCGGGTTTTGCACCGGGATTCGGAACGGCAAATAAACGCGCAAGATGCCTGGCGTTATCAGGGAAGCGTAACGCAATACCGCTTATTAACCGCGTTTGGCGAGATCAAAAGCGGGCCGATCAGCGTTCCGGCCACTAAAGACCGGCACTGGAAATTGCTGTTGGAACAGCCTTCCAGCCTTTTACCTCAACAAATCCCTGTCATTAAAGGCGCCTGGCGTCCGGTCATGGTCACTTTTTTAGCCCAGGGCAACCCGCCTTATCACCTGTTCTTCGGTAATCCGGGCGTTAAACCCACCCGTAGCGCGTTACCTCCCCTATTAAACGATAACAACAGTGAAAAAGTGCATCTCCTTAAGGTCCGGGCGGTTGAAAAAGCTGTCCCGGCAACTGAGCCGGAAAAGCTGCTGAAAACACTGGCGGAATTGGATTGGCGCAAGATTTTGCTGTGGCTGTTATTGTGCTCAGGGGTATTGGTGATGGGCCTGATGGCCTATCAGTTGTACGCCGGGATGAATCGGAAAAAGGATTAAACCCGCTGCAACCGAACAGCGCGAACTTGATCGCGGTTTATCTAGGGGCATGACTCTGAGAAAACCGCTCATTTCAATTTCTTAGCTCGTCATTTCGGCAGGGATTGCCGAAATCCAGACGCCAGGGATGGCAAGGCTTGGATCACATCCCTGTGATCTGGATACCGGCAGTCCATGCCGGTATGACGCGCTGTTGGAATTAAGTGATAGGTGGTAAGAATAGAGGACTAAATCGGGCGGGTTATTTCCGGCAATTGATTATAATAGCCGGTGTAATCACACTAAATCTTACAAAAGGCAACTATGAAAGCAAACATTGGTTTAATCGGTCTGGCGGTAATGGGACAAAATCTGGTCCTTAATATGAACGACCACGGATTTAAAGTCGCAGTTTACAATCGCACGACCAGCACTATTGATGAATTTTTAGAGGGCCCTGCCTCAGGCACTGAAGTTATCGGCGCGTATTCTTTGGAAGAACTGATTGACAGCCTGGAATCGCCGCGCATTGTCATGTTGATGGTTAAAGCCGGCGAGGTTGTCGACCAGTATATCGACAAATTAGTGCCGTTATTATCAGCCGGCGATATTATTGTCGACGGCGGCAATTCACTGTTTACCGACACCAATCGCCGCACCGTCACGTTGAGCGAAAAAAACATTAACTACATAGGCACCGGCGTTTCCGGCGGCGAAGAAGGCGCAAGACACGGACCTTCCATCATGCCGGGCGGCAATAAAGCCGCATGGCCTACCGTTAAACCTATTTTTCAAGCCATCAGCGCTCATGTGGACGGCCAGCCTTGCTGCGAATGGGTCGGT
>SXIP01000287.1 GCA_005772825.1 Methylococcaceae bacterium | reverse complement strand
CGCTTGACCGACGGTCAGGGCAGAACGGTTGATTTCAGGAACACGGTTATCGTGATGACCTCAAACCTGGGTTCCGATGTCATTCAGGAATTGTCAGGCGAAGCCAACTACGCAGCAATGAAAGCCGCTGTTATGGACATCGTCGGCATGCACTTCAGGCCCGAGTTTATTAACCGGGTCGATGAATCGGTGGTATTCCATCCCCTGGGCCGCGGACAAATCAGGGCTATTTCGGCTATCCAGATTGAACTGCTGCGCAAGCGCTTGCTGGAGCGTGAAATCGGCTTTGAAATCAGTGAAGACGCGCTGGATTTGTTGGGTGAAGCCGGATTTGACCCAGTTTACGGCGCAAGACCGATGAAACGGGCCATTCAGCAACAACTGGAAAATCCGCTGGCGCAAGAGATACTGGCAGGTCATTTTGCAGCGGGAGATACGATAAAAGCGGATGTTATCAATGGGGAACTGCGGTTTTTAAAGGATTAACGGTCTCATCCCCAGGCTATTCATGATTGCATAGCAACTACAAACCGGCACCGGGTTAGGCGACAGTCCTAACCCGGCCTTCGCCGACATCAATTTTCACGAATCCGTATCAATGCAAATACGATTGCGGCCTTCAGCTTTAGCCTTATACAAGGCCTTATCCGCGCGATTGATCACATCAAGATACGCAGTATCGGTAGCGTTGACTTCCGATATGCCGATACTTACCGTTAGGTTTAACACGCTGTTTTCTACGGGAATGCCGGTTACCGAAATAATTTCTCTAAGCCTTTCGGCAATGACCAAAGCTTGTTCAAGTGCGGTTTCAGATAATAATACACAGAATTCTTCCCCTCCCACTCTTGCTACGCTGTCTTGCGGACGGAACAGCGCCATGCAGATATCGCCAAGTTTTTCCAGCACCTGGTCACCTACAGCATGACCGAAAGTATCATTGACCCGCTTGAAATGATCGATATCCAGCATCAACACTGAAAACAAACAAGCGGTTCTCAGGTATCTGGATAGTTCCTTGTCGATTATTTCATTGAATGCCCGGCGATTTAACAGCCCGGTAAGCGGATCGGTTTTAGATAAATCATCCAGCCTGAATTCAAGTTCTTTTTGTTCCGTTACGTCACGTTCTATGGCGACAAAATGCGTAACTTCACCAAAATTGTTTTTTAACGGCAGAATGCTGAGATCCAACCAGTATTCCTTGCCGGATTTGCTGTAATTCTTGAGCGTAACCCTAACCGGTTTTTTGCTTTCCAAGGCCCTGCGAATTTCCCTTTTAGCAACCGCCCCGGTTCCGGATGATTGCAGGATTCGCGGATTTTTACCCACCACTTCGTCAAAGGTATAACCCGTAAGTAAAGTGAAAGCCTTGTTGACATACACTATCTCCGGCCCAGGCCAGTCAATGGGAAACGCCTTGGTTACAATAATAATATCCTGCGCCGCTTCGACTATGTCTTGAAAATTAAAATCGAATTCTCTCATATTCATATAATCAGGATAGCCGCAGTCAGCACAGGAAGATTAGATAGATTCGTCCTGCAAAGCCTGGTAAAACCATACATCCTTGTCTCAACCGTCAGGCAAAGACTTGGCATAGGTAATGGAGATCAGTTGAGCACAGCCTGTATCCAGATGCCGCCAGTCATCAGGCATGATCAATCTCGCCAAGGCGGCTGTCGGTAAAAGCTTATCCGCAGCCGGTAATTTATTACCCGTAAGATTGATCAACAATTTTTCCAGATCCGGATTATGCCCCACCAGCAAAACACGTCTTGACTGAATCGGACATTCAGACAGCACCGTTTTCAAGCGCTCAACGCCGTTGAAATATAAGCGTCTGTCCCGCTGGATAGCCTGCTTATCTATGCCGATAGCCGCACAAACTATTTTTGCCGTTGAAAAAGCTCTTTTTGCCGGCGAACTTAGCACTGTATCCGGTAGCCATTGCTGTTGCTGCATCCATGTCCCTAAACGCAATGCCGCTTTTTTCCCGCGTTTCTTTAACGGCCTGTCAAAATCCTCCAGTTCTACAGTCCTGTCCGACTTCGCATGCCGAAGCAACCATAATTCTCTACTCATATTTTTACCTGTTCCATTGTTTATTACGCAACACCTGATAGCCCATTTGAATCATTCACAAGCAAGCGGTGTCTGTTGAATGTTAAGACCAATGCTGTGTTTTCAAACCGTCATGAAAGGTTAGTACTATACTGTCTGAGATCACGTTTAAAATCTATCGCCACCTGGAAAATATGTGCTTACAATTTGAATTTCCCGTGAGTTTAACGGCTGAAAAATTTATTGCAAAATTAGGCAAACAAGTTGAAACACAGCTGATTTCAAGACAGTACTCCCTGAAAACCTACTACGATAGCTTTGACTGGCGCTTGTATGCAAATGGCCTTACTTGCGAATTCAACCGGTCAAAAACGACAATCGCCCTGACTTTACGATCCCTCGAAAACAATCTGGTTATAGCCGTTACGGACGTTCATGAAGTTCCCGTATTCAGCACGCAGTTCCCACCCGGTACAATACGCAGTACGCTGGAGCCGATACTTGAAATGCGCGCATTGTTATCCGTTTGCACACTGGATTATGAAGCTTACCGACTTAATATCATCAATAAGGACAAAAAGACCGTCGTTCGCCTGTTTATTGAAGAACACGAGTTGCTCAATAACCGTCTCACGCTGCAAACCATCAAAGGCTACGATAAGACCGCCGAACACATCATCGAGATACTCACAGATCAACTGGGCTTATCTCTCACCGATCAACCAGTTTTACTGGCAGCCCTGGCCTTACAGGGCCGACAACCCAACGACTATTCATCCAAGCTGCTTATCCATCTTGACCCGATCATGCGCGCCGATATAGCCTGCAAAATCATTTACAAGCAGTTATTGAACGTTATCAAAGCCAACGAACAAGGCACTATTAACGACACCGACAGCGAGTTTTTACATGATTTCAGGGTTGCCGTTCGCAAAACCCGTTCAGGGCTAAGCCAACTCAAAGGCGTTTTTCCGGACCCAATTAACGCGTATTATGCCGATTTTTTTTCCTGGCTGGGCCAGATTACCGGCCCCACCCGTGATCTTGATGTGTATCTGTTGAATTTCGAGTCCTACAAAAGCAGTTTACCGATCTCAATCCGTGAAGATATTAATCCCTTATATGATTTTCTGCTTGATAAACAACGAAAACGCCAGAGGGAATTGGCAAAACACCTGAAATCCCGCAAATATTTGACCCCATTAGCCGAATGGACGCACTATCTTGAGCAGCGGGTTCAAAATAAACCCATTGAGCCTAATGCAGGATTATCCATTAAACAACTGGCAGATAGTCGAATCTGGAAAGTGTATAAGCGTGTTGTACGAGAAGGTGACGCCATTACCGAACTGTCGGAGTCCGAAAAACTCCATGATTTAAGGAAATCCTGTAAAAAATTACGCTACCTTATCGAGTTTTTCCAAAGCCTTTATCCTGACAATCAAATAAGACACCTGCTTAGAAGCTTAAAAGAACTTCAGGAAGTGCTGGGCGACTTCCAGGATTATCAGGTTCAGGAACATAACTTAAAAGAGTTCAGTGAAGAAATGCTGGCAGGCAAGCTGCACGCCTCTACTGTTTTAGCGATGGGTGTATTAATTCAGAATCTGGATACCCGAAGATATAAAGCTCGTAGTGATTTCAACTCGCGGTTTTCCGCCTTCAGGCAGGCGGAAAACCAGGCCGCATATAAATCACTGTTTGCGGCCAAGTCCTGACATCAATCTTGAGTAAAACAAAGCAAAATCCGGCTCTAAATCCCTTCAGCCTGCTGTTTTTTGTAAAGAATAGAGGAATACACCGACAAGCCGATCAAAATGGCGCCGACCAGACCCGTTACCACTTCGGGAATATGATGGTTCATGCTTAACAGCATAATCGCGGCCAGCACCCCGATAGCATAATGCGCTCCGTGTTCAAGAAACACATATTCATCCAAGGTGCCCTGACGCACCAGATACACCGTCAGGCTTCTGACGAACATGGCACCAATCGCCAAACCCAGCATAATAATGACGACATCCTGGGTAATCGCAAAAGCACCGATAACACCGTCGAATGAAAATGAGGCATCCAACACTTCAAGGTACAGGAAGCTCATCACGCTGCCTTTTTTAAGCACCTCAGCCAATTCCTCGCCTTCTTCTTCATCTTCAAACAATGCGGATAGGCTGCCCACAATTACGTACAGAATAACGCCCGCCACGCCGGCAACCAGTGCTTCCAAACGGATAGCCTCGGGCAACAGGCTTTGGGTGAATAACAGCAACCCCAAGGCCAGAATGATTTCAATAGATTCAAGCTTGCCGAAGCCGGACATTTTTTCTTCTATCGTTCCGAGCCAATGCAGTTCTTTACCTTCATCAAAGATAAACGAGAAAAACACCATCAACAAAAACATCCCGCCAAATGCCGCAATTTCTACATGTGAGTCGGTTAAATGCCGGGCATAGGTAGCCGGATCATGTAACGCCATATCGGTCACGCCGAACAGACCAATACCGGTTGCTACCGAAACAATGGCTATTGGAAATAAAAGCCGCATCCCGAAAACCGCAATCAATATCCCCCAGGTTAAAAAATACTGCTGCCAGCGCTCGTCCATCCGCTTTAATATCGACGCGTTAACCACCGCGTTATCAAACGATAAACTAACCTCAAGAACTCCCAGAATAAGGGCGATAAAAGCCCCCATTATCCCACCCCAGTAAATCGCTATCGCCAGACAAAGCGCTGTAACAATAAAAGAAAGACGAAAATGCTGCATAAAATACCCTTTAAAGATAAAGTTTAAGATCCTGTTAACTATAAAAGTATTTATTTATAAATCAACAACTATTCAACGCCAATGTAGTTATACTCCGCGCGGTCACAGTTCCGGCTTTCTAAACAGCGCTTTTGTCCGATAACGGCGTTGCGTAAAAACCAAGGCGATTTCATATCAATAGTCAGGCCTCACCGAGATAATCAGGACACGCACAAAGACCACAACCCCGAAAAAACAATCGGTCAGTTTTAAGAGTAGAATTGGCCCAACATGGAGGCCAGGTGCAGTTTAGACGTCAAGACTTTAGGTTTTTCGCTGAAAAAGTGGTTCTAATCGCGATGAACGGACGAGGCGGGCTTCAAACAGCTTTGATATAGAGAATTAACTTCATAGAAGGTCTATGGAGACAAGTAAAATACAAGGCTCTACTCACCAATAATTACCAAACCGTATGCGAATTACGCTACGGTTTGAAACGCTATTTGAATTTTTCTTTATTTCTTGGAGGAATCGGTATTGATAGCAGGCAACTCTCTAAGCGGGAAATTCCGGTCGCTGCTGCCGACAACTAAACACAATATATGTTTGAATCTGATAGGTTTGAATGCTGAAAATTTCCTACACGGAAATGGCATCAGCTGTACAAGAAAAACAAAAATTAAGGCGATATTATGTCAATCTTTAAAACAAAAACACCCCCCCGCCGGGATAAATACGGGGGGGTAGTTTTTTAGTTGCCTTCGGTACCGGTAACGTTGCTTGTGTGTCTTTTTTCTAATTTCTGGAACACTTCTGCGTTACTTTGAGCAACAGCACCGCTTTGCAAGTGCTTTGTTTCATCTTTTTTCAACAATACAACCAAAAGTATAATCGACGCGATAGCAACGCCAACGATTATCCAGGTGTTATCTTTTTCTTGTGCTTCAGCCATTTCTAAATCCTCTATAGTTATTAATGTTTATATTCCCTCTCCTCAAGGGAGGCAACTCAAAAAAAATACTTTGTGAGTTGGTTGTCGAATTATTCTTAAACAACGGTGTAATTTTTATCATGAGATCAGGTGTTGTGTCAAAGCTATAAATAAAAAAACCCCTGAACAGCATTAAATATTTGCTCATCATGAGCCTTTTTAATTGCCCATCCACAAGCAAAAAAATTATAAGTATTTGATAAAAATAAATATTATTTTTCATCATGGCAAAGACGCAATTTTCGTATAAAAAATATTTTTAGTGATGCGCCGTTGAGTATCACGGTGGGCTCGTCTGCAATTATTCCCCTGGAATAAATCCAAAATCGGGCGTTACCCGGCATCCCCTGATAAGATATTTTTGCAAACGATACCTCCTATCAATTAAATAATTGCTAACCAGGATGGATATGGTGTAGACCTGCAAACTTGAGGGCAATACTTTGGCTAACCTGGATTTTTACAACAGACGTTTGCCGTTTATTGTTGCATTTTCACAAAAGCGTGGTATGAAATAAGGATGGCGCTCGAATTATATAAAATGCATTACGATAGCTTATAATGCCGCAAAATAACCGCTATTTATGGACAAGGGCTGATTTTCGCAAAACACCTTTGGCTATCTTGATAACGCTATAAAACAGACACCCAACGCCGGGATTTTTATTACCGGTCCTCCGAAAATCGACTAACCGTTAGTTATGCGATTCAACTATCCTCGTTGCTATCAAAAACCATGAAAAAAATTCCTATCGGCATTAGTAGTTGCCTGCTCGGTCAAAATGTCCGATTTGACGGTGGGCACAAACGTGATTCCTATATTGTCGGTACACTCGGTGAATACTTTGAATTTTATCCGTTTTGCCCCGAAGTAGGCATCGGCTTGGGTACGCCCCGCCCTACGATACAGTTGGTAAAAATTAATGATACAGTCCGCTGTGTCGGCATTAAAGATCCGGGCAACGATGTAACCGAGCGTTTACGCGATTATGCTGGGCAGCAAAAACACCTGCATACCGATTTATGCGGTTATATCTTAAAAAAAGATTCGCCCAGTTGCGGCATGGAGCGGGTTAAAGTTTATACAAATCACCAGCCCCACCGGGATGGAGTCGGGATTTATGCGCAGGAAATGATGCGTAACAATCCGCTGTTACCTGTAGAGGAAGAAGGTCGCCTGGGCGATCCGGGTTTGCGCGAAAACTTTATCCAACGGGTTTATGTGCTCTATCGTTGGAAGTTGATGCTGGAGGAAGGTTTATCATCGCGTAGCCTGACCCATTTTCACGCCCGCCATAAGCTCATTATCATGAGCCACGGCGATTACCGCGAGTTGGGTCAAATGCTGGCAGGCCTAACCAACGAAAATCTTGCCGCCACTGCCGATGACTATATTTTACGACTGATGAAATTGCTTAAAACTGTTGTCAATCGTAGTAATCATGTCAATGTGTTACAGCATATTCAAGGCTATTTGAAAAAAGATTTGAGTGCCGACGATAAAGCCGAGCTTGGCGAAATCATCGCCCGTTACCGCAGCGGTGAAATCCCACTGATAGTACCGTTGACCCTGCTCAAACATCATTTCCGTAAGTCTCCCGATAGTTACATAGAAGAATCCTATTACATGTCACCCTATCCACAAGAATTGCAACTTATCAATCAATTATAAAATGGCAAAAATTTTAATCGTCGGCTGTGGAGCCATCGGCACGAAACTGGCCCATGTCCTGTTTGCAAAGGGCCATCAAGTCACTGGATTAAAAAGAAACCCACCGACAAACGGTAACCACAAAATTAACTATTTCAAGGCCGACATTAGTTCGGCCAAAGACCTTGACGAACTGGATACCGATTTCGACCAGCTGTTTTTTATCGTATCCACCGGCGGGCGCACCGATACCGGCTATCACGCGATTTATGAAACCGGTTTAAATAACCTGTTGGCTAAGTTTCCTGACAAACCGTGGATATTTGTCTCGTCCACCAGCGTTTACGGTCAATCGCAAGGCGAATGGGTCGATGAAAATTCCACCGCTGAACCTGATAACGCCAACAGCCGGTTAATCAGACAGGCCGAGCAAAAGCTGACCACCACAAACCCTGACAATATTATTGTCCGTTTTTCAGGAATTTACGGCCCCGGTCGTGAATATTTATTACGACAGGCTCAACAAGCTCCGTCAATACAGCAAAATCCGCCTTATTTTACCAATCGCATCCACCAACAGGATTGCGTGGGCGTATTAGCGTTCTTACTGGAACAGCGACTGGCAGGCGTTGCGCTGGAACAATACTATCTGGCCAGTGATGATGACCCCGCACCGCTGTGGGATGTGATGTCGTGGCTAACCAGTGAACTCAAGTGCCAAGCGCCGACGGTAAAAACCGTGAATCAGGATGCCGGCATGAACAAGCGCTGCTCTAACCGACGATTAAAGGTATTGGGCTATCAATTCAATTACCCCGGTTATAAAGACGGCTACTATGAACTGATCAACGGATGAGCAAGAAAATCAAGACAGCATTTGTTTGTGATCAATGCGGCGCCGATTTTCCGCGCTGGGGCGGACAATGCACCAGTTGCGGCGAATGGAATACCATCAAGGAAGTACGACTGGGATCGACCACCGGCGAACATAGCAGTCGCGTAGCGGGTTATGCCGGCAGTCGTTCGGAAGTTAAATTTTTATCCGACGTCAACCTGTCGCAAGCCGAACGCATTGTCACCGGCATTTCGGAATTTGACCGGGTGCTAGGCGGCGGCATAGTCAGAGGCAGTGTGGTATTGATCGGCGGTGCGCCGGGCGCCGGCAAAAGCACGCTGTTGCTTCAGGCCATTGCCAATATTGCCGACCGCAATGTCAGCGTGCTTTATGTATCCGGCGAAGAATCCCTGCAACAAATCGCGGAACGGGCGCATCGGCTGAAACTGCCCACCGACAAAATCATGATGCTGGCGGAAACATCGGTTCAGCGAATATGCGATATTCTGGATGAAATCAAGCCGCAAATCCTGGTGATTGACTCTATCCAGGTCATGCATACCCAGGAGACCGACTCGGCGCCCGGTTCAGTATCCCAGGTCAGGGACTCGGCAAGCTATCTGACGCAATATGCAAAAAAGCATAATGTGTCGATTTTTATGGTGGGCCATGTCACCAAAGATCAATCACTCGCAGGCCCGATGACCTTGAGCCATATTGTCGATACGCAAGTCATGCTGGGTTCCACCGATGACGCCCGATACAGGATTTTAAGGGCCGATAAAAACCGCTTCGGCAGCGTTGGTGAATTGGGATTTTTCGCCATGGACAGCTCAGGGCTTAAAGAAGTAAAAAATCCATCCGCGATGTTCTTAAACCGCGCGGAAAAACCTTCTTCGGGTAGCGTGGTTACCGTGTTGTGGGAAGGTACAAGGCCTCTGCTGGTGGAGATCCAGGCGCTGGTGACCGACTGCCAATATGGGAATCCACGACGTCTGGCGGTCGGTTTTGATCAAAATCGTCTGGCGATGCTACTGGCGGTCCTGTCTCGGCACGGCGGCATTTTTACCGCACAGGATGAAATTTATGCCAATGTCGTCGGCGGCATTAAAGTCACCGAAACCAGCTCCGATCTGGCGATTATCGTCGCCGTTGTTTCCAGTCTGAGAAATAAAGTCATTCCCCACGAGGCTTTCTTTTTTGGAGAGATTGGCCTGAATGGAGAGATCAGGCCGGTCGCCAACGGTCATGCGCGGCTCAATGATGCGGCAAAACACGGCTTTAAAAAAGCCGTTATCCCCAAAGCCAACGCCCCTAAAAAACCCGTTGAAGGCTTGCAAATTTTTGCCGTTTCCACCCTGTCCGAGGCTCTGGATGTACTTTCAGACATGTAAGGCTTTCAGGGCATCCTGAGCGCTAGAAAACGCTGACCGTACTCTGTTTGTGGCTGGGTCCCAGAAAAAACTGCAAGGACGTGTCGTTGATATTCAACACATCATTAGGGTTTAATTTGACCGCGCGTTCGGTTAAAGGTATGTCGTTTACCGTCATTTTGCCGATATTTTCCAATACGGTGACAAAATAACCCTCTTTTCTTTTCGAAATCACCACAATGCCGGTCCCGGCATGGCCCAGGCGCGTCATTGATTTCCTTATCTGTATCAGTTTACCGATATTGGGGCCGTTCATAACCTGAAAATTGCCGGACGGTAAAGCATCATATTCGTTATCAAACGGGTCTATCAGGTTATCGGGTTGTGGTGTTTGATCGACGCGCTCCATATCGTTGTAAACAATATCGTGCTTTCCCAGCGTAATCATGTCATTGTTGTTAAGATTACGAATCTTGGTTTTTTCGCCGTTGACGAGTACCGGAAAATCCTCATTCAATTGCTTGATCGTGCAGCCATCTTCACGAACAATCAATGCGGCATGCACAGGAGCAACCGCCAGACTGTCTATTACCAGGTCGTTGGTATCATCACGCCCGATATGCACAATACCATTTCCGAACATCTCTGAATGAATTGCTTTATATTTAAAAAAAACAGTGAGTTTTGCCATTGCAATAATCTATTAAACCCGAGAATGGTTTCAATTATAGACGTTATTATTTTGCTTATTCAAGAAAATGCAAATTGCTGAGCGGAATCCGTCCATCACCAAAGCAATTTATTACCTGGGTAAAAACTTGACCAGTTTAACGGCGGTTTTATCGCGTTTAATGATTTCAAGCGGGTGTCCGTGCAATTTAATGCTGGTTCCAGGTTCAGGGATGGTTTCCATAAATTCAATAATCAGTCCGTTAAGAGTTTTTGGCCCTTCCGTAGGTAAAGACCATTGCGTGATACGGTTTAACTCCCTGACCGTAATATTGGCGTCCACCAGGTAACTGCCGTCGCTTTGCCGTCTGGCGGCGGCGACATCATCGGTGATCAGTTCACCGACAATTTCCTGCAGCAAATCGTCCAGCGTCACCAGACCCTGCACATCGCCGTATTCATCGACAACCAGGCCTATGCGCACTTTTTCGCTTTTAAACCGGAGCATTTGCGTATGAACCGGGGTATGTTCCGGAATAAAAACAGGCTTAGCCAACAAGTTGATGATCGCCTGCTTGTCGAAATCGGTCTGGTTGACTAACACCAGCACTTTTCTTAAATGTAAAAAGCCGACAACCCGGTCGATATTTTTCTTGTAAACCGCCAATTGGGTATGCGGACTGGTTTTGATATGATCAATGATTTCTTCAATCGGCGCTTCCAGATCAATACCGACAATTTCATTGCGAGGCGTCATGATGTCTTCAACAGTCGCTGACTCAAGATCGAGTATGCCCAGCAGCATTTTTTGATAGCGTACCGGCATTACACTTTCGGCATCGCTGATAATGCTTTTTAATTCATCCTTGTTCAAAGTGTCCCGGCCGTCCTTTTTGACATTGACCCCGACCACTAGCAATAACAAACTAACAACTAGATTGACGACCCAAACCATAGGATAAAACACTTTCAGTAACGGCGTGTAAATCCAAGCAGCCGGAAAAGCCAGCAGTTCGGGTTTGACGGCGGCGAGCGTTTTGGGCGCCACCTCGGAGCAAATCAGCATGACCATAGTCAAAATGGCGGTGGCTATCGCAATCGCCGCTTCTTCATCAGCATAGAGTTTGATGGCGATAACGGTTGCTATCGATGCGGCGAAATTATTGACGAAATTGTTACCCAACAAAATCAGACCGAGCAAGCGATCCGGTCTCTGGAGCAGATTTTGGGCTTTTATCGCACCGGAATGTTTAAGTTTAACTAAATGTCTCAGTCGGTAACGGTTCAGGGTCATTAAAGACGTTTCAGAACCGGAAAAAAAAGCGGACAGAACCAGCATAAGGGCAAGTATGCTAAACAGCACACTAAGGGGCATATCGTTCAATGAGGGTACTCTGGAATTTGAAAACAGCTGTAGTTTCTACGATGCACAAATTTTGTCAAGTAGGGATGTGAGTTACAAGGCAAAAGATGCAAAACGAAAGCGCAAAAACCGGTCTGTTTAAAGGATCAGTTTTGTCTTTCGCCTTTCGCCTTTTCTGAACAGTTACGAATCCCTAAGCATCGCCACCAACTCGGTAACACTGTCCACCTGCATTTTTTTCATGATGCGGGAGCGGTGTACCTCTATGGTGCGAGGACTGATATCCAGCATTTTTGCCGACTCTTTGTTGGAATGACTGTTAATTATCAACGATAACACCTCTTTTTCACGAGGCGTCAAGCAGTCGATCCGTTGTTGCAAATCGCGTCGTTCAGCAAGCTTTTCCCTGATGTCGATATCTTTGCCGACAGCTTCCTTGATGCGTTTCAGCAATAGGTTATTGTCGAACGGCTTTTCCAGAAAATCGACGGCGCCGGCCCTAAACGCTTTCGCGGAATCGGGAATTTCGGCATTGCCGCTGATAAAGATGATGGGAATGTAAATGTCTCTTTTCTTGAGTTCTTGCTGAAGTTGTAACCCGTCCATTGTCGGCATCCTGACATCAAGAATCAGGCAGCCGGGCTGTGCGGGGTTATAGTTATCCAGAAAATCCTGAGCGGATTCAAAACTCCTGACCAACTGCCCGGTTGATTGAATCAACAGTGTCAATGAGTCGCGTACCGCATATTCATCATCTACCAGATATATCAAGGGGTCAGGGCAACTCTTAACCATTAATTTTCCCCTGTGTCGGCAAAGTAAAATAAAAAGTCGTGCCTTTTCCGGGATAGCTGGAGAAAGACATCACGCCATGATGAGCCCTGATAATTGAATTACAAATGGATAAACCCATTCCCATACCGTCCGGTTTTGTCGTAAAAAAAGGCGTCAGTATCTTCTCCTGATCCGCTTCGGCGATACCTTTACCATTGTCTTTTACCCTGCATTCTATGAAATTATCCTGATTCAGATAGGTATGGATCGTTAATTTTCGCGGAATTTCCAGTGGCAAATCTTTTAAGGCGTCAATACTGTTCCTGATCAGGTTTAACAATACCTGTTCAATTTGCACGCCGTCAATAGCAATACCGGGCAGATTATTTGCCAATTTAAGCTCCTGGATGATGTTGTTGTGTTTTAAATCGGAATTACACAAGCTGATACTGATCTGGATCAGACTATTGACGTCAACGGTCGATCGATGCCTTGTTTTTGATTTAACAAAGTCCCTCATGTGGTGAATGATCTGACCGGCCCTGAGCGCTTGCTCAAGCGTCTTGTTCAGGGCGTTGCCAAGTTGCGCCAAGTCGGGTTTTTCAGCCCGGATAAAATTTATACAAGCTTGTGAATAACTGACAATGGCTGTCAGCGGTTGATTGATTTCATGCGCAATACCGGAGGCCATTTCCCCCATTAACCCGATTCGCGTGACGTGCGCGAGTTCATCCAAATGCGCCTTGTCCTGTTGTTCCTGTATTTTTCGCAAGCTCACATCGCGGACAATAGCGGTATAGTAACTGATATGATTGATTGAAAATTCGGCTACCGATAAATCAATGGGCACTACCATCCCGTCACGGCGTAAACCTTCAACCTCGCGAATCTCCCCAACCAAGTTTGCTATTCCAGCCTGTGCATAACGCGTCGATTCCTCGCGGTCTTGTATATATTACGCCATGTTCGACTTTTAAATTATTGACTGACAAGCACGGCTGAATTCCTGTAAGGTTGATTTTCACCAAAAAATTACCCCAAGGAAAACAGCCATGACAGTAGAAGACTTTATCATTTATGTTTATTGCTGTGTAGAAGAAACGTATCGTGAATTGGTCAAAGAACCGCTGAGACGTCGTGGTTTCCAGCCAAAATTGACGGATAGCGAGGTCATCACGATGGAAATCGTGGGCGAAT
>SXIP01000286.1 GCA_005772825.1 Methylococcaceae bacterium | reverse complement strand
TTTGCCCGATTTGCCTGCAGCACCGCCGACAGCATGCTGGATAAAAGCGTCAATTACTGGCTGCCGGTCGATCATTATATCGGCGGTATTGAACATGCCATTTTGCATTTGTTGTATGCACGGTTTTACACCAAACTGCTGCGTGATGAAGGCTTGCTGGCCTGTGATGAACCGTTTAAAAAGCTGTTGACGCAAGGCATGGTGTTAAAAGACGGCAGCAAAATGTCCAAATCCAAGGGCAATACCGTGGACCCGCAAGGCTTGATTGATCAATACGGCGCCGATACCGTGCGTTTATTTATCATGTTTGCAGCACCCCCCGAGCAATCACTGGAATGGTCCGATACCGGCGTTGAAGGTGCTTACCGCTTCCTGAAACGACTCTGGAAGCAGGTGTATGTGCATGTTGAGTCAGACGGATGCACTGCGATTCTTGATAAACAGGCGCTAACAGAGCCCCAGCAAACCGTGCGCAGACAGTTACACCACACCATTCAGAAAGTCAGTCATGATATGGGCGTGCGTACTATCTTCAATACCGCTATCGCGGCAAATATGGAATTGCTTAACACGCTGTCCAAGTTCAGCGATGATTCCGACAACGGCAAAGCCGTCCGGCAAGAGGCACTGGAAGCCATTGTGTTGATGTTATCGCCTATCGTGCCGCACATTTGTCATCAATTGTGGCTGGATTTAGGCCATAGCGAAGCGGTGGTGTGCATGCCCTGGCCGCAACTGGATGAAAGCGCCCTGGTTCAGGATTCATTGGAGTTGGTGGTGCAGGTTAACGGCAAATTACGCGGCAAGATTTCCGTTCCAGCCGACGCATCAGCGGATGAAATACAGAAAACAGCGCTGGATGATGAGCAGGTCCAACGATTTATTGAAGAAAAACCGATCAAAAAAATAATCGTTGTCCCTAAAAAACTGGTTAATATTGTTGTCTGATAAAGAGTCGCGTGTGCTAACAATAAAATCTATGTTGACAAATAAACTGATCATCCTTGTTCTTGCCTTACTGCTCAATGCTTGCGGCTATCACATGCGCGGCGCATTTGAATTGCCTGACGGCCTGAAGAAAGTATATCTGGAAGGCGGGTCACCCCAGTTGCGCGACCAGTTTAACAGGGCATTGAAGGCATCCTCCGCCAAGCTCGCCGATTCGCCTGAAGGCGCAGGCATGATTATCAGGATATTCGGAGAAGATTCGACTCGCAGGGTTTTATCGCTGAGCTCCAGAGGTCGGTCTAACGAGCTTGAACTCTATTATCGTCTGGACTACGAGCTGGCCAATTCAGCCAATGCGTTATTGATTGATCGGCAGCCCGTTGAAATCAGGCGTGAGTATTTTAATAACCAGCAGGATATTATCGCTAAAGATAACGAAGAATCCGTTATCCGCAACGAAATGTATCAACAGGTTGTGCGCACCATAATGAATCGCGCCCGTGTCATTTTAGAAGCAAACGCGAAATAAGATGCGTCTTAAGGCTGACCAACTTGGACCCGCCTTGCAAAAAAGTCTCGCACCGGTGTATTTCATCTCCGGCGATGAACCTTTGCAATCGGGCGAGTTGGCGGATGCTATCCGAACTGCGGCGCGACAAACCGGTTTCGACAGCCGCGAAATCATTTCTGTAGACACCGGTTTCGAATGGAATCAACTGGCGATGTCGGCGGATTCCCTGTCTATTTTTAGTACAAAAAAAATTATCGATCTCAGGATGCCGTCCGGCGTTCCCGGCACAGACGGCGCCAAGGCGTTAACCGCCTATTGCCAACGCTTGCCCGAAGATACATTGTTGCTGATTACATCCGGCAAACTAAGCTCTGCGGTATTAAAAACCCGTTGGCTGGAAGCCATTGATAACGCCGGTGTGGTGATTCAGGTCTGGCCCCCGGAAGGGCAGGATTTGATGCACTGGTTGCAACGAAGAATGCAGTTGCGCGGCTTGCAGGCTGACACAGAAGGTCTTCGGATATTGGCTTCCAGAATTGAAGGCAACCTGCTCGCCGCCGCCCAGGAAATAGAGAAGCTGTATATTCTTTATGGCGAAGGTAAACTTGACGCCCGGCAGATTGCCGATGTCGTGGCGGACAGCTCCCGCTATGACGTCTTTCGATTAGTGGATGTTGTGTTGTCGGCTGATGTCAATCATATATTTAAAGTATTGTCCGCTTTACAGGCGGAAGGCATTGCGCTTCCAGTGGTATTATGGGCATTAACCCGTGAGGTCAGAACGCTGATCCGAATCAAACTGGCGCTTGCGCAGGGTCAAAATAAAGACAATGTATTCAGGAACAATCAAATTTGGGATAAACGCAAACACCTGGTCGGTAATGCATTGGATAGGTTAAGTGATGTTGAACTGAATAAAATACTGGTCGTGAGCGCACTGGCGGACCGGCAGGTTAAAGGCCAACAGGCAGGCGATGCCTGGGAAACAGTATTAACCGGCTGTCTGATGCTGGCATCGGCACAGCTTAATAGAAAGGCCCGGTAAATGGAACTTGTAGTATGTTGTTTGAATCGGATAGAAGGCAGAATTTTTGGATAATTCCGGTTACTACTTATCTTGCAGACACTTCAAAGAGCAAAGAAGTTATTGAGTTTTAATGAAAATGGTCGGTCATGCAGAAGAATAGACGGATAAGGGTAATCCAGCGGCTTTTGACGATATATATCTTCGCCGTCTTGATTGTCATCGGTGTAGTTATCGCCAAGCTGGTGCGGGAAGAAGTCGAGACTTCGAAGTATCAGGCACACTATCTTTCGCAAATAAGCAAACAATTAAGCTATAAACTCGATCCCGGTTCCAGCTCATCGATTCGCTATCCGGCGTATGGCCCTTATGATCAGCGCCTGGGTTACACGCTGTTGCCCGAAGAAATCGGGCGCTTGGAGAAGGCCGGTTTCAGTGTGACCGCACAGGCGTCTTTTTCTCCGATGATGGAGGAACTGGTTGATTATGGCTTGTTCGCTATCTACCATGAAAAAAACCAGGCCGGCTTGCGCATTCTTGACCAGGCCGATCAGACGGTATTCAGCGCCGTCTATCCTACTTACGGTTACCCGAATTTCGAAGCCATTCCGCCGCTAGTCCTAAACACCCTGCTGTTCATAGAAAACCGGGAATTGTTTGATGAACAAAACACCCACGTCAATCCGGCGGTTGAATGGGATCGCCTGGGATTTGCCGGCTTGCAGTTGATGGCGAATAAGCTCGGCGTGACCAGCAATGTCCCCGGCGGTAGCACATTAGCCACACAAATCGAAAAGTATCGCCATTCGCCCAATGGCTATACCAATTCACTGGTGGACAAATTCCGCCAAATGGGTAGCGCATCCATTCGCGCTTATTTACTGGGGCCTGATACGCGGGCCATGAGACGGGAGATTGCGCTGGCCTATCTGAATTCCATGCCGCTCGCCGCCACACCGAAATTAGGCGAAATACACGGTCTGGGAGACGGCTTGTCGGCTTGGTTCGGCGCTGATTTTGCCGAAGTCAATAAACTGCTAAGTCCTACAGCAATCAATTCGTCATCCATCATCAGCCCGCAACAGGCGCAAGCTTATCGGCAGGTGCTCAGTATCCTGTTGTCGCAGAGACGGCCTTCCTACCTGCTGGGGCATGGATATAACGCCTTACAGAACTTAACCAACAGTTACTTGCGACTGATGACCGAACAGGGCGTCATTACGCCTGCACTCAGAGACGCAGCCTTGCAGGCGTCTACCTTGCGGCCGCCCAGAGCAGCGCCTGCGCCTGGCGGATTTGCCACCGATAAAAAGACCCAGGCCGTCTTGCGGACGCGTCTGGCCAAGACTCTGGGAATAAAATCCAACTATGAACTGGACAGACTGGATCTGACCGTTAAAACCACGCTGGATTACCAGACACAATTGGCGGTAACCGATCAGCTTCGTCGCCTGGGTGATCCCGAAAACGCCCTTGCCGCCGGTATCGTCGGTAAAAGGATGCTTGACGAAAACATTGATCTTGCACCAATAGTCTACAGCTTGATGTTATTTGAACGCGGAAAGACAGGTAATCTGTTACGTATTCAAACCGATAACTATGACAAGCCCCTCGATATTAACGAAGGTATACGACTGGATCTGGGTTCCACCGCGAAACTCAGAACGATGGTGCATTACCTGGAACTGATCAGCGATATCCATGAGCTTTACAAGAATCGTTCAGCCAAAGAACTGAGCCAGATACAACTGCATCCGCGTGACTACCTGTCCGCCTGGGTGATAGAACAACTGCGGATAAAACCCTCGATTAATCTGGAGGATTTACTGAACCAGGCACTGGACAGGCGTTATTCGGCGAGTCCCGGCGAGAATTTTTTCACCGGCGGCGGTATTCATCACTTTAATAATTTTACCAAGGATGAGAACAATAAAATCATGTCGGTGCGCCACGCTTTACGCGACTCGGTGAACTTGGTTTTCGTTCGCCTGATGCGCGATTTGGTCTACCATCATCTTTACAAACCCGACGGCCTGGCGCGCTGGCTGGAAAATCCCGATGACCCCAAACGCCAGGAATATCTGGCCTATTTTGCCGATAAGGAAGGCCGAGTTTTTATCCAGCGTTTTTATGCCAAATACCAGGGCAAATCTGCCGAGGAAAACTTGAATACGCTGACCCAACGCGTGCTTGCCAAACCTTCCCGTCTCACCATGCTGTATCGGGCGATTTATCCCGATGCCGATGAAACCGAATTGAGTCGTTACCTGAAAGCACATTTAACAAGTCCGGCCGTGGTCGATGACGATCTCTACGATCTGTACGACAAATATTCAGTGAAGAAATTTGATTTACAAGACCAGGGCTATATTACCAAGATACATCCGCTGGAATTATGGGTGGTCAAATATCTGGCCCAGCATCCTAAAGCCACGCGCGAAGAAGTTATCGAGGCCAGTAGCGAACAGCGTCAGGAAGTATACCGCTGGCTATTGAAAAGCCGCAGAAGAAACGCCCAACAACACCGTATTATGACCTTGCTGGAAACCGAAGCCTTTAAGGAAATCCACAAGGCATGGAAGCGTGTGGGCTATCCGTTCGGAAATTTGACGTCCTCTTATGCGACATCGATCGGGGCATCCGGCGACAGGCCGGCAGCCTTGGCCGAACTGGTCGGAATTTTGCAGAATGACGGCGTCAAGTTACCGTTTGTCCGGTTTGAAAGCTTGCATTATGCAGCCGCTACGCCCTATGAAACGGTAATGAGCAAATTGCCCGATCAAGGCGAACGGGTATTTGCCGCTGAAATCGCCAAAGTTGCACGCGGCGCACTGATCGGCGTGGTAGACGGCGGCACCGCATCACGCCTGAACGGGGTTTACACCGATGCCGACGGCAGAGCACTGGCCGTCGGCGGCAAAACAGGCACAGGCGATCATCGCAAGGAAATCTGGGGTGCGGGCGGGCGCTTGATTGATTCACAATTTATCAGCCGTGCCGCCACGTTTACGTTTTTCATGGGTGATCGTTTTTTTGGTGTGATTACGGCATATGTCGCCGGCGCTGATGCCGAACGCTATCATTTTACCAGTTCACTGCCCGTACAGATTCTGAAATTCCTCAAGCCGACGCTTACGCCCTTGCTGAACCGGACACCTGCCGACAACACTATCCAGCCCCTGTCTAAAGTAACCATCGCCGCATCAGGTAAGGACAAAAACTATACAACCATGCATCGGTAGCAGTCAGGACTGTGGCCGCCAAAATACAGGCGATACCCCTGCCCTCACTGCAAAAAAACAGCAGGTTGCCCTGTTACCCGGTTTAACTTGGCAACTATTATTCATAAGCTAATTTATCCCCGAACGCCCGTTGCCAGTCTTGGGTGAACTTATCGACCGCCGGTTGCACGGCAGGATGTGCGAACATTTGCGCGGCGACGTCAACGGGCAGAGTCAATGCGGCAACGCCTGATTTCAGCACATCCAGCACTTGTTGGGTGTTTTTAAAGCTGGCCGGCAGGATTTTGCTGCCCAAGCCCTGGCGGTCCAACAGCAATTGCAAATCGGCCACTACAGCAACACCGTCGCCGCCCATAGTATCAATACGGTTCACATAAGGTGCAAGATAATCGGCGCCACTGAGTGCCGCCAGGAAACCCTGATGCGCACTGTAAATAGCGGTCGCCAACACCGTCAGGTTTTCCGCTTTCATGGCCCTGATCGCTGTCAGTCCGGTTTCTGTGGCCGGCACCTTGATAACCAAATCATACGGCAAGGCGGCGATGCGCTCCGCTTCAGCCAGCATTTCCTCGGCGCTTTGGCTCACCACCTGGACATGGATGCGGGCGTTGGCGCCCAGAATCTCTGTCAAGGCCGGCAGCAGCTCAGGCAATCCGACGCCGGCAGCAGCCAGAATCGAAGGATTTGTGGTTATGCCCTTGATAGGCAAGCAGCGGTTAAAACGCGCAATTTGTGCGAGATCCACGCTATCCAGATAGAGTTCCAGCATATAATGTAAGACTGCCCGGCTTAGCTTTAGTAGTGAATGACTGCGGTATAAAAGTCATTGGTATCAGATGTGGTTTCACCCGAACTTAAATAGAGAGTAAGGGTATGTTGCCCTTGAGTCAGTTGAATAGGAATGTATGCAGGTACGACAGTCCGATGAGTGCTGGTCCCGTTAGAGAAAATTTGCGCAGCTCCTACCCTCACACCGTCGAGATCAATCCCGATTCCGATCATAGTATTCGCAAACGAAGACCAAACCGACCCGTTGACCTCCAGGTACGTAGGCCCATCAGTGAGTGCGTTGAACGTCGCCTTGATGGGCAAGGGGCCTGGTTGATTTATGATTACCTGTATTGCCATCTTGATTTCCTTTTTTAGTTTCAATAAATTGAATACGCATTAATGAGCCCGACAGAACTCGCGTTAAGTATTGACCAAACAGTCGGAAAGTCAAGATTCATAAACGAAAAACACTTTCAATAAACATCGCTTGCCAATATGCAATCGATATTGATAACTCGGCTAAAATATAACTGTTAACTTGTGGTTTCGCATAAATTTAACCGCTCACCCTTCGACAAGATTGGGGCTAACCGTTAAACTTACATACAGTTCAGTTCACCCGGCCATCAAAAAATCCACCTAATCACTGTGAATCCAAATGACACATCACCGACCCGTTGTACTCTCGTTTTCCGGCCATGATCCCAGCGGCGGCGCCGGTATGCAGGCCGATATCGAGACGCTGGTCAGTCATCAGTGTCATGCCGCCAGCGTGATTACCGCGCTGACCGAACAGGACACCCGGAATGTAAAAAAGCTCATCCCGCAAAACCCGGAAAATATTATCAGCCAGGCCAATACCGTATTAAACGATCTGCCCGTCAACGCCTTCAAAATCGGCCTGATCGGTCATCATGAAACAGCCATCGCGATTTATGCGATTTTAAAGCAGTACCCGCATATCCCGGTGATCCTCGACCCGGTGCTGGCGGCTGGCGGCGGTACCGACTTGTCTACCGACCGACTCATCACCACGATGGTAGATTTGCTGCTGCCCTGCACCACGGTGTTGACGCCGAACAGCGAAGAAGCCCGCAGGCTCGCTGGCCTGTCCGACCTTGATGAATGCGGTTTGGCATTACTGGATAAAGGCTGCGACTATGTGTTGATTACCGGCGCTCATGAAGATACACCCACTGTCAGCAACCAGTTATTCCATGACCTGCGCTGCTGGGAAACCTATAGCTGGGACAGGTTGCCGTATAGTTATCACGGCTCCGGCTGTACCTTGGCGGCCAGCATTGCAGCATTGATGGCGCACGGACTGGAACCGGCGCAAGCGGTCATGGAAGCCCAGGAATTCACCTGGAACTCGTTAAAAAGCGCTTACACGACAGGCAAAGGCCAGCTCAACCCTAACCGCTTTTTCTGGATGGAGGATGACGCATGAAGTCAGAGGTTTTAAAACAACTATGGCGACGGGGCGGACTGTACGCAATTACCCAAACCGACAATAAATCCGCCGAGACAATTATTGCTGAAGTAGCCGCCGCGATCAGAGGCGGTGCAGTGATCGTGCAATACCGCGATAAAAACCCGATAGACGCTGAAAATCTAGCACGGGAACTGGTGACACTCTGCCATCAATATCATGTACCGCTCATTATCAATGACGACATCGACCTGGCGGCAAGGGTCGGCGCAGACGGTGTCCATATCGGCAAGGAAGACGGCAATATTGCCCTGGCAAGAAAGCATCTCGGCGATGCCGCCATTATCGGCGTTTCCTGTTACAACTTTGTCGAGCAGGCCATCGACGCGCAAGCACAGGGTGCCAGTTATGCCGCGTTCGGGCGTTTTTTCCCCTCCTCGTCAAAACCCCTCGCCGCTCCTGCCCACATAGACACATTAAAACAAGCAAAGCGTCAGTTGACCATTCCCATTGTTGCAATAGGCGGCATCCTGCCGGAAAACGGCGCGCCGTTACTCACCGCAGGCGCCGACCTGTTGGCCGTCATCGGCGGCTTGTTTGATGATCAGCCGGAACAATCGGCCAGGGCTTATCGGGCGTTATTTGAATAACATGAGTCGCCGATTAATCCCGGCTATAAGCCGTTTATTGATACACTTATACCCAATCACCATCAGCACCCTGGAGTTTAGCCAATGCCCTTCGCCATTCAATGGGTAGAACACTGTTCCGGCGCAGAACAAATCATCACTGTTGAAACCCCGGCGGGAAAACTGGCTTTAACGGTCCGGCAAGATGTCATCACGCAATGCGACTGGGCGCAGGATGATGCAGAAGCTCAACCCTCTGCACATGAAATTCAACGGCGCATAGCCGACTACTGGTTAAACCCCGATAGCATGATCCCCATTAAATTGTTAAAACAAGGAACCGACTACAGAAACAAAGTCTGGTCGGAACTGTGCCGAATTCCCTTTGGCGAAACCCTGACCTATTCCGCACTAGCCGGAAAAATTGGTTCGGCGGCGCGGGCGGTCGGCAATGCCTGTAGGGATAATCCTTTTCCGTTGATTATCCCCTGTCACCGGGTGGTTTCCGTATCCGGCCTGGGCGGTTATAGCGGACAAACCGAAGGCGATTCTATGGCGATAAAAATCAAATTGCTGGAACTTGAAGCTACCGGTAAAAAATGACATCCGACGATTTAATAGACCAATTCCTGGACGCAGTCTGGGTAGAACAAGGCTTGAGCGAGAATACGCTGTCGGCATATCGCAGTGATTTACGAATTTTTGCGCTGTGGCTGAAGGACCGGCCCATGCTGGATGTCGATAACGGACAGCTCTCGGATTTCCTTGCAAGCCGCTATAAAGAAGGTATCGGCAGTCGCTCTTCAGCCCGCATATTGTCGAGTTTGCGCCGCTTCTACGGCTATTATATCAGGGAGAACCGTATCAGTATTGATCCGACCGCATTAATCTCATCACCGCATATCGGCAAACTTTTGCCCATGTCGCTGTCCGAGCAGGATGTCGAATTATTGCTGGCGGCGCCTGAAGTCACCAATCCCCAAGGCTACCGCGATAAAGCCATGCTGGAAATGCTGTATGCGACCGGGCTCAGAGTATCGGAACTGGTCGGGTTAAAGTTTGAACAGATCAGCTTCAGGCAAGGCGTGGTCCGAATTACCGGCAAAGGCAACAAGGAGCGTTTAGTTCCCGTCGGCGAAGAAGCCATGAGCTGGCTTGAAGGCTATATGGGTCAGGCCAGGAAGGCTCTGCTCGGCGAACGCCAATGCGATTACCTGTTTGTCACCAACCGGGCCGGCGGCATGACCCGGCAGGCTTTTTGGCACATCATCAAACGCCATGCAAAAAAAGCCGCCATAAGCAAGGAATTATCGCCGCACACCTTGCGGCACGCTTTCGCGACGCATTTATTGAATCATGGCGCGGATTTACGGGTCGTGCAGTTATTGCTGGGGCATTCGGATCTATCGACGACACAAATCTATACCCACATCGCCGGCGCACGCTTGCAGGAATTACATTCAAAATACCATCCAAGAGGTTAGTCAACATGAGCCAAACTATTCACCCGACCGCATTTATAGCAGACGACGTGTCACTCGGAGACAACGTCACGGTAGGGCCTTTCGCCGTCATCGAATCCGGCGTTGAAATAGGCGCCAACTGCCAGGTCGGCGCGCATGCGGTCATCCAGCGCTACGTGAAAATGGGCGACGGCAATATCTTACATCCCCATGCCGTCTTGGGCGGATTACCCCAGGATACCGGCTTTAAAGCCGAAACCGTGTCATGGTTGATCTGCGGCGATAACAACGTTTTCAGGGAAGGTTTTACCGCACACCGAGCCTCCAAGGAACAGGCCGAAACGCGCATCGGCTCGGGCTGCTATTTCATGAACAACAGCCATGTCGCCCATGATTGCAACGTCGGCAACAACACGATATTCGCCAATAATGTCGCCATCGGCGGCCATGTTGAAGTGGGCAACAATGTATTTATGGGCGGCGCCGTGGTCGCTCACCAGTTTTGTAGAATAGGCTCATTCGCGATTGTACAGGGCACCACCGGCCTGAACATGGATGTCATCCCATTTATGCTGATAGGCGGACGCCCTGCCAAGCATTACCGCCTAAATACAGTCGGCTTGAAGCGCGCAGGCATAACCGGCGATCGCTACAACGTGCTTTCGGCAGCGTTCCGTTTGTTAAAAAACAAACTTAGTTTGGATGATCTGGAAGAAACAGCAGAGTTAAAACAATTGAAGGACTGGCTGGCGGTTAAGTCCAAACGTGGTGTGCATGGGTTTGTTGATATATCGGCCTGAACCGTCTTTCGATAGCTGATAATGAAAACAACGATAACTGGTAAATTGAGGTGAAGTCAGTCACGCATTCTCGCCCCGGCAAATCCCCCGATCGATCATCGCGGGTTGCCGGCGCGAATGTATCTTGTAAGGTCAGTGCGTGGCGCTAAGAATCGCAGCTATACACTTTAACGAACACGCCACGGAACATTGCAGACGCTGCCTTCCAAGGTTGCAAGTTGGCTGAAACTGACCAATAAACTGGAATTGAAGATTTGTGTTATCTGATTGGCTACTTCTACGTTCACGGCATAGAATGGTCGTTAAGTTGGCGCGTATGGGTTGCAAATCCCGTCCCGCATGGAGAACAAAAAGCGGTTGCCTAACATGACTACCCGTGACATCCCCAACCATTACCTAATGCTGTCACTTTACCGGCCAAGGTATCAGCATTGCTGCCGGTAACGTAGTCACCCGCGTCGGGTTTGTTATCTGGATCGATGCGTTTGAAGGTGCTGACCAGTTGATCGCACGCTTTTGTTTTTAGATTACGGCCTTTGTAATCACCGGCTGTGAGCAACTGGTTGCGGAATGCATGAAGCTTTGCAATTGCCATTGCCCCCTCTCCAGTGCCAGTGATGTCGCCGTTGGTTACATTCGCGTCAAAAAATTGTACTAAGGCTGATACACTCGACGGCGTAGTGGATATTCGTTCAAAAGCCCCAATATCGCATTTTCCTGCCTTTGGCTGCGGGCGTGCCACACCACGTTGGTCAGTGCCGACACAGAAGTCACTGCCAGCGGCATCAATTGCGGGACTAGTCGCTCGTAGCGCTTGCGTCGGTGTTAAACCCCCATTATACAATAACAACACCATCAATTTCGGATCGCCGGACAGCAGAGCCCCACAGCTGCCGTCTTCAATGAGGTTAACGCCATTCATAGTAACGCCACCACTGCTCACACAGTCGCCACCGGAAATGCTATCGGCGATTAGGCTATTTCTTAGCGTCATAGTGCTTTGGTTGCTAACACCGCCGCCCTTATTATTTCCAGCCTTATTAAGTGATAAAGTGCTATGCGTTAAAGTCAGGTTGCCATTATTGAAGAGTCCCCCGCCTCCGAGTTCTTCAAACCCATTAAGGACTATTACACTATAGGATTGATTGTTTCTAAAAGTGATATTGGTTAATTGCATAATGCCAGAATTGAAAACACCTCCCCCTCCGAAAGAGCCTCCGCCCTGAAAGTAATCTCCCCCCCACTTATTAATTGCTTTATTATTAACAATAGTGTCCTCAACCCCTTTCGTAATCGCACTCCCACCATTAAATATCCCACCTCCCTGGGCACCCAAATAATACTGATAACCACTCGGGCCCACAATAGAACGGCGTTTCACCTCTGCAGTATTGGAGTCGAATCTCGTCTGAGCCGATGATAAAGTACCCTGTGCATTAAATACTCCCCCGCCATAGGATGATCTGTTGCGTGATACAACACTATTAGTTGATATAACTTCCCCATTGCTGTTATAAATGCCTCCGCCCCTTATTCCCGAAGAATTATCAACAACTGTACTATTGTATAATTTTAGGGTGCCTGAACCGTTTGAGATGCCACCACCATTACCATCACAAAAAAACACATATCCCCAACAATCTGAGTCTTGTCGAATTGCAGTATTGCCTGAAACAATACTATCGACCAAGGCCAAATTACCTTGATTATGGATTCCGCCACCCTCATTGAAAACATGACCATTTTTTAACTTGAGTTGTTCTATCGTCAAATTGCCGGTATCGGCTATATGTAGGAGGCGAAAACGCGGAGTGCCTTCAATTCTCGAACGCTGGAGGGTCGCGCCATTACCGCTAATGGTAATGGTACTGCTTATCGAGGGTAGGCCGTTATCGCCATCGAAAGCCTTTGTCAGCGTATACATTTTGCCTGCGGTCAATACAATAGTATCTGCACCCTTGCCTGCTGGACAGCCTACCTGAGAACCGTCGGTGTCCGCATCGGCATTGGCGTTATTGATGGCGTTAACCAATGTACATCCGCCGCTGACGCTGATTGTCGTGGCTGAAACTCTACCGGTTGCACAGACCAAAGCCACCGCAAGTGCAAGAACGGGGCGGTGAAAAGGAAAAGATGATAATGTATGGATAATCATAACTTGGTTCCTCATTGTTAACGGTTAGGCTCTTGATGAATTCCGGGGTATTAGACAATTGCTTTAGAGACTGCTGAATTTGAAGCTTACTATCCCCAAATAGGTCGGGTGATTACAATACATCAACTATTTAGATAATACAAAATGCTTTGAAACTATTCGCGCCCTGGGTGGGCCCTCATCGTTATACACAAGTCGGTTCAAGACTTGAATGTAGGCCGGAATAAGTACGCACGGCGGGCGTGTGTTTCCGGCATTACGGGACTTCGAAGTGCCGGAAACGCCTGTCCTGCGCTAATGCGCGGACAGACTTATTCCGGCCTACGTCGACTTGTGTATAACGAAGAGAGCTCCGGCTTGGGAACCCAAATTCGAAAATCTACTTATACCCCGCCAACTCCACATACCCCTGCCCTGAAATCGCCTTGCCATTTTTGCTGCCGCTCACGATGACCGCGCCTTCCCAATAACGATAACTGACATTGAGTTCCTGATCGTTCAGCAAAGGTACAACTTCAAGTTCGAGATTCTGAGCCGGCACCGATACATGCCAGCGCGACGGATAGGTGATTTTGGAATGCGGGCTTTTCCAGTTATCGAGGATTTTAATCGTGACATCCCGGGCTTGCAGCGGGATTTTCTTATTGTCCGCCGGAACAAAGGAACCGGAACTGTTGCTGTCGGCTTGGCCGTCCTTGCGCCTTAACTGGTAATACATTAACTCGGTATTGTCTGACAATTGCAGGGCGAACCAGTCCCAGCCGCTTTGTTCATCCGACAATGCGCTGGTGCTCCATTCCCTGTCCATCCAGCTCGCGCCGCTAACAGCAAAGCTATTGCCCGCCACGCTGACTGTGCCCTCAGTGGTAAGGCGCGGGTAGGAATAATAATAGGAGGCATTGCCCGGTTCGGCGCTTTTCCGGCTCAAGCCTTCGTCGCCTTGCAAGACATAACCTTTTTTCGATGTTAATAATAGATCAATGGCGTAGTCGCGGCTCTTGGCTTGCAGACGAAGCGGAAAGTCAGTCTCGCCTTCGGTCTTTGCCGACCAGTCATGAAGCCAGACCTGGTACTTTTTATTGGACGCACCGGCAAGACCGTTGCCTGCCCGGCTGATGCGTTCATCGGTATAAAACCGGCTCTTCTCGACATCGGTCAAGGTCAAGTGCGCCATATACAATTGATTGTTACGCCAGGCGGATTTCGATTCCGGCGACTCAGCTTTCAGCGCGAAGCGGAAAAATGTCAGCTCGTAGCCGAATCGCCTGCCTTGCTGGTTTTTCAAGTTGCCGGTGAAATACCACCATTCGGAGCGGTAGGCATTGTGCGGGCCGTGATCGTTTGGGAAGGTAAACTTTTGCGGCTTCAAGGCCCGCGCAAAACCGGTTTCGTCTTTCGATAAAACCGCATGGAAAGAATCATCTTTTTTGGCGAGTGTCGAACTGAACCTTTTATCCGGCTTGAGTTTGATATCGGAGGGCCATTTGAACGGCTGCAACCACAGCGCAGTCGGCAAGGCAATCGACAATACGGTCAGCAAAATTTTAGTTTTCATTCGGTACGCAGCGCCTCGGCAGGTTTGGTCTGGGCCATTTTCAGGGCAGGAAAAACACCGGCAAACAGTGCCGCGATAAAGGCCAGAGCCACACCTTGATAAAGAACACCTGAATCGGAATAAAAGGCCATCGTCCAGCCGAATGAACGCTGGTAAACGACAAAAATCAATATATAGGCGACGAGAAAGCCGACCGGAACGGCCAGCAATCCGGCCACCAGCCCCATCAAGCCGGTTTCACTGACTATCAATACGGTCAGCTGCATGGAGGTGATGCCTATGGCCCGCAAAATACCCAATTGCCGCGTTCGTTCAAATTGTAGAGCCATCAGCGCACTGAACACGCCGACAAAAGCAATGGCCGCCGACAGCCAGCGCAAGGTTTCTGTGATGGTGAACGTCTGCTCGAATACTTCCATCGACGCCTTATAAATGTCCTGGTTGGATTTCACTGCTTGATGCGCCGTCAGCAGTTCGCCGACCCGGTTCTCCAGTTGTTTTAAATCGGCGCCTGCCTTGGCATAAACTCCGATACCGGAATAGCCCAAATCGGGCCAATAGCGTTGGTAATTCTGCCGACTCATCGCCAAATGGCCCTGATCGCCATTGTAATCACCATAAATGGCGATGACGTCAAACGCCAGTTCACCCTGATCGGTTTTTAAAAAGACTTGTTGACCCGGCTTCACGCCATGATGATAGGCATAAGGTTCGGTAATCATGACGGTCCGCTCGTTGTCGAAGCGCATCCAAACATCGTCGTTTACTTGATGTTTAAAAATAAAGCCCTGCCTGAATTTATCATTCAACTCATAGACCGATATTTTGGTGAGTTTGCCATTGACGCTGACTTTGGTATGCAAGGCGGTGCTCAGCATTTCCACGCCGTTGAGACCCGCCAGTTTGTCTTTGAGGCGGTGATCAGACTGCGCCTTTCCCGCTGTCATTTTCTCGCCCGACAAAGATACATACAGATCGGCAGGCAGGCTGGAATGCAGCCACTGCGCCACCGTCTGGCGAAAGCTGCCGATCATCAAATCCATGCCAATCGTCGCCGATACGGCAATCATCAATGCCGCAATGGCGAGCCCGGTTCTGCTGATTTCCGCCGCCACCATACGTGCCGGTAAGCGTCCCAAAATGCCTAGAAAACGTCCGAATACGCGTTCAATCAGATTCATAAACGCTAGGGTAACGACAGGCGTCAACAAGCCGAAACCGAACAATACCAGGAACACACTGGCCAAGCCGAAATTGATGCTGTTACCGGAAAAGTAGGCCAAGCTTAAGCCACCGAGTATCAAGACAAAACTCATTGAACCGACCGTCTTGATCAAACGACGACTGCCCGACTCCAATTGAGACCTCGCCAACACCTTAACCGCCGACAAGCGCGTCGCTTCGAAAGCGGGGGGCAAGACCGCAAGCAAGGTGGCGCCTATGCCCAACGCAACACCTTTGGCTATCTGTAACGGCGTCACCATTAAAGACGCCGCGTCGATACGAAAATAAAGCGCGTTAATGGTGCCCGAAATCAGATACAACAAGCCTTGCCCGAGCACAATGCCGAGCGCAATCCCAACGATAGTACCGACTATCGCCAGCAAAAAAGCTTCGCCGATAATCAGTTTAAAAACCTGCTGCCGCGTTACTCCCAATAAACGCAAGGTGCCGATTAAACGTCGCCGCTGCATGACCAGAAAAGTCATCGTGTTATAGATCAGAAACATGCCGACCAGCAACGAAAGCAGCCCCAAAGCCTTCAGGTTAATCGAAAAAGCGTCGGTCATTTCCCGCATGGAATCGGCCTGGCTGTCTATAGACACCAACATCGCATAACCCGGCAATACTTTTTGTATCGCCGCCAACGCCTCAGGCGTATCCTTATCAATCATCACTTCAATCGAACTTAAACCGCCGTATGCGCCCAATACCTCCTGCGCGGTGGCGATGTCGGTAATAAGCAGGCGAGCCAATACTTGGTCTGAAATGGCGTTGTTACCGGGAAGCAAGCCAATGATTGTTAACGATTGTGGACCGCGCTCGGTCACAACTTTTAACTGACCATTGACTTGCAGATGCAAGCGCTGGGCGGTTTTCTCGCTCAACAGCACACTGTTCGGCTCGGTCATCAGGCGGTTTAACAACTCGCGCGGGAATTTTTCTTTTTGCTCGTTTTGCCAGCCCGAATGCAGCGATTTTTCAATAAACGGATCGATACCGATCAAGCTGAAAGTCTCTTGCTGCGGCTGCATCAACTTGACCGTACCGCTCACCACCGGCGATAAGTTGGCGATGCCCTGCTCTACCCGTAATCGGGTATACAGTCTTTCATCCAGCCCGCCGTCACCGGCAACAATGCGATGCGTTGCCGACCCGGAAAATGCCTTGCCCGCCTGATTGAATGATTTGAGCGAACTTTCCATCGCCAGGTCGATAGCAATAACAACGGCCACACCCAAAGCAATGCCGACGATGGCAAGCACCAGTTGCCAGGGATGCTGCCATAAAAAATTGCGGCTGGCGCGGTTAAGAATCGAATTCATGCGCATGCAATGCCTTGTTACGGACGGAAAAAACCCGGTCGGCCTTGCCGATGACTTCCGGGCTGTGGGTCGCCATGATCATGGTTTTACCGGCTTTCCTGACCAGGATGTCCAGCAATTCCAATACCTGTTCGGCGGTATCCAGGTCCAGGTTTCCGGTCGGCTCATCGGCGAGGATCACATCGGGGTCATGAATCAGCGCGCGGGCTATCGCAATCCGCTGTTGTTCGCCGCCGGACAAGCGATCCGGGTAGGTGTTGAGACGATCGGCCAAGTTTAATTTTTCCAGTAATTGACCGACATGCTGATGATCCTGACGGGTCACCCGCTTGATCAATTCCAAAGGCAACAGCAGGTTTTCCGCCACCGTCAAGGTAGGGATCAAATTAAAGGACTGGAAGACAAAACCGATATGATGACGGCGAAACAGCGTGCGTTTATGTTCACTCAAGCCGGTAATATCGGTGCCGTTAATGAGGACTTTGCCGCTATCCGGCGGATCAATGCCGCTGATCAAATTCAGGAAAGTCGACTTGCCCGAGCCGCTACGGCCCAGTAACACGATAAACTCGCCGCGAGCAACCTGCATTTCCAAATTACTGAAAATGGCATGTTGTTGCCCCGACTCCTGATAGCTTTTGCTTAATTGTTGAATGGATATTGCTGTTTCTTTAGTCATAGTGGCCTAACATCGTAACTACTCACCCTCCTCTTTGAAAAAGGTGCATTGAGCGGGATTTGTTTAAAGCAGCTTAGGATCGTGCATGAAATGACTTGAACATTTGATTCACCCTCTCCCTGAGGGAGAGGGGAGACAAGTTGTCGTAGTTATTTCAAGCACGTTCCTTAAGCTTGCGAAGCCCTTAAACGCCATAGATTACAGTAAGTTTTATGATGCAGGAAAAATAAGATTTAGAGTCATCCAGCTATTGCGCCAAAACCATTAAAAAACCAGTAACGTGTGTCACCGTACCGACTCGAACCACCTATAGCGCTTATGATCAGCTTGGCTTCATCAATTCAATTTTGGATTTGTGCATGGGCTTAAGTGCAGAGCATCAGCACCTATCCCTTGAAATCGTATCCAGGAAAAGTCACCCTAATTAACCGCTAACTACATAAAACTATTATGAAAACCAATATAATCACTAACAACATATCTTATACCGTCAATCCTGATCAGCCGCGTACAACAAACCGCGAATATTTCAAAAGCACGGCTCTGCCAATCTGGGCGGCTATTGCCATGAGTGCCTGCATCGGCTTGATGAGCAATCCTGCAACGGCAGAAGAATCTGATAATATCCAGCATTATATGCAACCTAAAACTGTCGACAATACAGCAGTAAAGGAAGAACCAAACATTAAGAAGGAAGAACCAAACACTAAGAAGGAAGAACAAATCACTAAGGATGCTGCGCCTTCAAGTGAGCAAGACTCACAAATCGATCCTATCGATAAACCGGCAGATGGTAAAGGAAAACTGCCTACATTCGCCCAGGCCGATATAAACGGCGATCACGTCATTACCAAGGAAGAATTGAAAAACTTCCCTTATCTATTGCAAGTATTCGACAAAATAGACGCAGGCATGGATGGCAAACTGGAACAACATGAATACCAAAACCTGAAAATGGAAACCAAGCGTGAAGGGGAAATTTCGTAAGCCGGGTTTTAAAACAAGGAACCCATGCGGCGGAAACGGAACACCAGTATTGTGCAATCCTGGATATCGCTTACGCGGCATCCAGGCTATGCACTACTGTTCCTGATGCAGACGTTCTGCAATCAAAGCGATTAACTGCTCCGCCAATAGCTTTTTATCGGTCATGCTCAGATTTTTTTGCCCGTTTTTCCAGAAAACCTGCAACGCATTTTGCTCACTGTCAAAACCGCCCTGCTCCTGTCCCACCCAGTTTGCGGCAATCATATCGAGATTTTTCCGGGTGAGCTTGTCCAGCGCATAGGCCTCAAGGTCATGCGTCTCGGCGGCAAAGCCAACGGTGAACGGACGCTTGTCGAGCTGAGCGACTGCGGCCAGTATGTCGCGGGTTTTTTGCAGAATGATTGTGCTTTGTTCCGCCTGTTTTTTGATTTTCTCCGGCTCAGTGACGGCGGGACTGTAATCAGCCACCGCAGCCGCGCCGATGTAAATGCCATGATCCGAAGCCCTGGAGATAACCGCCCCATACATTTGCGCGGCGGTTTCCACTTTCACTAAACGGATATTGGCAGGCGCAGGCAAATTCACCGGCCCGCTGACCAAGGTTACCTCAGCGCCTGCTTGTAAAGCCGCATCGGCCAGCGCGTAACCCATTTTCCCGGAACTGCGATTGGTGATATAACGCACCGGGTCCAACGGTTCGCGGGTAGGGCCGGCGCTGATTAATACTTTCATGCCTTGCAAGCACCGGGTTGTTGATGCTTGCTCAAGGTCAAGCGCCTGAAGCAGATGTCTGCAAATATCGACCGGTTCAGATAAGCGGCCAAAGCCGGTTTCGCCGCAGGCCTGGTCGCCGGGTTCAGGCCCTATCAAGCTGACGCCATGCCGCCGAAGCATGGCAATATTTTCCTGTGTCACCGCCTTATTCCACATGGCCTGATTCATTGCCGGGGCGACATAAACGGGACAAGTAGCGGCCAAATACAGTGTTGACAACAAATCATCAGCCAATCCGTGGCTGAATTTTGCCAGCGTGTTGGCGGTTGCCGGCGCAATAATCAACAGGTCGGCCCAGCGCGCCAAACTGATATGGCCCATCGCATTTTCTTCATCGGCATCCAGCAATTCGCTATGCACGGGATTGCCGGAAAGTGCCTGAAAAGTTAAGGGGCTGACAAACTGCATCGCAGATTGCGTCATCACCACCCTCACTTCAACGCCCTGTTTGCGCAGCAGCCTGACCAGTTCAGCGGACTTGTACGCGGCAATACCGCCGCTAATGCCTAATAAAATGTGCTTGTTAACAGTCATATCCGAATATTTATCAAAAAGTCCATTATGGCAAGTACTGTTAAATTCTTCCATGCTTAAATTTTTACCCACGCACGGCTTGCTTTGCTATTTTTGCCGCCCAGTTATACATTGAATTCTTGCCAAGCCGAGAGGATAATTTTGCCGACAGTAACAGCCATGCTGATTACATCCGCAACTTTTCACTTTGCATACGGTGTCGGATCATGAAACAAGTTTTTTATTCTCTAAGCCTTGCTTTACCGGGCAAACCCATACCCGCTTTAATTCACTCCGCTGCACTGCTATGTGCAGCCGCATTGATGCTGCTCCCGATCCAGACTGTGCAAGCCGGCCCGGAAGGTCAATTGGATCTGACCTTCAGCCATGACGGCAAAACCACGGCGAACCTCGGTGAAGGACAGGACGGCATGGCCGTTATTGTGCAAAAAGACGGCAAGATCGTCGTGGTCGGCGATATGTTGCCCGCCGTCGGTCCACGCGATTTCGCGGTCGCGCGATTTAACGCCGATGGCACGCCGGACAGCGGATTCGGCGGGGACGGCACCGTCACCACCAACATCGGATCAAACCTCGACCTCGGGCAAACAACCAGCTACGACTCCTCAACGGCGGCGGCCATTCAGAAAGACGGCAAAATTGTCGTGGCGGGTTTTACCAATGCCGGTAAGAAAAACTTTTTCGACTTTGACTTCGCGGTGGTGCGTTACCTTCCCAACGGTGACCTGGATAGCACTTTCGGTAAGAACGGCATAGTTACCACTACCTTCACCAGCGACAGCGAAGACCGGGCCTTTGCCGTCGCCGTCCAGAGCGACGGCAAGATAGTGGTCGCCGGTTCCTCGCCCAATGCCCCTGGTTTCAACGACTTTGCGCTGGCCCGATACCTTCCGGACGGCACGCCCGATAAAAGTTTCAGCGGCGATGGCCGGGTGATTACCGATTTTACCGGAGGCTTTGACTTCGCCAAAAGCATGGTCATCCAGAAAAACGGCAAAATCGTCCTGGCAGGACCGACTACCGCCACGCATCTCAGCGTCGATTTCGGTTTAGCGCGCTACAACACCGACGGCAGTCTGGACAACAGCTTTGGCGGCGATGGCCGGGCGGTAACCGACTTCTTCGGCCTTGAAGATGAATTGTCCGCAATTGCTCTCCAAGCCGACGGCAAAATTGTCGCCGTCGGCACCACGACCGACGGTTTTGTCTTCGATTTCAGCCTTGCGCGCTATCTCCCGAACGGAAGTTTGGATAAGGGGTTTAGCGGCGACGGCAGAATCATCAGCGATTTCGGCAGCAATACCGAGCGCGCATTTGATGTCACTGTCCAGCCGGACGGCAAGATCATCGCCGCAGGTGAATCGTTTCAAAGAACTAACGACTTCGCACTGGCACATTACCTGTCCAACGGGACGCTGGATCAAAGCTTCGGTACGCACGGCAAAGTGTTCACCGATTTTAAGGACGCCCATTTCGGCACCTCGCAAAGCGACAGCGCCAGAGCGATTACCTTGCAGAAAGACGGCAAAATAGTTGCCGCCGGCGCAACCTTCGGCGCGTCCGATCCGGTTTTCGCGGTCGCGCGCTACCGCACTTTCGTTTGCAACGGCCAGGACGTCACTCTGCTCGGCAGCAATAATAACGATACCCTCAACGGCACTCAAAAAAGAGACGTCATCAGCGGACTGGGCGGCAACGACATCCTGCGCGGTTTCGGCGGCGACGATCTCTTGTGCGGCAATGAAGGCGACGACAAACTGGATGGCGGCAGCGGTAATGACAATTGTAACGGCGGTCTTGGAACCGATACTGCTGTATCATGCGAGCTTAAGTCGAATATTCCTTGAATATCTCTATTAATACAGGTTGAGTCATCATGTTCTATCGTTTAATTTTCGCGTTGTTGCCGATGTCGGTACTGGTATTCTCCAACTCGGTAAAAGCCGGGCCATGTCCTGAGTACCTCAATCAAACCCTAAAAAAACTGCATTCAGAACAAACGCTTAATATTTGTGAAGCCTATGCGGGCAAACCCTTACTGATCGTCAATACCGCCAGTTTCTGCGGATTCACGACGCAATTTGCCGGTCTTGAAAAGTTGCATCAGGCCTATAAAGACAAGGGCTTGGTCGTACTGGGTTTTTCCAGCAATGATTTCAACCAGGAAGCCAAAACCGACAAGGACATCGCCAATGTCTGCTTTGTCAATTACTGCGTCACCTTCGACATGTTCGCACCCTTAGCAGTAACCGGAAAATCCGCCCACCCCTTGTTCAAAGCCCTGGCCGCCCAATCAAGCGAACCGGCCTGGAATTTCAACAAATATTTATTGAATGCGGACGGCAAGGTAGTGAAATATTTTAATAGTCAGGTAAAGCCTGATTCGGAGGAAATGAAGCAGGCGATTGAGCAGGTGTTAGGCCATTAAAAAAATGGTTGTCACAACTTGACCGACAATATAGGCAACCTGTAAGAGCATAGGGAATGATGAATTACGCAAACTCGATATGGGCTACTTTCTGGTCAATAAATCGACATTAACATCTCCCAATCGATGCCCCTGTTGTTCTTGTATAGCCAATAAGATGTCGCGACGAATCTCCCAATCGGTATAAGGCAACAGCAAGTATAGTTTGGTCAAGAGAAGCTCCACGGAACGACCTGTCATTTTATGCGTTTCAATTATTTCCAAAGTAGTTTCGATGGTTTGATTTGTTAACTTGCCTAATGCTATCAACTTTTCGGCAAGTTGAATTTTATCGTTTTCCAACCAGTCGGCTTGAGCAACTTTTATGATAAGAGCAGCAGCTTGATAAATAACATCATTGAATGAATCGGGGTTTGAATTAACTAGGGTACTGGGCTGATAGCCGATCAAACAGGCAATGGATAATAGGCGTAGCAATCGGCCATCTTCAGGATTTTGAGCAACCAGCAATTCGAGTTTCGTAATGAAACTCATTTTTTTAGGTCTACCATAGACGATCAAAGAGCTTTCACCAAGAGCTTGCAGAACTTTAATGGCCTCGGCTTCCTCCCAAAAATGATCGGGAAGTGATGCTAGTAGCGTCCAGTACAAATGAGGCTGATGCCTGTCGGCCACCAGTTTTTCCATATCGGTAATAGGTAAATATTCCCAAATGTCCCCTTTTTCACCAGAAATTGAAAGCACGAATAGAACATAATAAGCGACTTTCTTTTTTGCTAAGGACGGCCCTAATGAGCGCCATATCTCAAATAGTTTTTGAACTGTTATATGATTACAATCTTTGTGAGTTACAGATGCACCTGAAAGTATAAAAGGATAATTTTTTTGGGCAATTTGGCGATCAAAAGGTAAGCCATCTTCAGGAATATAGTAAAAATCGGCTGCTGTTACTCCTAACGTTTTCCAGCGATCTTCTGCCAGTTGCCAATCGCCTCTGTCACCCAATTTACCTTTTAGAGCAGCATCCGCCAGAAGACATAGAGCATTACTATCAGGTGCCATTTCAATACAGGCCAAAATTGGCCAAGGGAGACTAGAGCGTATTTTCCCTAATGATTGCTGCTCTTCCAGTGTCCATGATGCGAACTCTAACAATAGCTTTGCTAAATATTCTTTGGAACAATCGGAGCCGAGCCTGAAGTTTAGCGTTTGAACTAACCAGCTCCATTCTCGTCGAGAATCAGGAATGGATAGTAAATCTCCCAAGTTTTGTTTGTTGCCATCTTCAAATATCGTATTAAGCGTTAAGTTGAAAGCATCAGTATCGATATCTTCGATACGAATCTTTAGTTCTCTCCTTTCTTTCATTCGCCAAATAAAATTGGCTCTTCCCGATTTCGTGGGGTAGCCTCTATATGTAGTATTATGATATTTGTATGCCAATGAGCGTATCACCCCCACCTGCCGTCAGGAACCA
>SXIP01000285.1 GCA_005772825.1 Methylococcaceae bacterium | reverse complement strand
TTGCCCAGATAATGGTCGATACGGTAAATCTGATCTTCGGTCAGGTAATGGCTGATGCGTTTTTGCAGGGCATTGGCGCTGTCCAAGTCATAACCGAAGGGTTTTTCAATAATGACCCGTCGCCAGCCGTATTGTTCGTCGAACAGATTGTTACCGCTCAACAGGCCCATGACGGTGCCGAAGTCTGCCGGGCTGATAGACAAATAGAAGGCGATGTTTTTCGGGAACCTGTTTTTTTGCTCAAGGGTGGCGGCCAGCCCGGAATAACATTCGGCTTGTTGTATGTCGCCCTGATGATAATGCAGGCGCTCGCTGAAACGCTGGAAAACACTTTCATCAAAATCGCTCTTGGCCTTGGCTTGAACCATGTCCCGGACTTCCGCCAGCCATTTTTGCTGATCCCAGGGTCTGCGTCCGATGGCCAGAATACGAGTGCCTTCTGGCAAGCGGTTGGCTACATCAAGGTGATACAGTGCAGGCATTAATTTAATGCGGGAAAGATTTCCGGTAGCACCAAAAATCACATAAGTACAGGGTTCGGCGTTCATAAAGTAGTTTAAAAAAGTGAAAGATTAAAAGTCTTGTTGAAAAAGAACATATCCCAATAATGTGTAAACACTGATAAAAATTTCCAGTAAGCGCGTGTAAATTTGCTGGGCACATAGGTTTTCAAGCGCATTATTTTGTCGGGGAAAACTATAGCTCAGATCAAAATAGTGGGTGCTATTTTACACAGCTCGGTTAGCGGGTCGAGCTAATTCGAATGGAATGTGCAGGATTGGAATCCATTAAGCCTGATCGGTCTTGATTTAACGCGTCCCTCCGGACAAACCTTTTCCGTACACCAGATTGTTAACCGCTTTCAGCAAAAATTTTGGCGGGTCGTTGCCAAAGCCGCTAAATTCAACGCCGGATTTTAAATTAAGCGGCTTGCCTATTTCTATACCGGCATTGTGCGCAATTATAAACCACGCCGGAACAATATCTGATTCATAGACTGAATCGGCATCAAGACCGATCTCCTCGCGCCTTTTTTCCGTGTCGCCGCTTACCAGCCGCCAGCCGCCCGGTAAAGGTTCGGATTTTTTTACCACCAGCAAGTAGTTATCGGGTGTGTAGCTTTCCGGGCCAAGGAAGGTTTTTGTATCGGCATCGCACCATCGGGTTGAGCTGTTTAACTCTAATTGCTCGAATACCCTATTCAGATATTCATAATTAACCGGATCAAAAAACTGTATTTTTTCAAGATTGGTTAACAGCCTCATCATAGTCATCGGCAGGTCGGCGGGTTTTCTTTCTAATCGTTCACTATTTGGTAAAACCACACAGTTATCGACGTTATAGGCAAAACCCAGACGTCGGGGTATCAATACACAGAAAACGACGTCTATGGGAATTTTTCCATTTTTGATGTCTTTAAGCGAGCGCTCGCCAAGCCCAACCATCTTGGGCCATTTATATTCGGAATTTTGATAGGTTTCGTCATATTTTACCGGTGGATAGCCTTTTTGGCTTTTTCTTTGCCACATAATCTGAATGAAGTCTTCTTGCACTTTAGGATCCATCAAACCCGATAACGGGCGTCCTTGCGGCACAATTGCCAGCGGATCGGTATCCGTACTAGTCGTTGCTATATTGGGCCTGATTTTGGCTTCTTTCTCTTTATAGGCCGCAATTTTTGCTTTAAGGCTTTCTTTGAGTTTGATTTCAGCTACCAGTTTATCTGGTGACGGTGACGGTGGCGCACTTTGGAACAACAGACTCATAATGAGCTCCTGATAAAGCAGCGACGTTCAATTGACAATAGAGCTAGCATTAAATATGGCGTTATTTGTTTGTGTTTTCTGTTTTCGGAGAGCTTTCCGGAATCGATAATGATCGATGATTCCGGGCCGGTTAAAAGCGGATAAATGCTCAATGTTTTATAGGCCTCTTGTGCATTTGAAATTACCCGGATACCGATGTTTTGCAGACGATGAATATCGGTATTTTATTATGTATAAAATATTGCTATGCATGTAATGGTCCAACATTTTGTATTGCGATTTATGGGGTGTTAATTAATTGATTAACAACGCTATTTTCACTAAGACTGGCGAAATGCACATCTGCTTAAGCGCTTAAGCTATTATGAGTTGCGTCACAATGTGACAAATCTCATGTTTTTATAAAGTAATCATATTTCATATTGACATATGATAAATTTTTTGTATTCAAGTTCAATGCAAAACTATCTTTATGACTGATGTCGAGATCGCTCTTGCAACGAGGCGCATCATTTTGAGATGGAAAAGAAACCGGCGATCACGTTCGTTTGCCCGTTCAGGTGGTTTTACGTCCGGGCAGGATTTTATCTCTATAATATCTTACCAGGGCGTTGAACCGGGGTTATATTTATCACTATCATCGATTTAATGTCCGGAGACCGGTTGGATGAGATTTTTAATAAACCTTTTGAGGTAAAGCTAAAGTGAGCACTATCAATAATCCCGCCGTTCGGTGTTTGCCGATGCGTTTTGATCCCCTGCGGCTTCAGGCGGATTTGGCGCAGTTGTCATCCGGGGATTGGCAGGCCCATTTCAACAAGGCCATTTACGAAGGTGACTGGAGCGCGGTGGCGTTACGCAATGTGCGGGACAATCCGCTATCGATTTATTCCAATCCCGCGTGTTCCGATGAATGGTTCGATACGCCGTTGTTGCAGGCCTGCACCTATTTTCAACAAGTGCTGTCGGCTTTCCATTGTCCGCTGCTGTCAGTGCGCTTGCTGCGTTTGGCGCCGGGCGCTATCATCAAGGAACATCGCGATTATGCGTTGGGCCTGGATTACGGCGAAGTGCGTATACATGTCGTTGTGGTTACCAATACTGCTACGGAATGTGTTATCGACGGTCAGGTTTATCGGTGGAAACCGGGCGAATCCTGGTACGCCGATTTTAGCCGGCCTCACCGTTTTGCCAATCACGGAGACACCGAACGTGTGCATCTGGTAATCGATTGCAAAGTGAATGACTGGTTGCTCGGTCTGCTGGATAGTCCCACGGACCGACTCGTGACTTTATGAATGTGGACGTGAACTGTTTTGATTCATCCCTGGCGCGTTTACGTCAACGTATCCATAACGATTCCGCCCTGCAAGCACGTTTATTCGAAATAAACGATATCGACCAATTTGTTTCGGCGCTCTCCAAACTGATCGGCGATGATGCCGAATACCTGAACGATGAAGACTTACGGCAGGCCATGCAGCATGGATGCCGAAATTGGGTTGAAAGGAATTTACCTTGAACCGCGATGACAACTGGAAGAACTGGATTCCGCTGTATTTAAAAGGCGGCTGCATTGAATGGGGATACATGGGGCGGGAAAGATTCGTCGAGCCGTTTTGTCAGGAGACCCTGCAAAAACTGGCGGCTAAACCATTCAATCAGCTTTTTCGCAGACAAAGCAATTTAGCAGCGTTGCTGGAGCTATCCATATCCGATAACGCTTTACCGTTAAGCGGCATCGTATTTCACATGTCCCGCTGCGGTTCGACGCTGGTGGCTCAAGCTTTGGCCGCTTTACCAAACAGCGTTGTACTGTCGGAACCGGAGCCCTTCGATAAATTGCTGCAATGGTTGATTGCTTCGCAGATTCCTAATGAAGCGGCTTTGCTTCGCGGGTTGATCTGCGCTATGGGGCAGCCACGCCGAACCGAAGACCGACTACTGTTTCTGAAAACGGATTGTTGGCATATCTGTCACATCGACCGGATTTTATCGGCTTTTCCGGGTGTGCCCTGGCTGTTTTTGTACCGCGATCCCATCGAAGTATTGGTGTCTCAACAGCGCAGGCCGGCTTCTTATTTGATTCCCGGCGCCTTGGCGCGACACGGATTGTATCCACCGGTAGACCTGATCTCCCAGCCTCTGGAACATAGCGCCTGGGTGTTGAAGCGGGTTCTGCGTGATGCGGCGGAGGCGATGATGCGACATCCGGGCGGTATATTGCTGAATTACCATGAATTGCCGCTTGCTTTGGAAACGCGTCTGGCCGAGCATTTTTCATTAAATTTGGGCAACATCGAAATTGCAGGGCTAAGACAAGCCGGAACACTTGATACTAAAAACCCCTATCGCTTATTTCAACCGGATTCCGAAGACAAACATGCAGATGCCGACGCGGATTTGCACGCAATGGCGACGCATTGGCTGGGTGAGGCCTATGCTGAACTGGAGCGGATGCGCAGCACGAACAATTGCAATGTTCAGGTGGGCGGATAGCCGCGTTGTCTGCGGATACCGATAACCGGGATCGATATTCTGTTGTAAATGGTAACGGCTGAAGTTCAGTTAAGGTTGCTTAAAGCCAACGGTTATCACGCGTTTCCCGCATCAGATATACCGCCAGCAAGCTAATGAGACCGGCCAATGAGACATAGCCGCCCACCCAGGACAGTCCACCTTCATTAACGAGCCGTTGCGCAATATAGGGCGCAAACGACGCACCCAGTATGCCGCCCAGGTTATAGGCGGTGCCGGCACCGGTATAGCGTAATCCGGTCGGAAACAATTCGGGCAGCAAGGCGCCCATCGGCGCGAATGTCGCTCCCATCAGGAATAGTTCCATGGCCAGGAACGCAGTGATTATCATCGGTGAGCCGCTGTCAAGCATCGGTTCCAGGGCAAAACCGGACAGACTGGCGGCGGCAGCGGCAAGCAGTAAAACCGGGCGCCGTCCGAAACGATCACCGGCCCATGCGGCCAGAGGCGTGGCTGCGGCCATAAACAACACAGCCACGCACAGCATACCCAGAAATTGTTGACGCGGGATGTGTAGCGTCGTGGTGCCGTAACTCAGTGAAAACACCGTGGAAATATAGAACAGCGCGTAGCACACCACCATTGCTAGCGCTCCCAAGAGCAGCGGAACACCATGATGCTTCAGCAGTTCGCCGATTGGCAGGTTGATCCGTTTGTGTTGTTGTAACAGGCTGGAGAATACCGGCGTTTCCGCCAATGCCAGACGCACATACAAACCGATCATGACCAGAATCGAACTGGCAAGAAAGGGAATGCGCCAGCCCCAGTCGTGAAATGCTTGTTCGCTAAGAAAATGGGCCATCAATAAAAAGCTGCCGGTGGCGAAAAGAAATCCTACCGGCGGCCCCAGTTGCGGAAACATGCCGTACCAGCCGCGCTTGCCCGCCGGTG
>SXIP01000284.1 GCA_005772825.1 Methylococcaceae bacterium | reverse complement strand
TCGGTTCCCCAGCGGATATCATCAAAGATAAAGAACTCATTTTCAGGACCGAAGAATGCGGTATCGGCTATGCCGGTTGATTGCAGGTATTTTTCAGCGCGTTTTGCCAGTGAGCGGGGATCGCGCTCATAACCTTGCATATTTTTTGGCTCAATGATGTCGCAACGCAAAATAAGGGTATTGTCATCATAAAACGGATCCATAACCGCTGTTGACGGATCAGGCATTAAAATCATGTCCGATTCATTGATGTGTTTCCAGCCTGCAATTGAAGAACCGTCAAACATGTTGCCTTCTTCAAAGGTGTCTTCATCAATGGTATGAGCAGGGAATGTAACATGTTGCTCTTTACCACGGGTATCGCAAAAACGAAAATCAACGAATTTCACGTCGTTTTCTTGAATCATTTTAAGTACGTTTGCTGCGGACATTTATATTGTCTCCTAGTAAGTGTTATGTGGAAGCTGTGTTTTTATATACCAAGCGTGGTAACGATACCATTTTTTTTGATGAATTCGCCACAAAAAAAAGACTTTGGCCAAGCTCGGATTTAATAAGGCTCCGGGTAGCGAAGCTGAAAATAAATTTGACCGCAAGGATATTGCATTTACAATCTAACTGTTGCTAATTACCTACAGATAACGATGCACACTATTGAATCAAAATACACACTTATATGCGCTTTTATGGTGCAAAAAACTCATATCATGCAAGATATTTCACTTTTGAGGCCCAGTTTTATTAGAAAAATAATTATGGCATAATACCTGCTTGCTTATTTATTAGTATTTTATGCTAAAAAACCAAATAACGTTGCCTTTAGACAACAAGGCGCATTGATCCAATCCTAACAATGGGAAGTTACTAAAATGAGATACCTATCAAATCGCAAGAACCAAATGATTTTCGCGGCAGCGGGTAGCCTTTTGTCAATCACGTTGAGCATGCCTAATGCTTATGCCGGCATGGTTCAGGACCTCACCAACTACGACATTAACGAATCGAAATTCTTAAAAGACAACGGAATTGTCGTCGGCGGCTGGGCTAATGCAGGTATTACCTACAATGCGACAGACCCTGAAAGCAACTTTAACGGTCCGGTGACTTTTGGCGATCGTTCCGGCGAATTTCAGCTGAATCAATTGAATATGTTTATTCAAAAAGCCGTAGCGGCAGAAGGCAGCTCCTGGGATTTCGGCGGACGCTTCGACATTATGTTCGGTACCGATTCTATTTTCACTCAAGCCTACGGTGTTCCGGCATTTGATGTCAATACCGCCAAATCATTGAACAGAAGCACCTGGGATTTGGACTTTCTCGGCAGCAGCGACAATCGCTTCTATGACTTTGCCTTGCCGCAAGCCTACCTGGAAGCTTATGTACCGGTCGGTAACGGTCTGAACCTTAAAGTCGGCCACTTTTATACGCCGATTGGTTACGAAACCGTACCCGCGCCGGATAACTTCTTCTACAGCCATGCCTACACCATGCAATATGGCGAACCGTTTACCCATACCGGCATCATGGGCAACTATGCTATCGACGGCAATTGGTCGGTGATGGGCGGCCTGACTACCGGTAGCGCGACCGGCGGCTGGGATGGCGGTTGGGATAAAAACCTGGGTAACTGGGGCGGCTTGATGGGCGCCACCTGGACCAGCACGGACAAGGCGACATCGCTTAACGTCTCCGGCACGTATGGCGATACTTCAGAGACCAGCGATGCGGGCTGGGGCTTATACAGTATCGTTTTAAAACATACCGTCGGCGAAAAATTCCATTTGGTTCTGCAACATGATCACGGTTTCGCCGAAAACACATACGATTATTCGACCGGTACGCCGAATGCCATCGATGCAGAATGGTACGGCATCAACTCGCACTTCATCTATGATGTCAGCGACACCGTTGTCGCCGGTCTTCGTGCCGAATGGTTCCGCGATCATAATGGTTTGCGGGTTTGTTCGCCGGGCAGAGTGGGCGCGGCAACCGACAACCAAGGCGTAAGCTATGCCGCCAGCTTCCTGTCCACATGTTCTGCGGCTACTTATTATGCGATCACCGCCGGCGTAACCTGGAAACCGAAACCCTGGCTGAGCCTGCGTCCAAACGTGCGCTACGATTGGGTTGACGGCTCAAATCCGAAAATGTTTGATGTTGACTCAAGCGGTGTAGGTCAAAAAACCGATCAATTCCTGTTCTCTACCGATATGACAATCACTTTCTGATTCGGTGTTTGTTCGATAAGTCATCAAAAAATGCGCCTCCGGGCGCATTTTTTTTATCTGTAAGAGCCCCTCTTCCTGAAAAAGGAACAAGTAGTCCATTCCCTCAGCCCCACCCCAGCGGGAGAAAACGGAACGTCGCTGTGTCAACTCTATTGCCTATATTCAGCCTGATTGCACCAAAATAGATCATAAATAATGCGATTGACCCAATATAATGCAAACACCGATAGAGCCCCGCATCTTTTCTGTATGTTATTAAGGGGGATATTTACACAAAGCGTACTTGGCACAGTCCATGCTTTAGTTAATGTGAATCGTTAACTTACTAAAAAGAGGAACCAATGAAACTAATAACCGCTATTGTAAAACCTTTCAAATTGGATGATGTGCGTGAAACGCTTTCAGATATTGGGGTTTCCGGTGTCACCGTAACCGAAGTCAAAGGGTTTGGTC
>SXIP01000025.1 GCA_005772825.1 Methylococcaceae bacterium | reverse complement strand
TGTCGCCCTGCTGGTAATCGGGCGGCGCCAAATACAAGCCGCCGTACAAACCCGCTGCCGTCAACAGCGTAAAAATGACCACTAGCCACGGCATTAATCGCTCGGTAAACGCGTAAAAATGTGGCGGTGAAGCCATGCGGTGAAAGAATCGGCCTACGGAATCTGGAATTAGGAACATAAGGGTGAGATTTAAAGTAAAAAGGACAAGGCTGGGCGGGGTTATAAATGTCACTCAACCATGTAAGATCTGTCAGTTTTCTTTTTTGGGTGGCGCTGGCGGCGGCGCTGGTCTTATGTAAACCGGTGGAGGGGGATTAGTATTACCATGCACTTTATCAGCGGGTAAACGTGGTGGTGGTGGATTAGATTGCCTCGTCATCTTCGTGCTCCCAAGTTTTTTCTAAGAATTCAACCCATTTAACATCTCTGACATTGACCAAAATGTTTCTTACTCCCTCAATACGTTTTTCTTCACCGTTGTCGAGCAACCATGCTGGAAAGGCAATAAGAAAATGTCCTTCAGTTGGCTGAGATGGCCATTCAATAGGCCAACCGTACAGTCTGCGCTCATCATTGAGATGCAGCACCACATAAGTCACATTAAGAAATGCCTTAAACCATTCAGATGGAAAAGATCCTTGATGAGTTATTTTCATAACTCTAAATAGCTTGTGCAGCTTATCGTTATTGGCAAAATAGGAAAATAAAAAGCCAAAAAACAAGGCTATGAGTATTGACCCCACCAAACTGGATGATTCAGTCCATTTAGTAATGGACCAATGATCACCTATAGTTTTCAGACTAAATTCAACGATACTTAGGGTGGCCTGCGTAAATAAAGTAAAAATCATCGCCTGAACGACACGCTCAAACTGGGACGGTTTTGGATACGACGTTAAACCGTAAAAAACCCATGCAGAGACAAAACCCGGTAACAAATATTGCAGAACCGATATGAAGTCTTTTGCGAAACCGTCCATTTCAATCTCAATAACACAACGTAAATGTTGTCATTTCTAGTGATTTACTTACGCTTTGCAGTAGGAAGGAATCCAGCTGCGCTCAATCATATAATCGGGCAATTGATTAAAATCAAAAGCCTCGCCGTCTTTAATCATTTGCTTGATATCGAACAACTGCCCCACTTCAGGTATGTCGGCAAAGAACATCGTATAGAACGGTTTAACCAGTAATTTTGAAACTTTCATACCGATAGGACCGATAAAGTTCCTGCGTTGTCCGACATGCGCCACTTCATCAATGGTAATTTCATCAAGCAACTCTTTCAAGCGCACACGCACTTCCGGCTCATCGACCAGTAACTCATCAAACAACTGATGCAAATAGCAATAGTAGGTAACGCCCATCAATTCAGTAACAAACGCCGGCGTATCCATCAAGAAACCCGGAAATTTCGGAAACTGTTCGTAGATCCATTCTTTAACCGGGCTTAAAGGCACCCATTCAATCCGGTCCAAACCGCAAGTACGGAGCATTTCGTCAAACAATCTCCAGTGACAAAACTCTTCAGCCAAATGCACACGGCTGATTTTATCTTCCACCGCATGGGAATTGGCCATATCGGGGACAACATCCCAGGCGCCTTTAATACCCACCCATTCGTGCCTCGCGAACTTGTACATACCGGTCAGCATCAAGGTCATGCGATCCAAGGACGCTGGATCATCTTTCATCTCAACATAGTTGCGATAAAACGCATCAGGGTCAGCCAGCGGTGTCCGCAACTTAACAGGGTTCTCTTTAAAATACTGGAGTCTGGCGCGTTTTTTAGCTAAATCCCTATCATCTTCAATCAGTTCGCCGCCGTGATGCTGGGTAAACTCCCAATAATTTTCGAAATTTTCTTTTCTCTCCTGTTTTGTTGCGGGTGAAAAAACAGAGAGATATTTAGCTGACGTCATGAACCATTGCTCCGGATGGATAGTGTAATTGAGCATTTTACGAGATATTATCAGTTTATACTCATTTTTAATGCGGCGGCAGTCGGCCAGGGCGCTAAAACCAGGGCCATCAGTAGAATTGAAATTAAAATATTGATCTGGGCGCTGACCGGCAAACCGCTACCGGCCATTTCAACCGCATTGCCGGCAAATATTAAAACCGGCACATACAAAGGCAACACCAACAGCGATAAAATCATGCCGCCCCGGCGCAAACCGACTGTCAAGGCGACGCCAATTGCACCGATTAAACTTAAGACCGGGGTTCCCAGCAGCAAGGTTAATAATAAAATGCCTAAAGAATGATTCGGCATGCCTAAAAATACCGCCAGCAACGGTGCAACCAGCAACAACGGTAATCCGGTGACCAGCCAGTGCGCAATAATCTTGCCCAATACCAAAATCGAGGCCGGATGCGGACTTAATAAAATCTGTTCCAGGCAACCGTCATCAAAATCCGAGCGAAACAGGCTATCCAGCGACAACATCGCCGCCAATAACGCAGAAACCCAGATAATCCCCGGCGCGATGGCTTGCAACAAATGCGGCTGGGCGCCTATCCCTAACGGAAACAGCGTAATGACCAGGACAAAAAATAGCAGTGGATTGGCGATTTCCGAGCGCCGACGCAAGGCCAGCACTAAATCACGGCGTATAATCGCAAAAAAAGCGTGGGATAAGGACATCAGGATAAGGCCATTAAGATAATACAACCCGTTGCACATCAACACCCTGTAAATCAATGTCATGGTGCGAGGTTAACACAATCATGCCGCCGTCGGCGCAATGTTCGGTCATTAAAGATTCAATCAGGGCGATGCCTTGCTTGTCCAGAGAGGTAAAGGGCTCATCGAGTATCCATAGCGCATTGTGCGTAATCAACAGGCGCGCCAGTGACAAGCGCCGCTTCTGGCCTGCGGATAATGCCTGAACCAGCACATCATCATAACCCGCCAAATGGACTTTGGTTAAAGCCTGCTGAATCGAATAGGCTCCGGTCTGTCCCAAGGCCAGAGCGACTTTCAGGTTTTCCATGACCGTCAGTTCCTTTTTAACACCATCCAGATGACCGACATAAGCCATATCGGCATAGTACCGACTGTCATTGATAGCCTCATTGCACCACAAAACCTGTCCCGCATCCGGCTCCCGAAAGCCGCACAATATACGCAATAACGATGTTTTACCACTACCGTTCTTGCCTTCCAGCAATAACACCTGACCGGCTTGCAAGGCAAAATCCAGGCCTTCGAACAGCACGCGATCGTCACGAATACAGCTTAAGCCGCTGCCCTGCAATAAGTATGTTGGTAAGGTTTGCATGAATCGACTGATTACGCGATGAAAAAATAATCTTCCACAAAAGGCACGAAAAATAAATAATAGATAATTTAAACAGCAAGCGAGCGTTGACGTACCGCTTCGTAAAGCAACACGCCCGTCGCAACAGACAAGTTAAGGCTTTCCACCTGGCCCCGCATCGGCAATTTAAGCAATATGTCACATTGCTCTTTGGTCAATCGCCTCAAGCCTTTGCCTTCCGCACCGACAACGAGCGCCATCGGCACCGTGAAATCGGTTTGATAAGCGGTCTGTGTCGCCTCACCCGCCGCCGCCATAATCCACAAGCCTTCCTGTTTCAACCAACGCAACGTGCGGGACAAGTTAGTTACCTGATAAACCGGCACCGTTTCCGCCGCGCCGCTCGCCACTTTACAAACCGTCGGCGTAATGCCTGTAGCGTTGTCCTTGGTAATAATCACGCCATGCACGCCGGTTGCATCCGCTGTTCTAAGGCAGGCGCCCAGGTTATGCGGGTCTTGCACGTTATCCAAAACCAGAAACAAAGCCGTTTCCGACAAATTTTCGACAGCCGTCTTTAAATCGCTTTCTGATAACTCACCCGGCATCTCCACTTCAATTACAATGCCTTGATGATTCTGGCTATCGGCCAGCCGGTCCAGTTTTTTTCTATCGACTGGTTCCGGTTCAATACCCAAATCGCGTAAATCATTAATGGCCTGGAACAGGCGCTTGTCGTGCCGTTGCGTATCGACCCAGGCATGGTTGATTTTTTTAGGCGAGTAATCGAGTGCGGCTTGCACCGAGTGCAGGCCGTAGAGTTTGGATAGTTTCATAATGTCGGCAGGAGAGAACGCTGTATTAAATCTTTTTAAATTTTACCGTCTGCTTAGGCTAAACAGCCGGACGAACCCGCTATTGTTTCTTGCGTCGCCTTTTCTTAGGTTTACCAGCCACACCTTCCGCTTTTTTGGCCGCACTTTCCTTTTTCACCAGCTCAAAATCCATCTTCTTTTCATCCAGGTCAACGCGCGCTACCTTAATCCTTACAATGTCGCCGAGACGGAAATTCATGCCGGTGCGCTCGCCTTTTAGCTGATGGCTGGTCGGGTCGAAATGGAAATAATCCTGCCCCAGGTTGCTGATATGCACCAAGCCTTCTACAAAGATGTCGGCAAGTTCGACAAAGAAACCGAACGACGTCACGGCGGAAATAATACCGGGGAATTCCTCTCCGATTTTATCCATCATGTATTCACATTTGAGCCAGCTCACGACATCGCGGGTGGCTTCATCGGCGCGCCGCTCATTGGCCGAACAGTGTTCTCCGAGCAACACCATGTCGGGAACGCCATAAACAAAAGACTCGGCTTTTTTGCCTTGTAAACAATGCCGGATAGCACGATGCACCAACAAATCGGGATAACGCCTGATAGGCGACGTAAAATGCGCGTAGGCATCCAATGCCAAACCGAAATGGCCTTTTAATTCCGGGCTGTAAACCGCTTGCGACATGGATCGTAACAGAACGGTCTGGATTAAATGGGCATCCGGTCTGCCTTTGACCGATTCCACCAAATGCATGTAATCCAGCGGGGTCGGATTAACGCCGCCGCCGAATTTCAAGCCCAACTCACCGAGGAAAGTTTTCAGGTTCAGCATCTTATCTTCGCTGGGCCCTTCGTGAACGCGCAACAGCTTCGGAATCTTTTTGGCATTCAGGAATCGAGCCGCCGCGCTGTTGGCGGTAATCATGAATTCTTCAATCAACTTATGAGCATCGTTACGCACCACAGGCACTATTTTTTCGATTTTACGATCTTTACCAAAAATGATCTTGGTTTCCTGCGTATCGAAATCCATTGCGCCGCGTTGCTCGCGTTGTATGCGCATGACTTTATAAAGCGCGTACAGCTCGCGTAAATGCGGCATTAACGGTTTGTATTTTTCCGCCAGCGCTTTGTCGCCTTCGACCAGTATTTTGGCGACTTCGGTGTAAGTTAATCGGGCATGGGAACTCATGACCGCTTCAAAGAAACGTGAGCGCGTCACCTTACCTTCGCCGTCTATAAGCATCTCGCAGACCATGCATAAACGGTCAACATGAGGATTCAGCGAACATAAGCCGTTCGATAAAATTTCCGGCAGCATGGGAATGACTTGCTCTGGGAAATACACCGACGTGCTGCGGTTTTTGGCCTCTTTATCCAGGGCGGTATTGACCTGAACATAATGCGAAACATCGGCGATGGCTACCAGCAATTTCCAGCCTTTCGGCGTTTTTTTGCAATAG
>SXIP01000283.1 GCA_005772825.1 Methylococcaceae bacterium | reverse complement strand
GGTTGAAACGCTGGGGGTTATGGCTTCCGTCAGATTTTGCGACAAGATAAGTCGCTGGGTTCAACCGCCGGATGCGGAAAACCGCATGTCCGGTGGTGTGGGAGAGGTGGCGGGCGCAATCCCGTCACCCCGACCCGATCACAGCTTGCCATAATTAATTTGATGCTGGGACGACTCGCTCGGTAGGCTTTTAAAACACGCACTAAAGGAGCAATTCTATGGTTGACACAGTAACTTATTCTACAGGCTGCAAAATCGCTTTTTGGCTATTGTGGCTACTCGGTGTGATTTTTTTGCTGGTGTTTTTCCTTTTATACGCGAGCAGCACCCGTTGGATTATAGGCGCGTGGTATTTGCTGGTCTCCCTGATTCAAGGCATTATTTTGATTATATCGGCCAGCGGCTTCCAGAACAGGGCAAAACCTGCACGTGTGCTGATCTTACAAGCCGGACTCGCCGCCATCGGCATACCCATCATCGTCATAAGCGGCTGGATAATGCTCTTTGATGTGAATCAGCTTATCCTCTGATGACCATCCATTTTTTCTTCGACTTGTTGGCACTGGCCAGCAAGTAGTCGGGTCGGGCACATGCTGTTCGTACCCGACATTTCACTATGGCAATGGCTTACTGATTTGGTCTTCGTTGTTGCATTGTTGGAGGCCGAATGTCGGGCAACGATAAAGCTGTTGCCCAACCTTTCTACCCAATAAAATGCCAGTAGCCCGTATGAAGCTTGCGGAATACGGGCTTTTCGTGACTCCGATGTTCCCGCATTCCGTTACTCTCCATGCGGGCTGCCGGCTCAAACCTGATGTAATTCCTTCCGAATAGTTTCCCGCACAACATCGGCTAGTGTTAAGCCTTGGGCAAACTGCCGTAAAGCATCGTTCATCAGCGTTTGATAATTGCCTCCGCTCATTTCAGCGCGCGCTTTAAAAATCGCCAGAATATCATTGTCTACGCGCATTGTTATCCGAGACTTGCCGCCGTGTTCGGCTTGTAGTTGCGCCAATGGAGGGATTTCAGAAACAGGCTTGGCATCGCTAAAATCCATTTCAGCATAACGGTCAAACAGGGGATCAGAATTGTTGCTCATAACGCCTTCTTTGGTTTTGGTTAGCCTTCCAAGCAGAAATTAGACGCACAGAGTCTTCACGTAGCGTCCAAACCACAATTAAAATTCGACCTAAGGCGCCCATGCCCAGCGTTATAAAACGAGATGTTCATTGTCTGCATCACCATTCTCTCGTGTCAGTGCGTAAGGGTCTAGCAGAACTGCCTTGGCTTCATCAAACGTCACTCCCTCGTGATTCAAGGGATTAGCAGCGGCTTTGTCAGGATCAAATTCAATTTTCATCTATTTATTGTATGTACATTGATGTGTACATTCAAGCCCGGTAGTTCGAGCGCATGCTGTTCCTATCCCACATTTCAACGCCTCGCTATGACAATGGCTTTCTGATTTTAACAACCATTGTTGCCCCGTGCGCCACAAAGGAAACATCATCACTCTTCAACGGCATCTGCCCGGTTCAATAATCCCCACAGCCGCTGCCAATCAAACGAATCCCCCGGATCAGTCTTGCGTCCCGGCGCTATATCGCTGTGCCCGGTTATCCGTTGCTTCGATAAACCGGGATAGGCAAGCAGCAACGCATTAACCACAGCCGCCAGTTGCGTGTATTGCTCGTCGGTATATTCAACAAACTCGGTCCCTTCAAGCTCTATCCCGATAGAAAAGTCATTACAGCGCTCGCGCCCTTCATAAACGGACTTGCCGGCATGCCAGGCGCGTTTGTCGAAAGCCACATATTGCAACGTCTCGCCGGAGCGTTTAATCAGCAAATGCGCGGAAACGGTCAGTTGGTGAATCTCTTTAAAATAAGGATGTTCATCAGGATCAAGCTGATTACAGAACAGCCGGTCTATATAATGATTGCCGAATTCGCCCGGCGGCAAGCTGATACAATGAATCACCAGCAAGGAAATATCCGAAGGATCGGCGCGCTCATCAAAATTGGGTGACGGTATTCGGGTGACGCCCGTTAACCAGTGTTGATCTATAGTCATGGAATCAAAAAAACGCTTATTATTTGACAAATTATTCGACAAACGGCCAGCGTAATACAGTCTTTGCCCACACACAACCTAAATCAAGAGAATCCTTAACATGAACCCGACACTGGAAATCTTCTCGCAGGGCGAGGAAATCGTCACCGGTCAAATCGCCGACACCAATGCCGCCTGGTTGTCGCAACAAGCCATACAGCTCGGCTTTACCGTCACGCGACACACGGCGGTGGGCGACAAGCTGGATGACTTGGTCGGCTTGCTGCGGGAAATTGCTGGGCGCGCCGATTGCTGCATCTGCACCGGGGGCCTCGGCCCTACCAGCGATGACTTGACGGCTGAAGCCGTTGCGCTTGCCTTCGACCTTCCGCTCACCTTTGACGAAATCGCCTTTGCGCAAATCAGGCAGTTTTTTACTAACCGAAACCGCGCCATGCCGGAATCCAACCGCAAACAGGCCATGCTGCCGAAAGGCGCCGAGCGACTCGATAATGAATGGGGCACCGCGCCGGGCTTTGCTGTCGAATACGGACGCTGCCGATTTGCCTTTATCCCCGGCGTACCGTCGGAAATGCAGCACCTGTTCCTGGAAAAAATCCTGCCGACACTGCATCAGCGCTTTTCATTACAACCCGAACAATTAGTCACCATCAAAACCATAGGTATCGGTGAGTCGGCCATTCAGGAACGACTCAACGCCGTTGTAATCCCTGACCGGGTTCAATTGGGGTTTCGCGCAGGTCCCGAGGAGGTGCAAACCAAATTGCTGTTTCCGGCTGATTACCCGAAACCGGCAATGAGCACGCTGGTAAATCAGGTGGCCGAGCGGTTGGGCAATGTTGTGTTTGCCATTGACGGACTGGGCGAAACGGCCGGCGACTTGGTTTCCGTCATCGATAAACTGATGAGCGGCAAACATACGCTGGCGGTAATAGAAACCGCCAGTCATGGCATGTTAAGCAGCCTGTGTATCGGCAGAGACTGGCTGTTGAGCGCGAGCTATGAGCAGAACATAGCAAGATTAGGGCAGCAGCCAAGCGCAGATAATGACCACTTAATCAACACAACCAAAGCCCTTGCCGTCGATCTGCAAAAAAGCAGCGGCGCCGATATTATCCTGGTCCAGCTTTACACAGGAGATAGCCACACCCTGCATGATAAAAACCGGTCGATTGTAGTATATACCGGCTTGTTAAACGGCGAACGCTTCGAGCAGGCAAGCCATTCGATAGGCGGTTCGATCAAGCGCAAACAAAATCAGGCCGCGTTATTATCGCTGGACTTATTGCGGCGCTATTTGCAAGACAAACTATAGGCAACCCCATGAGCAACGATACTTTGCAAGTACGCCGCATCGGCATTGATACCTATCATGAAAACGTGGCCTATCTTAATCGCGAATGCGGCCTATACCGGGCGGAAGGTTTTCAGGCACTGTCTAAAATCGAGATCTGCGCTAACGGCTCCAGGGTGCTCGCCGTTCTAAACGTTGTAGATGATGCCGCCATTGTTCAGCCAGGTGAATTGGGCCTGTCGGAACAGGCCTTCGCACAGCTCAATGTCGCCGAAGGCAGCCTGGTCACCGTCAATCATGCAGAACCACCCAGCTCGATGGATGCGGTACGCCGCAAAATCAACGGTGAACGCCTGGATCAGAATGACTTCAACGACATCACTAACGATATTGTCGAAAGCCGCTATTCAAAAATGGAAATGGCGGCCTTTCTGGTGGCGACCGGGCAAAACAATCTTGACCGTGACGAGCTGCTGTTCCTGACCCGCGCCATGCTGAAGTCAGGTGAGTCGATGAACTGGCATGAATCACTGGTCGCCGACAAACATTGTATCGGCGGCATTCCCGGCAATCGGACCTCGATGCTGGTCGTGCCTATCGTTGCCGCGCACGGCATGTTGATACCGAAAACCTCCAGCCGCGCCATCACGTCACCGGCAGGCACCGCCGACACCATGGAAATCCTCGCCGAAGTCAACCTGACGCCGGACCAGTTACACCAGATTGTGCGCGACCTGCGCGGCTGTCTGGCCTGGGGCGGAACGGCGAAACTCGCGCCGGTCGATGATATGCTGATTTCTGTCGAACGACCGCTGGGCATTGATTCACAGGGACAAATGGTGGCGTCTATCCTGTCCAAAAAACTGGCCGCCGGTTCCACGCACCTGCTGATTGATATACCTGTCGGCCCGACCGCGAAAGTGCGGCAGATGCGCCAGGCGCTGGCCTTGCGTAAATTATTCGAATTTGTCGGTGATCATCTGAACATCCACCTGGAAGTCATGATTACCGACGGCCGCCAGCCCATAGGCCGAGGCATCGGTCCGGTGCTGGAAGCCAGAGATGTGATGCAGGTCTTGCAAAACGATCCTGACGCACCCGCCGATTTGCGCCAGAAATCCCTGCAACTGGCCGGCAGGATTATTGAATTCGACCCCGATGTCCGAGGCGGTCAAGGCTACGCCATCGCCCGCGACATCCTCGAATCCGGCAGAGCCTGCGTAAAAATGAACGACATCATACAGGCGCAAGGCTCAAAACCTATCGACCTGCATCCCGGTCATCTTTGCCAGGAAATTATTGCCCCCTACGACGGCCTCGTCACCCACATCGACAACTTCCAGATGGCCAAGATCGCCCGTCTAGCCGGCGCGCCGATGATGAAAAAAGCCGGTGTCGATTTAGTCAAAAAACTCGGCAACCCCGTTAAGAAAGGCGATCTTTTATACCGCATCTACGCCGAATTCCCCGCCGATTTTAAATTCGCCCAGGACCTGGCCGCACAAAACAACGGCTATACGATAGGCGATGATGAACAACTTATTAAGCCGCTGATAGCTTTTTGATTCGAAAGGACTTGAGGCAAAATTATTTAAATTCTCAAGCCGTACCGCAAGGAACTTTATTAACGTCGTTATCTATACCTGTATAGCAGCGCCAAAGTCAGGGCTTAACCGCGCCGACCAATGCATTGACGCCGTCCCGAAAATGCAATTTGACGTTTTGAAAACCGATCGCAGTCATTGTCTCCAGGGCAGGGCGCAGGCGCATGATATGCTCTTCGGATTCATCGCTGAACAGATGCACGATCCATTGTTCCAGGAGATCGGGACGATTCAATTCGTTAAATACCCGAAAATAACCGCCTACCTCCTGCTGGGTGTTTTTAAGATGCTCCGCGGCGTCATCTATGGCATAGCGGTCGCCGTTCACGAACAGGCCGCCCGGCTTGAGCACGCGCCATATTTGCTCCAGCACGCGCTGCCGGTAGCCGTGCAGAAAATTATGTAATGAATAGGCGCTGGCGACGATGTCAACCGACGCGTCAGGCAGTGTCAGCAAGTGCGACAGTGCATCGTTTTCGACCAGCCGCAAGCGCTCTGCCGCCAGCGCCTCAGCCAGGTTTTGCCGAGCCTGAGCAAGCATCGCGGGGGCATTATCGACGCTTTCGATAAAAATATCCTCACGACCGGCTAACAAGCAAGTTGTCGTCACGCCAGTGCCGCAGCCGATTTCGAGCACTTGCAATTGCTCTACGGGATACGGCGGCGTCCACTCGCCGACAAAGCTGCCGACACGTCGGCTCATTTCCGCCGCGGACGGGCAAATCAGCGCCAGCATCTGGTATTCCTCCGCAATCGGTCCCTGAAATAAATGCTCTGCGCTATGTTGTGAAATCATGGTTTTATAGTGGCTCATGTTGAATGGTTTATAAGATTGCGAAAAATCTACTTGGGGCGGGGTGTTTTGTCAAACAAGAGTTGCTTTCAAGCATCTTAGCTTATAGTCCGTATCCGGTAGATTCTAATGAACGCGGTGTGATCCGAGTTCGCATCATTTTCCCCTATGCTACAATTCGCCATCCTGCGATCGTTAACGATGTTTACATTGGAGAAATGCTATGCGCTGTTCCCGTTTACTGACATTTACCCTTGTTGCGCTTGGCTTGCAAGCCGGGCAGTGTGACGCCGGCGTGGTGACCTATAGTTTCGGCGGACACGTTTACCGTTTAAAAACCAGGGTCGGCGCAGTGCCTGAGGACATCAGTGCGAAACTGAATAAACAGGCCCCGGCGACCGGTGACAGACAGCTCAATATTTCGCCTAACGGCAAATGGGTGGTAATGCGCGCCGAACGCCGCGACGCGAACTGCTTCGGCTGGGATTGTTTGCTGGTCATGAACTATAACCTCTCCAGCGTTACGGTGATCAAAAAGCCGGATGGCGGGGTGATCCATGCCGACGGTTTCAGCGCGATTTCGTCGTCCGGCAACATGGTGATTTATCCCGCGTCCGACGGTCCGCATGCGCTTGATCTCTGGAAAATAACCCGCGACCTGAGCGGTCATTGGAGCAAGCCTGTGTTGTTGACGGGCGCTTCCCCGCATGCTGCCAATGTCCATCCCGCCATTGCCAAAAACGGCGGTAAAATACTGTTCGATTGCGGACCGCAAGCCTCCGACCCGATTGACGGGGAAATATGCGAAGTCGGCGTCAACGGTAAGGGTTTTCGGGTGGTATTGACGCCCCAGGATGCACCGCCCGGATTCCAGGCTGCCGGAGGCTTGCACAGTGCTGATTACGCGCCGGACGGCAGTATTGTTTTCGAAGGCAATTGGAGCGCCGACGGTTCCAACGATGAACGTATCTGGCGGCTTCCTGTCGGCGGCGTAGCAAAACCGCTCGGCACATTCCATAATGACAATACACCCTGCGTTTTGCCCGACGGCTACATCGTTTCATTGTGGTTAGGTCGGCAGGATAATGTCAACGGCGCACATGAGCCCAAACTGATGCAGCCCAATGGACTTGCTCCCAGAATGCTGGTGAAAAACAAGGATGTCGACGATGTGGGGCTTGGCTGCGGCGCGGAATTGTTGTAGTTTCGCAAGCCTTACTACAAACATCAGACTCTCGATCACCATTTAGACCCTAGTGAGATAATCATGCCAAAAAACGCGATTCCCGTTCTCAAAAAAATGACCGGAATGCTCGGCCATCCGGTTGCCGAAAATCCCATCGACCAGATGTTCAACGCCGCGTTTGAGCACTACGGCCTCAATTGGCAGTTCTGGAAATTCGATATAAGCAGCACCCAGCATTTACCGGCAGCCATACGCGGCGCGCAGGCGTTGGGTTTTTCCGGGTTCTGCATCACCGTTCCCTACAAAATCGACGCCATCCCTAACCTTGATGAGGTCGATGAAGATGTCAGCGCGATCGGTGCAGCGAACTATGTGACTTTTGAAAATGGCCGCATAGTGGGTCATAACAATGACGGCAAGGGTGTGGTCAAGGCGATTCAGAAAGTGACGCCCATTGCCGGAAAACGCGTTGCAATGCTCGGCGCCGGTGGCGCGGGACGTGCGATGGCCGTCGAGATCGGACGCGCAGGCGCGGCACATCTGACCATCATCACGCGTAGAGAGTCCCAAGGCGTCGAGGTGGCAAATCTGGTACAGCGCGCCACCGGAGTGTCCACCCAATGGCTGTTATGGGACGGCTGCATCGCCATTCCCGAAGGCACGCAAATTTTATTGAATGCCACCCATCTTGGCGCATTGCCTCAACTTGAACCGGTACCGGTCGATTGGAATAGCATCACGGCAACGGCTACAGTGGTTGACGTGATCACCAATCCCCGGCACACGCCTTTTCTTCAGACCGCTCTAGGGAAGGGATGCGCTGTGGTCGACGGCGTGGAAATGCTGGTGCAACTGGCGATGCAGATTTTTGAAGCATGGACGGGCATCAAACCGGATGAAAGCGTTTTTCAAAAGGCTGTCGAGGCGGCTTTGGGGGAGCAATAGCTGATGTAACCGTTTCCGCAGCGCCGTTATCGGACAAAAGCGCCGGTTAGAAAGCCGGAAATAAAACCGCGCGGCGTATTATCACCACCTGAAAAGGCATCTGTTTAACGTTAGGCTTCATGAAGAAATCCGTAGAAATATTCGAGCGAAATTGGTCTCCCATAGGCGTCTTTGATTCCGGTGTAGGCGGCGTGTCAGTGCTAAAGGCGCTCCAAAGCGCGCTGCCGAACGAGAGCTTCATCTATGCGGCAGATTCAGGGAACGCGCCATACGGCGATAAATCGAAAGCATTCATTGAGGCCCGAACATCGGCAATGGCGAGTTTCCTGGCCGGAGCCAATGCGAAAGCCATCGTCGTTGCTTGTAATACCGCCACGGTAGTGGCTGTAAAAACCCTTCGGGCTCACTACCCGATCCCCGTTATTGCCATGGAACCGGCGATCAAACCGGCCACGCAGATTTCCCGGTCCGGCGTGGTCGGAGTCCTTGCAACGGCAAGAACCTTGGAAAGCCCGGCGCTCGCAAATCTGTGTCGCCTTTATGGAACATCCGTAAAAATCCTGCTCCAGCCTTGTCCCGGTTTGGTCGAGCAGGTTGAGCGCGGCGATCTCGAAACGGAAGCCACGCATCAACTACTGCGGCGCTATATCTCACCTCTTCTGGCGGGAGGCGCAGACACTCTCGTGCTCGGGTGTACGCATTACGTGTTTCTGCTGGCTCATATTCGAAGGATTGTCGGCCCGGATATTACCATTGTCGAATCATCCGCAGCCGTCGCTCGTCAACTGGAGCGCCGGTTGGCTGAAATTAGAAAGCTGTCCGAAGGTACAAGAAGATCGGAAACGAAATTTTTTACCACAGGCCCAGTCAACCAGAGCCGAGCCGTGATCTCTGAGTTGTGGGGAGAAAGCGTCCATGTTCAGGCTATCGACATTTCAGACATTCACATAAAGATCTAACGCGGCCCCCGACTTACCGTAACGTTAAACATACCAGTCAACATCTCATGAAAATAGACAGCCTTGATCACCTGGTACTAACCGTCAAAGACATCGACGTTACCGTGTCTTTCTATGCAAGCGTATTAGGTTTATGATCACAATTCACGATAACTTGAATTCAAAAATAAGCTCAGGTCCACACTATGAATTCCACACAATCATTCCCATTCAACATTCTGCAACCGAACGAACCTGTTTCATCAAATCGCGCACGCCTGTTTTATTCCGGCGCGGCATTATTGCTGCTAGTGCTGATGCTTCTCGGCTTCCAACAGTTTTATCTGCACGGCAAAGCCTATCCCGGTCGTGAGCTCGCGCCGCCGATACGGACCCTGATTATCCTGCACGGCGCCGGTATGACTGCATGGGTGCTGCTGTTCCTGGTGCAGCCCTTGCTGGTAGTGGTCGACAACCGCCGTGTTCACATGCTGCTCGGGCGAGTCGGCGCCGGGCTTGCCGCCTGTATTGTTATCCTCGGCTTTCGGCTTGGCGTCGAAGCAACGCGAATCAGTCCGCCCGGCATGATAATCTGGGGACTGAACGCAGTACAATTCATGGCCGTTCCGATCATCAGCATCCTAATCTTCGCAGGTTTTGTCATTGCCGGTATCTGGAATCGGCGGCGACCGCAAGTACATCGCCCGATGATGCTGCTGGCCACGCTGGCCGCAATACCGGCAGCGGTCAGCCGTATCGGGCCGCTCAGCGCGCTTTATCACGACACGCTGTGGGAAGCGCTGTTTGGTCCGTTTTTCGGGACGCTGGTGGTCGGGATGTTGTTACTTGCACTGAAGTGGCTACTGACACAATCTTTAGACCGCTGGCTTGCGCTGGGCTACGCAGTGTTGGTCATCTCCAGCGCGCTGATCATGCAGTTGGCGACAAGCGATGCGTGGAATCATTTTGCCGGTTATCTGCTTTATTGAGCCAGAAATCTCAAGTAATCGGTGTAATTATCAACATCCCACTGCGTTTGAAGTTCATGGCACCGTAGCGCTAATGCACTTATCTTTGACCGGGTCCGGCTTAATACCTCTGATGATCCCCAGCCAATGTTTTGAAAAAGTGCAGGCCGGGCTTGTTTTAAGCCTATCAGGCAGTAACCGCCGTCCTCTGCCGGCGCCAATACCACATCATGCCGACCTGTTAAGGCGGTCAAGGCTTCAACCAGGTCATCGCGGGTTAATGAAGGGCAATCGCAGCCGATCAACAGCGCTTGACCGAATTGCTTGATGCCGGCGCTCAAGGCGGCATCCATGCGTTGGCCGAGGTCGCCGTTCGACTGTGCCAGCAATGTCAGTGCATAATTTTCGGCGGCTTCGGTAAAAAACGGATGATCGACGGTAGGTGCGTACCATAACTGCACCGGGCATAAAGGCGCCGAACAGACCAACTCCAAAGTGCGTAGCGCCAAGCGCCGATGCACATCTGCGGCTTGTTCGGCGCTTAACTGCGGCATCAAGCGGGTTTTAACCGTACCGGCCAGCGGCGCTTTACAGAACACCTGGATAACCGCATTGGGATAGGGATAAGGCACGGTTAATGCCTGCGCCGGCAATGATAGCGTTCGACCCAGGCCAGCAAGGTTTTGGGCGCGTGGTTACGTTTCCAGACACCGGCGACATATTTGTTGGCTTCCGCCATCGTCGGATAAATATGGATCGTACCCAGCACTTTATTCAGGCCCAGATTATGTTTCATCGCCAGAACGAACTCGGCGATCAGGTCCCCGGCATGATCGCCGACGATGGTAACGCCGAGGATTTTATCCTTGCCGGGTTGTGTCAGCACTTTAACAAAGCCGTGCGCTTCGCTGTCGGCAATGGCTCTATCCAGATCATCCAGAGCGTAGGTGCTGACTTCATAAGCAATGCCTTGTTCCCTGGCCTCCTGTTCATTGAGGCCGACCCTGGCGACCTCGGGATCGATAAAAGTCGCCCACGGTATCACCGAATAATCGGTGCGGAATTTCCTGAATGTACCGAACAGCGCATTGACAGCCGCATACCAGGCTTGATGCGCGGCGGTATGCGTGAACTGGTAAGGTCCTGCGACATCGCCGCAGGCATAGATGCTGGGGTAATTGGTTTGCTGGAAAGCGTTAACGGCGACGGTGTTGCGGGCCGACACGGTGATGCCCATTTCTTCAATGCCGTAACCTGAAATATTGGCCGCACGGCCAATCGCCAGCAAGACCTGATCAAAAGCAATACGCACCTCTTTGCCCTGATGTTCGGCAAGCAGGATCTTTTCGCCATTTTCAACACTAAATTGCCTGGCCTTATGCTCAAGCAAAACGCTAATGCCTTCCTGTTGAAATTTGAGCCTGACAAGCTCCGACACCTCGCTGTCTTCACGTACCATCAAGCGGGGCAACATTTCAACCTGGGTGACCTGTGAGCCTAAGCGCGCAAAAGCCTGGGCCAGTTCACAACCGATCGGGCCACCACCTAACACCAGAAGACGTTTGGGTCTTTCGCGTAGGTTCCAGACCGTATCCGAGGTCAGGTAACCGACATCGGACAAGCCCGGAATAGGCGGTACAAAAGGCTTTGCACCTGCGGCAATGACGATGGCGCGTGTGCTGATGATGCGGGTTTCGTTGTCGGTGCTTACCTGTACCTGCCACGGTGAAATGATTTTTGCCGTGCCGGTAATCACCTCCACCCCCAACTCGGTATAACGCTCAATGGAATCATGCGGTGCGACGGTATCGACTATCGTTTGTACGCGTTCCATCACCTCAGCAAAATCAAAATCGACATTCGCTGTTTTGATGCCGAATTCGGCGGAACGGCGGATTTGCGACAGAAATCTGGCCGAACGAATCAATGCTTTCGAAGGCACGCAGCCGGTATTCAGACAATCACCGCCCATTTGATGCTTTTCAATCAGTGTCACTTTGGCTTTGACGGCGGCGGCGATGTAAGACGTAACCAGACCGGCTGAACCGGCGCCGATAACAACCAGGTTGTTGTCAAACTGTTTGGGTTCGGTCCATTCCCCGGAACGGGTGGTGTTAATGAAAGTTTTAGCCATGAGTGGAAATGCTCCTGATAAATCAAAATAACCGGGTAGTCCTGCGCGGCCATTAAGTTAAGGAAAAAAGCTCCCTCTCCTTCCGGGAGAGGGTTGGGGAGAGGGGAATAGATTAAGGAAAAAATGCTTTTAAAATCACCCTCTCCCTAGCCCTCTCCCCGGAGGGAGAGGGAACACAATCGTTTATCTTAAGGCAGTGAAGCGCCGGCTTGGGAACGAGGGTCAAAACCTGAACTGATTGTAACCCGCTATTTGATTACAACCTCGCCCAATGTCCCCATCGGCAAACTCTTATGCTCGTTAAACGCATCTCCCTGTTGCTCAATGAACAACGCGGCAATACCGGCTTTATTCGCCGCTTCAATGCCTGCAGTCCGACCCAGGCATAACAAGGCCGTAGACCACGCATCGGCCTGGGTCGGGTCGGCATGAAACACGGTAACGGACACGGTTTCATGAGTAACGGGTATGCCGGTTTTCGCATCCAGGATATGGCTGTAACGCTTGCCGTTCACATCAAAAAAATGCCGATAGGTGCCGGAGGTCATAATCGCCAAGGGCTCGGTGCGATTGATGGTAATTATTTTCTGCATGGTTCTCTCACCGGACAAGGGCTTTTCCAGTGCCACGCGCCATGCCGAGCCGTCGGGTTTCTTGCCGCGTGTTTGCAGTTCGCCGCCGATTTCCACCAGATAATCCTTGCTGCCCAATTGTTCCAGTAAGGCGGCGATGCGCTTGACGCTATAGCCTTGCGCGATTGAGGAAAGATCGACCTTGAGCTCCGGGTTGATTTTACGCAAATGACCGGCATCGACCACTTCGAGTTGGGTGAAACCGACCTCTTTCAGCACCGCCTGCAAAGCCGCGTTATCGGGCGGCGATAATTTGTCACCGTCAAAGCCCCAAAGATCAAATAACGGCTTGATGGTCAGGTCATAACAACCGCCGCTGGCCTGGCTGACGACGCGCGCCTGTTCAACCAGCGTAACGATTTCCTCGCCGACAGCTTGCGGCTCGCTGCTGATATTGGCGTTGAACTGTTCAATCGCCGAATCTTTACGGTAATTCGACAGTTGCTGATCGATACGGGCAAACTCGGCATCGACGGCTTTTTTGACGGCTTGGGTATCGGTCTCTTTTTCCAACCAGAAACTGACGTGATAGGTCGTGCCTTGCGCACTGCCGCTGAATTTTTGTACGTCTTTAGGAGGTGTGCAGGCAGAAAGCATCAATGCCGCCGCCAGAACAAGCAGCAGTTTGCAGAAAGGGGTGCAGGAATAATATTTCATCGGCTTTACTAATCAATTTGGAATGTATCATTTTAACATTCTATTTTGTCTCGCACTCACCAGACACCAAACGATAATTCCGGCTCTTCCCGATTTCGTGGGGTAGCCTCTATATGTAGTATTATGATATTTGTATGCCAATGAGCGTATCACCCCCACCTGCCGTCAGGAACCAAACCCCAAGAGAACCATGTTACTACAAATCCCCCTGGATATTCCT
>SXIP01000282.1 GCA_005772825.1 Methylococcaceae bacterium | reverse complement strand
GGTTTCCACGCCCAAAATACGCTCTTCCGGCAAAGCCTGGCTGCGGATTAAAAACTGCTGGTCTTCGCGGGTGTAAATATCGTTGGTAACCACGGCGATTTCAAACTGGTCGCGCATTTGTTTGCACAAGGCATCGACCAACGCGGTCTTGCCGGAACCGACCGGGCCGCCGATACCCACTCTTAATACAGGTTTGCTATTCATAGCTTTGTCATTCATAAAGGTCTCTCAGGATCGGAATAATCGGGAATATTGGGCTTCATGGCGGCTGCTGGCAAGCGCCAAAGCAAAGGCGCTGCCGCCAATGTCATCGTCATCAAGCAAGGCCGCCGCATCCACTTGCGCGGGGATTTGCGCCGCCAGGGCTTGCAATAATTGCTGCCCGGCCACCTGTCCCAGCGGCACCAGTTTGACGGCGCACAGGACCTGGTTCTCCAGCCAGCCCCAGACATAGCCGATGGCGGCATGGCGCGGGTCTATGCCCCACTGCACGGCGGCGAGGCTGAACAAGGTCGCCAGTGTGGTTTCGGGTCGGCGTTGCCAGGTTTCCGCGTCCGGCATGTCCAGCTTGACCAGCAATTTCGCCAGGGCTTGGCCGGTTTGACGGTCTTCGGCGCGTAATTCGCTGGTTTCGCGGCATGCGGTGAGGGTTCGGCTCCAGTGCTGCACCGCCGCGTGGTCCTGGTTTTGCCAGGCCGTGGACAAGCGCAATAAAACCGGCACGTCGATCCGCGTCATGCTGTGCCGCAACACGCCGCCGATCCACTCGCGGGCGGTATCGCTAGTGCTGACCAAACCATCGTCAACCGCCCGCTCCAGGCCTTGCGAATAGCTGTACATGCCGATCGGCAAGCCGGGGCTGACCAGTTGCAGCAAACGCATTAAAGCCAGATCAGTGACCATGATGCTGGTACGCGCCCGCTTCCGGTTCGAACGGCAAGTCTTCATGGCTGACGCTCAGGCCCAAGCCCTCGACCATGTGGTCGAGGACATGGTCGCTTAAAAAACGCAATTCGCCGGGCAGGATTTGCAGCGCGATATGGCGGTTGCCCAGATGATAACAGACCCGTGCAAACAGCAAGGCGTCATCGGTGCGGACGACCGACAGCGTTTCCGGCGCGGCTTTGATCACAACCTTGAATTTTTCGGCGCCCGTCAGCACGATGCCGGAGCGCAAGTATTGTCCGCGTTGTAAGAACAACCCGACTTTTACGCCGCCATCGGTCAGCGCAGGCAAGCGGCTTTTTTGGCGGGCTTCGAAGGGCAAGGTCAGGCTGTCGTCAGCCTGGGTGTCGGTGGGGGCTAGTTCGGTTAGTTTTAGCATAGTAAGTTAGTGAAGGGTTGGGTATTCTCTTATAGTTCCCACGCTCCAGCGCTCACCGTCATACACAAGTGTCTACGATACACCGTCATTCCGGCAGGGATTGCCGGAATCCAGAAGCCATGGATGGTGATGCCGAAACAGACAGCAAGTATCACCATGGGAATTGCTCAGTAAAATCAAGCGTTCACATCCCTGTGCTCTGGATTCGCTAACGCGGTCTATGGCTCCGGCAATCCCTGCCGGAATGACGTGCTCCCACAGACTTGTGCATAACGATGAGCGCTCCAACGTGGAAACGATTCAAAAGCCGGTATCGGCATTAATCATACTTTATGGCTCCAATCCAGATCGTTTTTATAGTTTTCCGAAAAGTTGCCATCACCTTCCATACAACCAATAAAACCGGATTGTTGCATTAATTGATAGGCGTTTTGCGCCTCGGTTGCATCTGATGACTTGTTGAACATTTCATCAATCGCCAAAGCAATCAATTCAGACCTGTCTTTTTGTAAAGACTTTTCCAAAGCCTGTAATTTTGCCCAGTGCTGGTTATCGAGTTCTGCGGTGATTTGCATAATCAAATATTTCCTGTTTTTGTGTATCAATGATGATTTGCTGTCCAGCAGGATCATTCTTCCCTGTCGGGCAGCAGACGGTCTTTGCGAATCTCATGTTGCCATACAGCAGGATTTTCGATGTCTGCAAACAAATCTTTGAATTGGGAGGCCGAATGGTCCATGGGCTGTTCCTATTCCATCAACAGCTTATAAGCATCGTCAATATTTTCTTCCAATTCTTGCAAGGTTTCGCCTTGGCTGAATACGCCTGGGACTTCCTTAAGTTTGCCGACAAACCAGTCATCGTCTTGCCAATATTCTAGGGTGTATGCGTGTTTCATTTTTATGCCTCTGTAATTTTTATAATTTCCACGCTCCGGCGTCACTGCCATTAAGAAAAAAGATTATATTGACGCTGGTTAGTTTTGATCCACCGTCACTGGCTCACAAAGAGCTTCGGTAGACAGATGAATGTCGTTGTTTTTAAAAAAGCCGCTTAAATCTGTGATGTCATCGGTTTTTGGATAATGAGCCGGACGCAAAACCACCCTATCGCCCACCGTCAACATGACGAGTTCGGGGTTGTTTTTCCAAGTATCGCGGTTCAGAACCTCGGCGGGTAAGGTGATTTGGCCTTGCGGGGAAACAGTTAACGTGGTCATGGTTGGCTCCAATGGGCGCGAATATAAAGTTTATGTTCGATATGGAATAGCAGAACGACGAATAGCAACATCGTTCATAGCGTGAAAATCAAGAAACTCTTTTAATCCACGTTCTAGCAAATCACTGGTTTCAGGACCAAGCACTACTTCACGAATTACGAGAGGATGTTGTTCATTGAAACCCAAAAATAATTGTTCAGAGGATATGTATGGAATTATTTTTGAATTGGTGATGCGAAATTTTTTAGGTAATGCTTTTTCGAGAATTTGGAGCATTTCAGGATTCTCAATATATGCAAGACGAAATTCTCGTTCTGTATAAAAGGCTGAATCCTTAAAAAACACAATTAGTTCAATTAGGCGTTCCAGCTTATGGTAAAGATCTGAAATTCGTTCAAGTTTATTAGCCATATAATCAACTTCATAGGCTTGGCATAAATGGTGAAGATAGATTGAAATAAGTTTACCCTGCTTAAGCTTATCGTATTCGATTGCTCGTAAATTTGATTCAAAACCGTGCATTGCCAAATCGTGTGGATCAAACCCCAATGCAATATTTCCGTAAGAGCGCCACTGACTGAGACTATCACCGTCAGCAGAAAATGAAGCAATGCATACGCGGTTTCCAAACTGTCCAATATTGTTTTTCCAAGCCTGTAAAAGCTCTGAAATAATCGGATTACTTGTGGATTCAATCATTTCAGAGGTTATCTCACGAATTATGTTAGCTCCGTAAATAAGTTCATGTTTATCATTCAAATATGAATAATCAGACAACCATATCGAACGACTCTGAATTATCCCTGTAAATCCCTCCAAAGATGTATAGTGATATAGAAGTTTAGGGGCTTCTTCTGTTTCGAAAAGCTTAAGTCGGCGTGCTTCATTCCACAGAGTTTTGTGGGCGCCAAACCAATTCGGAAAATCATTTTCTTCCCATGTGTAATAATTTCCTCCAAATGGTGATCGCCATTCTCTGCGAGTGTAGCGAGTTCGAGGCTTTATGTCTTTCATAATAGCGCTTTCTATTTCAAAACAATCCTCAGAAATTCCATTTACACAATCAGGCCAAGGGCATGGAAAGCAATCTTTTATTCCATGATTTTCACAGATTAATGGATGCAATGGCGATGCTGCTTGTAATACCTTCATATCAAAACAAAAAATACCTCTGAGCAAACGGCAATACCGCCATCGGCTCGCAGGTCAATAACTGCCCATCCGCCCGTACCGCATAAGTCTGCGGGTCAACTTCGATAGTTGGTTGGTAAGCATTGTGGATTAAATCTTTCTTGCCGATGTTGCGGGTGTTTTTGACGATGCCGATGCGTTTACGCAAGCCTAAATTAGCCGGTATTGCGCCTTCTACAGCGGCTTGGGGTAGGAAGATCATTGATGTCGCCGCTGCCGTCATACCGAAGGAGCCGAACATAGGCCGATAATGCACGGGTTGCGGGGTGGGGATAGAGGCGTTCGGGTCGCCCATTGCGGCGGCGGCGATGAGGCCGCCTTTTAAGATCAGGCTGGGTTTTACGCCGAAAAACGCCGGATTCCATAGCACTAAATCAGCGAGTTTACCGACTTCTATCGAGCCGACTTCATGCGCAATGCCG
>SXIP01000281.1 GCA_005772825.1 Methylococcaceae bacterium | reverse complement strand
CGTAATGTTTGGGGGTTAGCTTGATGCCTTGCGGCGGCACCAGGCTGATAAACGGGTCATGCGGAGGCGGCAGATGCTCATGTACCGACGCCACCACTTCCTCCATTGCATGTGCGCCGGTCACTTTTAAAACCTGGGGATGACGCGCCCGTATTTCATTTTCCCTGGCGCCCAGGCAGCCGGTAACAATGACCTTGCCGTTCTCGGCGAGTGCTTCACCAATGCTGTTCAGTGATTCCTCCACGGCTGCATCGATAAATCCGCAGGTATTCACCACGACCAGATCGGCTTCCTGATAAGTAGGGGAAATGGTGTAACCTTCGGAACGGAGTTTGGTTAAGATTCTTTCGCTGTCAACCAGGGCTTTTGGGCAGCCCAGGCTAATAAAGCCAACAGTTGGCGTATGTGTCATAGTTATATCTGGTGTAAGTTAAGGATTATTCTTGGGATGGTAATGGGTCTGCTGCAACATTAAGTTGTTCAGATCGTTATGCTTTGTTTGTACAGGATTGGCTTTGCTAAACAAAATATCAACGGCAACATTTTAGCATTGAATAGCCGTTGCCCGGATAAACAAAGACCCGGTTTTGTTTGCAAGCCTGAAGGCAGGAGTGGTAAAGATTCGGTATTATCCGGAGAATTAAAAAACCTATGCGCAGGCAGGGCTGTTATGGGTGTTTTAATCCGCAGATTATACCGATCTTTAAATTGATAATTTCTTGATCTATAAATCGGTTGAGCAGGTTTTATAACAGGTCGTCCAGTCCCGATAATCCATCAATGGACCAGTTATCCAAGTCATTAACTCCTTCCTGATCATCGCCGTTATCGTAAGTAATACGGCAGGCATATTTTTTGCTACTGGTACCCTCTGCGCCGGTAACACTTATTTCAGCGTTAATAACATATTGATAGCCCCCGAGGCTCCAGGCATTAATAGGCTTGTCGGGGAAAGTAACAGAGGTTTCAGGATCGAGTTCGGATTTAATGTAATCATTACATTGCTTGAAAGCGAGTCCGGTTAATGGTGTGGATACCGGCATTTGGCTTGCCTCTTCCTTGCTTTCTTTCAGAAACAAACCTGATTTTGCAACATCAAGCGCTAACGGCATGATGACTTTGGCGGTAAAAAAAATCAGGATGCCTAATCCGATAATAAGAAAAAAGATACTGTATTTGGTAAAAATTTTTTTCATGGGAATGATGATTAAGTTAAGGTTTTTATTAAATAATTTCTAAGATTTCTAACGTGTATCAAGGGGTCAAAGGTCAAGGATATGTTGCCGATAACGATGCAGGGATTAGCCAAAATAACGCATTTTGAGCTTTCAGATAATTTTATGCCACACAAGATGCGTTGTATTCTGACATTTTAGCAAACATTATGCGTCCTGAATCTGCTGCCGATATAGCATAATTTTTATAATAGCCGACCGGCTTGTCGTATAGAGGCATAAGTTGTAAAACAACATTAACCGTCCTCTTTTTAGCACTCTGCCAAAGGCAGAGGAGACTTTGTGCCCTTTATTAACATCGTTATCTATAGTCAACGCAGCATTTGAACTCCGCGCGGAGTATATCTTGATAATCGTCAGGATCACTAAGCGTTATACCCTTAAATAACAAATAGTAAATAGTTAAAAGTGTTTTCGGGGCCAAGGCGCCCAGCGCGTACCATTAAACCCATGGCGATGTTTTACAGCTGAACAATAAGCGGGTATTTGCCGGGAAAGGCGTGTTGTTTATTGCAACGGTCGTCACGAACGGCTTGATTTTACAATGGGCGGCAAACCTAAAATCCAATTTTGTCCGGTGCATGGCGGGCAGCCGGGTATTCGAAATATACCGGGAGCATTATTGTAAAATGCTATAATTTCAAAGCAGAATGGTAATTTAAGCTTGACGATGTAGAAGAGCCGGGGAGATCCGATCGCTTTTTGAAAGAGTCAAAACCGGTTTAATCAAAAGGGCATAGTGATGACCAGATTCGAAGAAAGCATACCGCCAAAAAAAACCGTGCTCGTTGTCGATGATACGCCGGAAAATTTGGCGATACTCGGCGAGTTTTTAATCCCGCATTATAATGTTCGTATCGCCAACTCGGGGCCCAGAGCTTTGAATGCCGCAGCTTCCCCGCCTCGTCCCGATCTCATTTTGCTTGATATCATGATGCCTGGAATGGATGGTTATGAGGTTATCAAACAACTTAAAGCGAACCCCGAGACACAGGAAATTCCTGTTATCTTCATTACCGCTCTCGATGCGACCGAAGACGAAACCCGTGGACTTGAGCTGGGCGCTGCGGACTACATAACCAAACCTGTAAAACCCGCTATTGTGCTGGCGCGCGTACGTGGACAGCTGGATCTCAAGGAAGCACGCGATATTATGCGTGACAATAATGCCTGGCTTGAGGGAGAGGTCAGGCGTCGCATGCAGCAAAACCTGATGATTCGTGACGTTACCATGCGTGCCCTGGCAAAGTTGGCTGAAGCGAGGGACAACGAGACAGGGAACCATATTTTACGTACCCAGGGCTATGTGTATGTCCTTGCTCAGGAATTGGCCAAACTGCCTAAATATGCTGAAAAATTAACTCCCGACATTATAGAAATCTACACCAAGGCCGCACCGTTACATGATATCGGTAAAGTGGGGATTCCCGACTATGTGTTACATAAGCCGGGTAAGCCGCATCATGAAGAATGGGAAATCATGAAGACTCATGCGCAAATAGGCGCCGATGCCATTTTGAGCGCCATCCAGGACGAGGAAGATGCCGAAGGGCTTGATTTCTTGTACGTTGCCGCGGAAATTGCCGGGAATCATCATGAAAAATGGGATGGAAGCGGCTACCCAAAGGGTCTTAAAGGCGACGCAATACCGCTTTCCGCTCGCTTGATGGCGGTTGCCGATGTATACGACGCGCTGATTAGCCGCCGCGTTTACAAGCCGGCTTTACCCATTGAGACCGCCAGAGAGATGATTATTGAGGGAAGAGGAAAACACTTCGATCCCGAGATTGTTGATGCTTTTGTAAGACGCATAGAGGATTTCCGGGCCATTGCCGCACGCCATGTTGATCACGATGAAGAGCATTGATTAACGCCCGCCTGGGCATTTTGCCTAAGCCTCAGTTTATTACTATTGGTTCCGTGTTCTGCCATTACTTGACGCCATAGCGATCGTATGCGGTATTTTGCTATACAGTTCCGTTATATACTCCGCGCGGGGTATATAACGGTTTCTTCAAAATACCGGCCTCCCCCTTGTCACTCGCGCGGCATCGGACATCGCTCAACAAGTTTACTCTTTCGGGCATTCCTCAATGAATGAAAAAAATCTTTCCATAAGAACGCCAATACGTAGTCGTCGTGATTTTCTGCAAATCAGCGCCGGTTTGTTACTGACCTCTGCCTTTGCAGGACTTTTCAGTTGTGACCCCGGTAAGCCCTTGAAAGTCGCCGCCCAAGTCTGGTTGGGTTATGCATTTCTTTACTTGGGCTGCGCACAAGGTCTGATATCGGATACAAGCCTGGAGCTCATTAAAACTGAAAATTTGGGAGATTCCGCATCGGCGCTTATTAAAGGCGAAGTAGACGGTGCGGCATTGACGCTTGATGAAGTTGTGCATCTACTGGATCAAGGTTTGTCACTGAAGGTGGTGCTTGTTTTGGACATCTCTGCGGGTGCTGACGTAGTCATGGTGCCGCGTGAAATTAAAACACCGGCTGATCTGCAAGGCAAGCGCATCGGCGTCGAATCCTCAAGTTTGGGGAATATCATGTTGTCCAAGCTATTGAAAGCGAGTCAATTAACGCGTGACCATATTGACGTGGTGCTGATGGGTTTTGATCACATAAAAGCCTGGGATGAAAATAAACTCGACGCCATTATCACCTACGAGCCAAACGCCCATTTGCTGGAACAAAAAGGATTGCTGCGCATGTGGGACAGCCGTAATATTCCCGGCGCCATCGTTGACGTATTGGCCGTCCGTTCAGATGTGGTAACAAGCCATGCATCGGCATTGACTGAAATCGTGACAGGGCATTTCAAGGCCCTTGGCCTGTGGCGGAAAAACCCCATCGATACAATGTATCTGCTGGGAAAAATTTTGCAGATTCCTCCTGAAGAGGTCAAGACCGCCTTTATGGGTCTCGATCTGCCGGATGCCAGCTTTAATCGCCACTACCTGAGTCCTCCCGCCGCCGAATTAAAAACAGCCGCTGCCGATACCGCCCAAATCATGATGCATGATAAATTGATCCGGCAAGTACCGGATTTTGCCAGCCTGTTTATTGCTGATTTTATTCCGGGAAATCTGTAAATGCCGATCTTGTTATTGCAACTGTTCCGCTTGTTTTTTATGGTATCAATACTGTTTCCCGGTATCGCCAACACAGCCGAATCCAAAACATCCGAACAATATTTTGTTAACAGGATTAATATCGGTGTATTGGCTGATCGCGCCCTAGCCGAGGAACAGATGCGTTGGCGATCTCTGGTCGGCTATCTTCAGCCTTTTTTTGACAGTAATATGCAGATTACCGTCAAAGTCTATGACTTCAACGGAATGCAGGAAGTTGTTAAGGCCCGCAATGTCGATTTTGTAATCACCACTTCTTCCGATTATCTCTATTACGCCCACCAGATAGGCTTATCAGCGCCAATTGCCAGCGTTATCGATAAGTCTCCGGACGATCTTAACCGGCTTCCGTTACGTGGTTACGGCGGCGCTATCGTGGCTCGTGCCGATGATAGCCGGGTAAATTCGCTGTCCGACTTGAAAGGAAAACGAATTGCCGTTTCCGACATGAATTCATTGGGCGGTTACCAGGCGCAGGCGTTTGAATTATTTACCCTAGGTATAAACCTCACTAACGATGCAACGTTAATACCGACAGGTCTGCCGCATGATAACGCGATAAACGCGCTGCTGGACGGGCGTGTTGATGTGGCTTTTGTGCGTAGCGGTATTGTCGAAGCCATGCAGCGGGAAGGCAGGTTGCCTTTGGGAAGCGTTAAAGTTATCGGCAACAGAGACTTACCGGGATACCCCTATCAGGTGTCCACCCAACTCTATCCCGAACGACCTGTGGCGGTCATGCCGCAGGTTCCCGAGCAGTTGGCGAAGCGTGTTGCCGCTTTGCTGCTGGAGTTGCCTGAAGATAGTGAGACGATCAAGGCTATCGGCATTCATGGTTTTACGCTGCCCTACAATTACGAACCGGTCGCAGAGATTATGCGCACACTTCGGCTTCCACCTTATGAAAATGAACCGCCTATCCGGTTTCAGGAAATCTGGCGCGACCATAGGCAGGTAATCGTCGCGCTGATTATCAGCCTGACGCTGATAGTCGTGATGTTGCTGCTTCTTGGTATTTATGTGATTCGATTTGGCAAGGCTCGTCGTGAAGCCATGCGGCAGGCGGAAAATCTTGGCATAGAACGCAGTCATCTTAGGGCTCTGCTCAGAACATTGCCCGATATGGTCTGGATGAAAGACACCAATGGCGTATTTCAATTCTGTAATCCGGGTTTCGAACCCTTATGCGGCGCCACCGAACCCGATATTATCGGCAAGTCCGATTATGATTTTGTGGATAGTGAGTTGGCCGAATTATTTCGTGAACGCGACCGCATTGCCGCCAAGGCCGGAAAATCGACGAGCTATGAGGAATGGTTAAGTTATAAGGATGGCAGCTATTCCGGTCTGTTCATAACGACCAAAACGCCGGTTTTTGATGAGAACGGAAGCCTGCTGGGCGTGCTGGGCGTTGCGCGCGACATTACTGAAATACGTAATACCCAGATTGCTTTAGGTAAAAGAATCAAGGAACAGCAATGTCTGAATCAAGTCTTGCGAATCACCGAGGTTACCGATGCGCCGCTCGACGATGTGCTGCGGGGCGTTGTTGAAGTATTGCCGCCGGGATGGTTATATCCTCAGTTAATGGCGGCGAGTATTGACTGGAAAGGCCTGCGTTTCAGCACTGCCAATTTTCGCGAAGTCGTTCCGGATCAACAACAATCAGCGACTATTGTCGTGGACAATGCGCCGCAGGGTCTGGTTACGGTGGCTTATCTCGAATCCTGCCCAATGCAGGATGAAGGACCTTTTCTCAAGGAAGAGCGTACCCTGATTGATGCAGTGGCGGAACGCCTTGGCAGTATCATCGAGCGGCGCAATGAAATTGAAGCAAGGAAAAGGCGCGAAGAGATATTCAGTGCTATTGTGTCACTGGCGCCGGATGCGATTACCCTGGTTGATGCGGAAACATTGGAATTTGTTGAATTCAATGACGCCGCCTGCCACAGCCTGGGTTATAAACGGGAAGAATTCGCAAAACTCAAGCTACCCGATATTCAAGGTGAATTCGATAGCGATGCCATAGCCGCGATAATAGAGGGGCGGACTCAAGCCGATTCCACCAACCTGGATACCTTACGTCGGCGCAAAGACGGAACATTGCTTAACGTCAATGTCAGTTTGAAGATCATCAGGCTTCAAGACCGCGATTACCTGTCCTTGATCTGGACCGACATTACCGAACGATTACAGATTCAAGCGCAACTCGACAATCAGCGGGTTCGTTTGCAAAACATCATCGACGGCACCCATGCCGGTACTTGGGAATGGAACCTGAAAACCGGCGAAGCGGTATTCAATGAGCGCTGGGCGGAAATTTTCGGCTATCAATTAGCAGAGCTTGTACCTTTTACTATTGACAGTTGGGCACGATTTGTTCATCCCGATGACCTTAAGCGCTCTAACGAGTTGCTGCAAAAACACTTATCCGGCGAGACAGACTATTATGAATGCGACGTGCGCATGCGCCATAAGGAAGGCCGCTGGGTATGGATTACCGACCGTGGCAGAATCACCCGGTATACCGAGGACGGCGAGCCCTTGACGATCAGCGGAACACATCTCGACATCACCCAGCGTCGTGAAGCGGAAGAACGCATGCGGCAGAGTGAGGAGCGTTTTCGCAGATTGTTTCAAGATTCCAGCCAATCCTTGATGCTGCTGGAAAATGGGCAATTTATCGATGCCAACCCCGCCGCGCTAAAGCTGTTGCGGTTTGACTCCCTGGATGAGTTGCTTGGTAAAACACCCGATCAAATCTCGCCGTACTATCAATCGGATAATCAATTGTCGTCGGTCAAGGCTGCGGAAAATATCCGTATCGCACTTGAGCGGGGTTGTAACCGGTTCGAGTGGGAACACCTTAAAAATGACGGGGAGCATTTCTACGCCGAAGTGATCCTCACCCCGATCTATTTTGCCGATAGATCTGTCCTGCATACTGTCTTGACCGACATTAGCGAGCGAAAGCAACTCGAAGCGCAGGCCAAGCAGTTTGAATTTATCGTCAAGTCATCCGATGATGCGATTATCAGTAAGTCGATGGACGGTCTGGTGACCAGTTGGAATCGCGGCGCAGAAAGTATTTTTGGCTATACCGCGGAGGAAATGATCGGCAAGTCGCTTAAAATTCTCCAACCGCCTGATCGGCAATTTGAGGAAGATTTGATCCTTGCCGGAATAAGTCGAGGCGAAAGCATCGAGCGTTATGATTCCAAGCTGGTACATAAGAACGGCAAAATTATTGATATATCGGCGACAATTTCACCGATTCGCGATAATAGCGGCAATATCATCGGCGCTGTAAAAATTGCCCGTGACATCACTGAGCGTAAGAAATATGAAGAAGAGCTCAGCAAGCTGTCGCTCAGCGTGGAACAGAGCTCAAACAGTATTATGATCACCAATCTCAATGCAGAAATTGAGTATGTCAATAAGCGTTTCACGCAAATTACCGGTTACAGCGCTGATGAAGTCGCCGGTAAAAATCCGCGTATCTTGCAATCAAAGCGCACGCCAAAAGCCGTATTTGACGATCTCTGGCATTCGCTGGGTCAGGGCAAAGAATGGCATGGGGAGTTTATCAACCTCAGCAAGGATGGCCGAGAGTTTTTCGAATCGGCGCACATTACGCCATTACGCAATAAAGAGGGGAGGATCACACACTACGTCGCCATTAAAGAGGACATCACAGAGAAAAAACGCATCGATGAGGAGCTGCAAAAATACCGTCAGCATCTTGAGGAACTGGTTCAAGTTCGGACCACTGAACTTGAGAATGCCAAGCTGGAAGCGGAGGCCGCCAATAAGTCCAAAAGCGCTTTCATCGCCACCATGAGTCACGAAATTCGTACTCCGATGAATGCCGTTATCGGTTTTGCCTATCTATTACACGCACAAATCGAGCAACCCGACCACAAGGACAAGCTCGACAAAATTATCAAGTCCGGTAAGCATCTGCTTGGTATTATTAACGACATTCTTGATTTTTCGAAAATCGAGGCCGAACGGCTTACCTTGGAAGAAGCCACTTTTCGTGTTTCCCCAATCATTGATCATGTCTGCAGCATGATGGCCGACCGTATCAAAAGCAAGGGCCTGAACCTGATTAAGGACATTGAGCCTCGTCTGGATACATTACCTTTGCTTGGCGACACCTTTCGCATCCGACAGGTTCTGATTAATTATCTGGGTAACGCAATCAAATTTACCGATCATGGCAGTATTACCCTGCGCACCCGGATTGTTTTCGAAAGTCAGGAACAAGTAGAGTTGCGATTCGAGGTGCAGGACACAGGCATCGGTATTAGCGAGGCGCAACAAAGTAAGTTATTTGAACCCTTTGAACAGGCGGAATCATTTATTACCCGCAAATATGGCGGTACCGGGTTGGGATTGGCCATTTCCAGACAGCTGGTAAATATGATGGGCGGTAAAACCGGCGTTATCAGTAAGCCGGGCCAGGGTAGCATTTTCTGGTTTAGCGTATTACTTAAACGAGGCAACACAGGCGTCTTGCAACAGCACGAAATTGCCTATAGTTCAGCTCGGATTCGTAGCGGCGCCCATGTTTTGCTGGTTGAAGATAACATAATCAATCAGGAAGTCGCTAAAGATATTCTGAGCGGTTACGGGTTAGTTGTCGATACCGCCAATCATGGCGCAGAAGCGCTGGATATAGTCCAAAAAAATCAATATGACGTGATCCTGATGGACATGCAGATGCCGGTGATGG
>SXIP01000280.1 GCA_005772825.1 Methylococcaceae bacterium | reverse complement strand
CCTTGCTTAACCATCAGCTGCTTCCCGTCAAACCTGGACATCCAGAGGCTTGGCCTGGCATGCCGGGGATTAACAATGCATTCCCGGCAACTTGTGCGGTTGCCAACTAGGGAGGATGAAAAAACCTACACTTGTAAGCCCCGGCCCCGGCCTGCAAAGTCAAGCTGCCGCTGCCCGAGGCGATGATGCTGTCGTTGGTGTCCTGGAAACTAATGCCGCCGGTTGCTGTATCACCCAGGCCTGTGTTATTGCGGGTTTGCAGCACCAAGCTGACGTTGTTGGCCAGAGTCAGGGTGTTGTCGGTCAGGTTGTTCAGGGTAATCGTGTCGCCCGTCTGCAAAAGAATTTCGGCATTCTGGGCGCTGGTGGTGTTTTCGATTGTCTGTTCGGTGATGGAGCTTGGCGTGGCGTCGGCAAACAGGATGTCGTTTTGAGGGGCATTGTTCGGGCCGCCGTCGGTAATGGTCAACGCCGGTACGGCCAGGGTGAAGGCATAATCGGTTAAGCTCAGGGAATCGCCGTCAATACGCCCGGTCGTCGCTTCCAATTGCCAATCGCCGCCCAGCGAGGCATTGCCGGTGGCGTCATCGGATGCGGCGACATCGGCGCCGGTCAAGTGCGCCAGGCGGTTGATAAACCTCAGGCCGGTGGCGCTTTTTGCGACATCACAGCCGTATAATGAAATATCGCCGCCGGCTGTTAATGCTGCGCCGATTTGCTGCAAGGCCTGCTTATAAAGCGCCAGATTGGCGTTGTTCAATGCAGTTGAGCCTAAAGACAGGGAACCGTCGCTGCCGTGCGATAAGATATGGATGGAATCCAGTCCGCTGCGGCCTTTTAGCAGCTCGGCCATTTGCAAAACGCCGTCTTGTTCGCTATTTAAAATATGTACTTCAACATCGGGACCTAATTCAGCCAACAGGCTTTGGTAGTTGGTAACGCTGGAATCGATAAAAATAACGTTGTTCATGATAACTAACCCTCGTGTTAGTGAATTGGCAGGTTTTTATTTTAGTTGTTTGGGGAAGGCTGCACTATTGATATTTGCCTTAAGGTAATTCGCGAAAATAACCTGGACTTTCATTGTTTTCAAATTCCGAAGCATGGGAAAACGCGCCCTTTTTTAGAAAGCAACGTATATGCTCAATGACGGTGGGATCATTCATGATGGTAGTGTGATTGGCGTCGGTCACCAGAAAATCCTGCATGCCTTGCAAACGGGCGCTTGCCGCCGATACTTTGCCGTCATTGGGTTTGGGCAGTAACGATGCAAAATAGCGGTCGAAAATGGTATGCCGGTTACCGATAATAATGCCCAACGAAAAATCAGCCGTGCCTAATTGCGCAGGCAGGCTGTTCGCATCGGTGCCTAATTGCAAGCCCGCCGGTCCGTTGATAATGCGGTAAAGCACATTGTTGCGCAGTTTATCGGCAACTTCGCTGCCGTGGTTGGGTGGGGCCAGCATCACCGTATGCCCGAGCTTTTCAATGCGATGGAGGCTCAGATAATAACGCAGCAGCAGGCCGCCCATCGAATGCGTTACAAAGTGTATGCTGTCGGCGCCGTAATCGATGCACTGTTGCAGGCTTTTGGGTATTACTGTATCGGCCAGATCCTCGATACGGCGACATTGCGAGCAATAACCCGCATTAACGACTCGATAACCCTGTTTTTCCAGGGTGTTGCCGAGTCTCGACATGGAAAAGCGCGTACGGCCGAGTCCGTGCAATAAAATGATGCATTCTATAGGGGCCGGCGCTTGATGCATCAGTGGATGCTAATGATTTTGCTGAACGGGGATAGTTGAAGCGCCATATACTAAATATTTTTCGGTATATGGCTCTATTGGAAATTGCCTAGCCGACCGAAAAACTTTCGCCGCAGCCGCAAGTGCCTTTGACATTCGGGTTATTGAACTGGAAGGCTTCATTGATGCCTTCCTTGCGGTAATCGAGCTCAATGCCGTTTACAAAGGGAAGATCGCCTTCCTGCACGATAACCTTGACTCCGAAATCTTCAAATACGGCATCATTGTCATTCAGTGTATCGGCATAATCGAGCGCATAAGCATAACCGGAGCAACCGGATTTTCTTACGCCCAGTTTTAAACCGAGGCCCTTGCCGCGTTTTTCCAGTTGCTTTTTAATTTGACGAGCTGCACTTTCAGTTAATGAAACAGACATAACACCCTCTTTACGCTTGACCAACCAAGCTTTTTAATAGATTGATAAATTTGATTATTTCCGCTTCGGTATTGGTTTTGCCAAGACTGACGCGGATGGCGCTTTTTGCAAGCCCCGCCTCGACACCCATCGCGGTTAACACCGAACTGGGTTCAGCGCCGCCGCTGGCGCAGGCCGAGCCGCTGGAAACGGCAATGCTTTTTTGATCCAGCTTCATCAACAGCATTTCGCCGTCGATTTCAGGAATGCCGAATTGCACGGTATTGGCCAGACGGTCTGCGTGTTCGGCAAAGATCACTAATCCCGGAATCGTTGATAAGCCGTCCTCCAGGCATTTTCGCAATTTTAGTAGATGAGCGCTGCGTTCGGCAAGTTCGCTTTGGGCCAGTTCCGCAGCCTTGCCAAAGCCGACAATGGCCGCGACGTTTTCAGTTCCGGCCCTGAGATTGTTTTCCTGACCACCGCCGAGAATAAGCGGATTGATTGTTACGCCTTTTGCAAAGACCAACGCACCGCAGCCTTTGGGACCATAGATTTTATGGCTGGACAATGACATCAGCTGAACGCCCAGTTGTTTAAAGGATACCGGTATTTTACCAACGGCCTGGACGGCGTCGGTATGGATGATAATGCCGTGCCCGCTTAAGCGCTCGCTTATATCGGCCAGGTTTTGTATCAGGCCGGTTTCGTTATTGGCCAGCATAATCGAAACCAGGGCGGGCAGGGTTTCAACAAGCCGGTCGATTGCGTCGGGGGTGAGGCAGCCGTTGCTATCGACATTGATCATATCCACGTCATGGCCCCGGCTTTTTAAATGCAGCGCCGGTTCGGTAATCGACGGATGTTCAATGGCGGATAGGGCAAGCCTGGAGTTTGGCGCCAGCGTCGCCAAGGCCAGGTTATTGGCTTCGGTGCCGCCGCTGGTAAATACAATCCGGGCTGCGGGCGCGTCAACCAACGTGGCAACCTGTTCCCTGGCGGCGTCAATCGCGCTTCTGACGATTCTACCGTGACGATATAAACTGGAAGGATTGCCGTAGAATGTTGTCAGGAAGGGCTGCATCGCTTCCAACACCCGCTCATCGACGGGTGTGGTTGCGTTATGATCAAAATAGATCATTCAGGTTATGCGCCAACTCCGTATGGCGATGGATTTCAATGACTTGCTGGGCTTCCCGGTCCTGTCGTTTGGCAACTTCCTGAACGTGATGCTTTTCCAGTAATTCAGCGAGGGTAATGCCTTTTAGATAGGTCCTGATCTGGTCGCTTAAACCCATCCACAGATCATGCGTCAGGCAAGCCTGGTGTTTTTGGCAGTTGGCTTCGCCGCCGCATTTGGTAGCGTCAATCTGCTCATCGACTGCGGCAATAATTTCGGCAATATTAATATCACTGGTTTTTCGATTCAGTTGATAGCCACCGCCGGGTCCACGCACACCTTTTACCATGCCTGCGCGGCGTAAACGGGCAAATAATTGTTCCAGGTAAGACAGTGAAATAGTTTGACGTGCCGCTATGTCTGTCAAGGTAACTGGATTTATTTGACTATGAAAAGCCAAATCAAGCATCGCAGTTACCGCATACCGGCCTTTAGTGGTTAAGCGCACAAGACAATCCTTACAAAAATTGTTAAATTGCCGTTACTCTATACTTAACCCATCATAATAGTCAACTATTATGGCCGCCTTGTTAGTGACGATGGCTGCGGCAAGGTTTGGTATAAGGGCTATACAGCTTTGGCGACAGAAAGAAAACCTGGGCGACTTATTCGGTAAAGTAAATTCCTTAAACTACGATTGCCTTTTTTTGGCATAACTGTCTTCAATTTCGCAGCCGTCCAAGGTGCATATCGGCGTTTTTGCGCAATTGATCCCCTCGTCATCCAGTGCTTTTTGCATGGTTTCTATTTGTTTATCCAGTGCGTTGATATGATCGAGCATGCGGTTGATGGCGTAGGCGACAGGGTCGGGCATATCGGCGGTGGTGCCATAGGCGGCAAAGCCTATTTTGTCGGCGATTTGATCCCGGTCGGTCTTAGCCGATTCGGTACTGGAACCGATGACATGGCCCGGGATACCGACCACCGTTGCGCCTGCCGGCACCGGTTTTAACACCACTGAATTTGATCCTACCCGCGCGCCTTCGCCGATCTCTATCGGGCCCAGCACTTTGGCGCCGGCGCCGACGACGACGCCGTTACGCAGGGTAGGGTGGCGCTTGCCTTTATTCCAGGTAGTTCCGCCGAGTGTGACGCCGTGATACAGCGTGCAGTCATCACCGATGACGGCGGTTTCGCCGATGACCACGCCCATGCCGTGATCAATAAAAAAACGCCTGCCGATGACGGCGCCGGGATGTATCTCAATACCGGTCAACCAGCGCCCGATGTGGGCGATAAAGCGGGCCAGCCATTTGAATCCGGCGTTCCAGCAGAAATGGCTGACACGATGAATCAACACCGCATGGACGCCGGGATAGGTGGTTAAGATTTCCAATACCGATTGGGCTGCCGGGTCGCGCTCAAAAACACAGGCTATATCTTCTTTTAGCCGACTGAACATATCAATCACTCCTCTGGTTATTTTGAGATTGGTTGTCTTTAGATTGGTTATCCTGGGACATTCTTAAAATACCCCTGAGTATGTCCAACTCTTTGGTATCCAGTTGTATCCGGTTATAAATGCGGCGCAGACGACGCATGATCGACTTCGATTTATCAGGGTGCATAAAGCCAATGTCGTTTAATGCTTGGTACAAATGTGTGTAAAAAGACTCCATTTGCGCCGCTGTGGCGAGAGGACTGTCGCCTTTATCGCCGATAGCGATGCTTTCTTGCTCGCCGGATGCGACAAACAGTTCATAACAAACGACCTGCACGGCTGCCGCAATATTCAGGGAACTGTATTCGCTGTTGCAGGGAATTCTAAGCAGGTAGTGGCACAAATCTAGTTCATGGTTTTTCAAGCCTGAATTTTCACGGCCAAACAGGATGGCGACCTTTTGCTTGGGCTCGTTAATGACGATTTTTTCGGCGCATTGCCGGGGCGTCATTTCCGGCCAACTAATGGTTCGGCAGCGTGCGCTGGCGCCAATAACCAGATTGCAGTCGGCAATCGCTTCCGGCAAACTTGAGTAAACCTCGGCAGCCGCCAACACATCGTCTGCGCCGGATGCTCTGGAGGTTGCATCGGCGCTCGGGAATATTTTCGGCGCGACCAGGCATAGGTTGGTCATCTTCATGTTCTTCATCGCCCGGGCAACCGCACCGATATTGCCGGGGTGTGTGGTTTCGACCAGAACAATTTTTATATGCGACAGCAAGTCAGGGTCCTTCGTTGAAAAAAGCCCCAAGTTTACCAAAAGATTTGCTATCCTATCCGCTTTTATCTGCTCATTATAAATTCAGACTATGCAACCAATGCTTAATATTGCCATCCGCGCCGCAAGGAGCGCCGGCGATTTGATTCTTCGTTCCGCCGATAATGTCGGCCAGCTGCGCGTCGATCAAAAAGGTAAAAACGATTACGCCAGCGAAGTGGACCGCATGGCGGAACGGGAAATTATTAATATTATCAAAGCGGCCTATCCCGATCACGCTATCCTGGCGGAAGAAAGCGGCGAACATCAGGGCAATGATTTCGTCTGGGTGATCGATCCTCTGGACGGCACCACCAATTTTCTGCACGGTTTTCCGCAATATGCCGTATCGATTGCCTTAAAACACAAAGGCAAGCTGGAAGTCGCGGTGGTTTATGACCCCTTACGCGATGAATTGTTTACCGCAAAACGCGGCGGCGGGGCGATGTTAAACAACCGTCGTCTCAGGGTCACCCAGCAAACCAGTTTAAAAGGCGCATTGATCGGCACCGGTTTTCCGTTTAAAACCGATAAACATCTGGATGCTTATCTGGGCATGTTTCGCGCGATAACCACCGATTCGGCAGGGATTCGCCGTGCCGGAGCGGCGGCGCTGGATTTGGCTTATGTGGCTGCCGGTCGTCTGGACGGCTTTTGGGAAATCGGCATCATGGAATGGGATATGGCGGCGGGAATTTTATTGATTAAGGAAGCGGGCGGCGTGGTTACCGACTTTTCTTTCAATGATAATTACCTGCAATCCGGCAATGTCATTGCCGCCAGCCCCAAGATGCACCAGATCATGTACCAGTTGATTGCACCACATGTGACGGATAGTTTGAAATAGATGATTTAGCCATGCAGGGTATGAGCAGATACGCATCTGCTTAAGGAATTTGTCCACGAAATACACGAAAAGCACGAAATTTTATCTGGCTTTTTTCGTAACTACTCAGTTCCTATCGTGGCTTCCCAAGTCCCGCTTCACTGCCATTAAGTTAAGGAATATATTAAAAATCAAAAATATACTTATTATTCCCACGCTTCAGCGTATCCTTATATCTTGATTCTGTGCTCCCAAAGAGGCGGAATATTGGATTAAATGACTTGGCGTTTGCCATCGTCCACACTTTTAAATTCCCACTTTTATTAGGAATTCATCATGTCACAAAATTTTGATGCTTTAACCGCGCATGGAAAATCTATTTCAGGATTGACTCCTGCTCTTGAACTTTACCTAAAGGAAATGGCGGGTGCTATGGTCCCGCATTTGCCAAAGATCACCGATGCCTTTTATGTGCACTTGCTTACCTTGCCTGCAACTTCCGAGTTTCTGAAAAACCACGCAGAGCGACTGGATTATCTGAAAAAAACCCACTTGGATTGGCTAACCAGCTTGTTTACCCAAACCATTGATGCCAATTTCACCGAAAAAATGGTCAAAGTCGGCGATGCCCATATCGGTGTGCAATTGCCGCTGGAGTATATGGTGGGGGCCATGTATTTAATCAATAAAGATATGATCCCTGTCATTATGGAAGAGTTTGGCAATGACAAGGATCAGTGCATGCAAGCGTTGCAAGCGGTTAATGCCGTTTTTGGTTTTAACTTAGTCATTATGCAGCAATCCTATAAGTTATGGGATTGAAGCTCCGCTCCGATAAGCACTAACTTCGAGAATTAAGGAAGCTGGTGCTTATCGGACCGCATCCCAAGCTGGAGAGACTGTGAAAGTATTATCCAAAATCAGGCTAAAAGCACTTTTCACTACGAAGAACACGAAGAAAAATATCTATTTAATTCAATATATTGAAAACTTCTTGATCTTCGTGTCTTCGTGTTTTTCGTGGACAACCATCATTTGGTTCATCCCTTTGCGACGGCCCGGTTTTTATTGCTGATCCATTCACTCCAGGAACCTGCATACAGTTTGGAGCCGGTTAATCCGGCGTGTTCCATTGCCAGTATATTATGGCAGGCAGTCACTCCCGAGCCGCAATTATGGACGACCTGTTCAGGCGCGCAGGCCCCGATCAGTTTTTTAAATTGGTCGCGTAGTTGTTCGGCGGATAAAAATAAACCCCGGTTATCGAGATTTAATTGCAAGGCGCGGTTGAGTGCGCCGGGAATATGCCCGGCAACGGGATCTATCGGTTCCTGTTCGCCGCGAAAGCGTTCCGGTGTCCTGGCGTCGATCAGGCAGATTGATTTTTGCGCCAGACGGTTTTCAACCTGCACCGCGTCCAGCCATGATTCGGTGTTCAGATAAGGCCTGAATATCGTAGGCTTGATGCGCGGCAGGGTGGTGGTTAGGGCAAAGCCCTGTTTCTGCCAGTGTTTAATGCCGCCATCCAATACCGCCACTTTTTCATGTCCCAGGCAACGCAATAACCACCATAAACGCCCGGCCATTGCGCCGCCCATATCGTCATAAACAACCACCTGGCTGCTGTTGCTGATGCCCCAGTTCCCTAGTTTTTTTGCCAACAACCTGAAATCCGGCAGCGGATGACGGCCCGTTTGGCTGGTGACGGCTGACGACAGGTCCTTGTTTAAATCGGCATAACGGGCGTGCGCTATATGGCCGTGGCGATAAGCAGCCCCGCCCGCTTGGCTATCCGCCAGCGAAAACCGGCAATCGACAATCACCCAGTCGGGATTATCAATATTTTGTTGCAGTGTTGTGCTTGAAACAAGTGTGGTGTAGTTCATAGAATCCTGTAACGTTATGATGTTTGCCGGTCGCCTATTTTACCAATGTGTTGATTGCTTGTGCCAAATAAGGCGTTAGCAGGGCGAGTTGTGCAAAACATGCGGTTGCCGGGTTTTCTTTTGGTTGTGCGGGTGCTTGTAATTGATTCAAAGACTCTAAAACCAACAAAACATTAACGTTTTTTCCTCAATCACTGCCGATTTCTCCGCCCAATTCCAAAACGGTGGCAAGCAAATCCGGGCTTAAATAAATATCCGATTGCTCGATTTTCCGCAGTAATGGCGCAATCGAACAACTTTTCCAACAAGTTCAAACTGTCACAAACCGCCAGTGCAACCAACGCCGAACAATCCGCTATCAGGATCATTTCGGCCTCATATCTGCCAATTCTTCCAGTAATTCTTCCTTGCTGATGTCAATGACCGCCACCTCGTTTTGTTTGCAAGCGGACATAAAATCATAAATATCCAATTCCGCTAACTCGGCTGCTTTCGCCAGTGTCACGCGCGCGTTTTTGAACAGCCACAGCGAATAACTTAAGCGCATGTCTTTTTTGATGTCGGCGGCGGATTGGAAATTGACAAAATCGTTGGGTAGGTTGATGGCGATTTGCATTGGGTTTCCTTGGATCATAAATGCTTAAAAAGCATTGTTGTAATAGTCGTACTATCAGCCGCGTTAACGGGCAATTTATATCGGCGTCGTGTAAACCATTATTTTATATCTGTAAAACAATTTTGCCGATGTGTTGGCTGCTTTCCATCAGTGCATGGGCTTTTGCCGCGTCATCCAACGCAAAGGTGGAATGAATAACGGGCTTGATTTTACCGGATGATAATAGGGGCCAGACGTTTTTGAGCAATTTATCGGCAATATCGGCTTTAAAATCATCGTCTCGGGCTCTTAATGTGGAGCCGGTGACGGTCAAGCGTTTTAACAGGATGGGTAGCAGGTTGATGTCCGATTTAACGCCGTTTTGCAGGGCGATGATGACCAGGCGGGCGTCGTTTGCCATACAAAGCAGGTTGCGTGGCAAATAATCGCCGCCGATCATGTCGAGAATGACATTGACGCCTTGACGGTTGGTAAGCCGGTCGATAGCTTCCACAAAGTCCTGTTCAAGATAGTTAATTGCCGCATCAGCTCCCAGTTCCATACAAAACCGGCATTTGGCTTCTGAACCTGCGGTTACGATCACTTTGGCATCAAAGGCCTTGGCCAGTTGTATTGCGGTTGTGCCTATGCCGCTGCTGCCGCCATGTATCAATAAGGTTTCGTTGGGCAATAAATTGGCGCGGTCAAATACATTACTCCAGACGGTAAAGAAGGTTTCCGGCAATGCGGCGGCTTCGACTAATGACAGGCCTTCGGGGATAGGCAAGCAAAGCGATGCGGAGGCAAGGCAGTATTCCGCATAGCCGCCGCCGGTGACCAGAGCGCAGACTTTGTGTCCTGTTTGCAGACGGCTGATATTTTCTCCCAGGGCGACGATGGTGCCGGCTATTTCCAGACCCGGAAGATCGGATGCGCTGGGTGGCGGCGGATATAAACCTTTTCGTTGCATGACATCGGGTCGGTTAACGCCGGCTGCGGCGACTTTAATTAAAACTTGATCGGCTGACGGTTTTGGCATGGGCCGTTCGGTAGATAGTAACGTCTGGTCTTTTATTTCAATGACGCGCATGGTGTTGGCAAGCGATAAGTAGCGTTTTGGAAAAGGGGAGATGCGGTTATCATACGCTGATATTTTAATAAACATTGTCTGGAGTAGGATAAAAAATGATTCGTGCGGGTATTGTTGGCGGAACCGGGTATACGGGGGTTGAACTTTTACGGATTTTAGCGTTGCATGCCGAGGTGGAGGTGTCGGTGGTTACTTCTCGAGCCGATGCGGGGTTACGTGTTGATGCGCTCTATCCCAGTTTGCGTGGTGTTATTGATGCAATCTTTAGTACACCGGATGTTGATACCCTGGCGCAATGCGATGTGGTATTTTTTGCCACGCCTAACGGTACGGCGATGTTGATGGCGGAGCAGTTGTTGGCGCGTGGCGTCAGGGTCATCGATCTTTCGGCGGATTTCAGGTTGAAAGACGCACAGGACTGGTCGAAATGGTACGGCATGGAACACGCGTGTCCCGACTTGATCAATGAAGCGATTTACGGCTTGCCGGAGGTCAATCGTGAGGCGATCAGGAAGGCGCGTTTGATTGCGTGTCCGGGTTGTTATCCTACGGCGGTGCAGTTGGGTTTTCTGCCGTTGATTGAAAATGGCTTGATAGATTCGGAGCATTTGATTGCCGATGTTAAATCAGGTGTCAGCGGGGCAGGGCGTAAAGCTGAATTGGCGACTTTAATGAGCGAGACGGGTGAAAGCTTTAAAGCCTATGCGGTGAGCGGGCATCGGCATTTGCCGGAAATTATTCAGGGTCTTAATGTTGCTGCCGGAAAACCGGTGGGATTAACCTTTGTGCCGCATCTGACGCCGATGATTCGGGGCATTCATGCTACTTTATACGGGCAATTGTCTGGGGACGGAATTAGTTTAGCGGCAATTCAATCTTTATTTGAGCAGCGCTACCGTAATGAGATGTTTGTCGATGTATTGCCGCCCGGCTCACATCCCGATACGCGCAATGTCCGCGGCAGTAATAATTGCCAGATTTCTATCCACCAGCCGCAAGGCGGGCAAACGGTGGTGATTTTATCGGTGATCGATAATCTGGTTAAAGGCGCGGCAGGGCAGGCGGTTCAAAATATGAATTTAATGTTTGGATTCAAAGAAGACCTGGGTTTAAAAACTTTAGCCTTGTACCCATAAATCTTGACTATAGTACTAGGGATAGTCATAATTAATTTTGCTTTTATTTTATAGTGTGTACTAATTTTATGGCTAATCCGATAATTTTTACTGACAGCGCCGCTTCTAAAGTGAGTGAATTAATCGCCGAAGAAGGTAATGATAACCTGAAACTCAGAGTGTATGTGTCAGGCGGTGGGTGTTCAGGATTTCAATATGGTTTTACTTTTGATGAAGAGGTCAATGAAGATGATACCAGCGTGGTGAACGGCGGCGTCACTGTCTTGATAGATTCCATGAGTATTCAGTACCTGGCCGGTGCTGAAGTTGACTATAAAGAAGATTTGTCAGGCGCGCAGTTTGTTATTCGTAATCCCAATGCAAAGACCACTTGTGGTTGCGGGTCTTCATTTTCAGCTTAATTGTTCCATTCGGGGCGATCATCGCGATCGCCCTGATTAATCCCGCCAATTGTTACGGTATTATCCGTAATCGTCACTTTCAAAATAGTTAATTCGACTCAAACTGGTTTTTTGCCAATAAAGTCCGAGCCTTGGTTTGGTACAGTTGGGCTAACAAGGGTTGGGACTTTGATTTGAAGTCTGCCAGTAAATGATTACTTAACGGAGTTGAATCCCCCAGACTCAATGTTTCCGGGTTGCGATGCACGCCGTCAATGCGGAATTCATAATGCAAGTGCGGTCCGGTTGCAAGACCGGTTTGTCCCACGTAACCAATAATTTCGCCTTGTCTGACAGGGTCGCCATTTTGCAGGCCTCTTTTGAAATTGGAAAGGTGGGCGTAAAGCGTTTCATAGCGCTCGCCATGCTGCACTATCATGACTTGTCCGTAACCGCCTTTGCGTCCGATAAATGTTACTACGCCGTCTCCCGCTGATTTTACCGGGGTGCCTGTTCTTGCGGCGTAATCTATGCCTTTGTGGGCGCGAATTCTATTCAATATGGGATGTCTGCGATGGGTATCAAAGTGCGAACTGATATGTGTATACTCGACCGGCGTACTTAAAAAAGCCTTACGCATGGTTTTACCTTCAGGCGAGTAATAATTAACATTGCCCTCGCTATCCTTATAGCGGATAGCGGTAAATATTTTTCCCCGATTAACAAATTCTGCGGCAACAATCTGGCCGGAATTGGAATCATTGTTCTCATAAACTACAGTGAACTGGTCGCCAGGGTATAGATTGGTAGCAAAATCAATATCCCAGGCGAAGATATTGGTAAGCTGCATCATCAAATCGTCAGATAAGCCGGCTCTTTCGCCCGCTAAGGCTAACGAATAGGCGATAGTTGCATGAACGCTGGTTAGATGCCCCGTTGTCTGATTGTCAATTGGGACATCGTTATATTTGATTTCATTGAAATTATGTTGATCGGCAATTAATGAGTGAATGCGGGTGTTGTTATCGGTTTTCTCAATAAATTGGTCGTTCGGATCGATTATATCAGGATGGATGTCCCTTTGGGTTGTGACCGGCAATATTGTATGCGGGTGACGTGAATACCGATGATAGGGTTTTCTTTTGGAGAATTTTTGTTTGAAAGAAACGTTGGCAAATTGATTTTTTTTCTTGGAATATTTTGTAAGGTTAAGAGAGTGCTTTGTAGATTTTTTGGAAAGTTTTGTATGCTTATTGGAAAGTTTCGTAATTTTAATAGCGTTGCGTGAACTGATCTTGGCTCGCTTGACAGATGCGGTTGCATGTTTTTTTGTGGAAAAATGCGCTGGTTTGGCGTAGCTAGTCGTGGTTACAAGCGCAAAACCTATTCCTATCAATAAGGATCTATAAAATTTATTTTTCACGAGACATTAGCTAAGTAGTTGAAATTTTTGAAAAACAATTTATGTTGTTTCTTAGGGATGTATTTTAAGGTTTTTTTACAGGTTTTACCAATTATGGCGCTGTGAAAATTTAAATTCTGCGGCGCTGTTTATTAATTTTATAATAACAAATTACACATTACGGTTTGGAGAAAGAGTTTGCAAGAGGATGTATTGGCGTATTTGCTAAGAGGAACTGACGAGGTTTTAATCGAGCAGGAATTAATTAAAAAACTCGAAGAAGGCCGCCCCCTTCGGATTAAGGCTGGTTTTGACCCGACGGCGCCCGATTTGCATTTGGGGCATACGGTGTTAATTAATAAGCTTAAGCAATTCCAGGATTTGGGGCATGAAATTCTGTTTCTGATTGGCGATTTCACAGGCATGATAGGTGATCCGACAGGAAAGAATATAACGCGTAAACCATTGACTAGGGATCAGGTCATGGCGAATGCACAAACCTATCAAGAGCAGGTTTTTAAGATTCTCGATCCCGGTAAGACGCAAATAATGTTTAACTCGACTTGGATGAATGCCATGTCGCCTGCCGATTTAATCCAAATAGCTGCAAAGTATACCGTGGCCAGGATGCTGGAACGCGATGATTTTAACAAGCGTTTTAAGGGTGGGCAGTCCATTGCCATTCATGAGTTTTTGTATCCGCTGATACAGGGCTATGATTCGGTAGCAATGAAAGCCGATGTTGAGTTGGGTGGTACGGATCAAAAATTCAACTTGCTGATGGGACGGCATTTGCAGGAGGTTTTTGGACAAAAACCTCAAATTGTTATGACTATGCCTATCCTGGAAGGATTGGATGGTGTACAAAAAATGTCGAAATCGCTTAATAACTATATAGGTATAGCGGATTCGGCAGATGATATTTTCGGCAAATTAATGTCTATATCAGATGAATTGATGTGGCGTTATTTTGAATTACTCAGTTTTCGGCCAATGACTGAAATCAGGTTATGGATGCAAGAATGCGAGCAGGGCGCAAACCCTCGCAATTACAAAGTAAAATTGGCGCAGGAAATTATTGAAAGATTTCATAATGCAGAGGCGGCTTGTAAAGCATTAGAGAGTTTCGAAGCCCGATTTCAGCGTGGCGGTATGCCGGATGATATGGAAGAGCTGGAAGTAAAAGTGGCTGGCGCTAGCTATTGTATTGCAAACTTATTGAAGGATGCAGGGTTAACCGCTAGTACGTCTGAGTCGATTCGTATGATAAATCAGGGTGCTGTTAAAATTGATGGCGAAAAAATATCTGATCCAAAGCTGGAGGTTGCTGTTAATGAGAGGCATGTATATCAAGTTGGGAAACGAAAGTTTGCTCGCGTTGAAATAATAAATTGACACATTAATAAAACCGGCTATAATTTGCCGCTCTTTAAGGCATTAGCCGGATAAGGAAGCCGATTAAAAAATTAAAGTCAGATTGTTGTTGACAATAATTTCAGATAGGTTAAGATGGTCGGCTTTTCGCGGTCTAGTAAGTTGGCTTCGAAAGATAGTTGGATCAGTAGGACGTCAAATTAAATGTTGACAAGTTGAATTAGATCTGTATAATAGTCTGACTCAACGGAGCGATAAGCTCCACGCTCTTTAACAAATCGATCAAAATAATTTGTGTGGGTGCTTGCGGCGACTAGGGCAGTTAAAAAATAGTCGACACAAGAACTTACGTAAAAAAGTAATTTTAAACGTTGAATTCTGTCGTCGAGCCAAGATTGGTCACTTATCTTATTAAGTGACAACACTGATTTAAACTGAAGAGTTTGATCAT
>SXIP01000279.1 GCA_005772825.1 Methylococcaceae bacterium | reverse complement strand
AATGGTGCCGTGGTTGTGTAAACCGATGATGTCGCCGGGATAAGCTTCTTCGACGCTTTTCCGGGTGTCGGCCTGGAACGTAATGGCATTGGCGACCTGGACATTTTTACCGAGACGGACATGATGAATTTTCATGCCTTTATCAAACTTACCCGAACAAACTCGTAAAAAAGCCACACGATCCCGATGCGCAGGGTCCATATTCGCCTGAACCTTAAATACAAAGCCGGTGAATTTATCTTCTTCGGGCAGAACGGTGCGCTGTTCGGCTTCTCGTGGCCGCGGTGACGGCGCGTATTCGGCAAAGGCATCGAGTAATTCAAGAATACCGAAATTATTAATCGCCGAGCCGAAAAATACCGGCGTTAAGTTGCCGGCCAGATAATCGTCAAGATCAAACTCATGGCTCGCGCCTTTGACCAGATCAATTTCATCGCGTAATTCTTCCGCCTGGTATTTGAGCAATTCATCCAGCTTTGGATTATTCAGGCCCTTGATGACTTCCGCTTCGGCAATCCTGCCGCCATGCTGCGCACTAAATAAATGAATTTCATCCTTGTAAAGATGGTAAACCCCTTTAAAACGTTTGCCCATGCCGATAGGCCAGGTCATCGGCGCGCATTTAATTTTCAGCACCGATTCGACTTCGTCCATCAGCTCAATCGGCTCACGTCCTTCCCGATCCAGTTTATTGATGAAGGTAAGAATGGGGGTGGTCCTGAGGCGACACACTTCCATCAAGTTAATAGTTCGCTCTTCAACACCTTTGGCGACATCGATTACCATTAAGGCCGAATCCACTGCGGTTAAGGTGCGGTAGGTGTCCTCGGAAAAGTCTTCATGGCCGGGCGTGTCGAGCAGGTTAATAATGCAGTCTTTATGCTCAAACTGCATCACCGACGTGGTCACCGAAATGCCCCGCTCCTTTTCCATTTCCATCCAGTCAGAGGTTGCGTGGCGCGCCGCTTTACGGCCCTTTACCGAGCCCGCCAATTGAATCGCGCCGCCGAACAGCAGCAGTTTTTCGGTAATAGTGGTTTTACCCGCATCAGGATGGGAGATGATGGCGAAAGTGCGTCGCCGTTGCAGTTCTGAAAGTGTTTCTGACATGCCTTTGTTGGTAGCTTTACTTGGGAAAGCTGCCAATTATACCTTAGTATTGATAGCCGGGTATTTTCAATAACGCCCCATTTTACTGCCGGTCATCTTGAGCGGATACCCTGACGCCGAGTAATTAAGCCGGTTTTTCTCGTATTGGGTACGGAAAATAAAATACCCGTACGGGTAAGTAATTGTTATAGAATTAATGATTTTGAATTTGAAGGCCGAGTTTTCGGTACGCAAAAAGTGGCTTAATTATGCGATGTCCGTTTTGTTCTGCACAAGATACCCGTGTGCTTGATTCCCGGTTGATCAGCGACGGCGATCAGGTGCGCAGGCGCCGTGAATGCAATGTTTGCAAAGAAAGATTTACCACCTTTGAAGTGGCGGAATTGATGATGCCTCGCGTCATCAAGCGTAACGGCGTATCCGAACCTTTCGACGAGATTAAATTGCGCGCCGGGATGCTCCGGGCCCTGGAAAAAAGGCCGGTCAGCGCCGATGATATTGAAGCGGCCATCAATCGTATTAAAAAAGAGTTGATGGACAAAGGCGAGCGGGAGATACAGGCCCAGGAATTGGGTGAAAAAGTCATGAAAGAGCTGAGTCAACTGGATCATGTGGCTTATGTACGGTTTGCATCCGTTTATCGCAGTTTTCAGGATGTCAGCGAATTCACCGACATGATCGAGGATTTGCAAAAAAAATAATGACAGCACAACAAGATGCCATGTATATGGCCAGAGCCCTGCAACTGGCTAAAAACGGGCGTTATACCACCGATCCCAATCCGCGTGTCGGCTGCGTCCTGGTCAGGGATAACGAGATTATCGGAGAAGGCTGGCATGTCAGGGCCGGTCAGGGTCATGCCGAAGTCGAAGCGTTAAAATCCGTTCAGGATGCCAAAGGCGCAACGGCTTATGTCACTTTGGAGCCTTGCAGCCATCACGGAAAAACGCCGCCGTGTTGCGATGCGTTGATCAATGTCGGCATCAGCCGCGTCGTTGCCGCCATGCAAGATCCTAACCCGCTGGTTTCAGGCCGGGGCCTCGCAAAACTGGAAGCGGCAGGCATTGAAGTCATTTGCGGCGTTTTACAGGAAGACGCGCAGGTCTTGAATCGCGGCTTTATTAAAAGAATGACGGTAGGCCGTCCTTTTGTCCGCAGCAAGCTGGCGATGAGCCTGGACGGGCGCACGGCTTTAGCTTCCGGTGAAAGCAAGTGGATCACTTCCGCCGAGTCCAGGGCCGATGTGCAACGCTTAAGAGCCGAAAGCTCGGCGATATTAACCGGCATTAATACCGTTCTGGCCGATGATCCGGCCTTGAATGCGCGGGTCGATTTCGATGTCGTACAACCGGTCAGGGTCATTCTGGATTCCCGTTTGCAGATGCCGCTTAACGCACAAATGGCGAACCTGCCCGGACGCACGCTGATCCTGACCTGTTCACAGGACCAAGCCAAACAACAGTCGCTGCAACACGCCGGTTTTGAAGTTCATCAACTGGCGAATGACGGCAACGGACAGCTTGATTTGCATGCAGTCATGGCCTTTTTAGTAAAACAGCAAATCAATGAAGTGCTGGTTGAAGCCGGTGCGATACTCAACGGCGCGTTGCTGACTGCTTGCCTGATCGATGAACTGGTGGTTTATATGGCTCCCTGTATCCTGGGCGATCAAGGCCGCGGGTTGTTTCACCTGCCGGGCGTGACAACGATGGCGGATAAAAAAATATTGAAGTTGCTGGATGTTCGGCAGGTGGGCGGGGATGTGCGGTTGATATTGGAGCCGCAAGCAAATCCCTTGCAATTTAAGGAATTCTTGAACGTAATTAAAACAGATGAACTGAGCTTGGAAGACATTACCGTCGAAGTGGAGGCGGTAAGACAAATCAGACATCATGGCCGATAACGTGGGGCGTGTTGTTATTTTCAAAGATAGTTTTTAGTAGATACTATGACTGATGTAGAAGAAAACTTAAAAATATCCAGGTATCTCGATCTAACAAAATTCTTGGATTTTGTTGAATTTAACCGCCTGTATTTTCGACAGGTTGATAAATATGATGATGTTTTAGAAGGTTGTTTTCCTAAACAAATTTACGAATTGGCAAAAGGTATAACAGTTACTGGTGCTGATGGTATACCTCATAACAACGGAATAATTGAGCAGACTAAGTTTAGACGAAAATCTAATTATGTGAGCTGCTGGACATTAAGCAACCCAGAAAATATGGGTATGTGGAATGTATATGGTGGAAAGAATGGACTTGCTATTCAAACAAGAGTGTCGATTCTTCAAAGCGAACTGGAAGCTGCACCTAGTAAATATACAGATGAAACGCATACACTTATGAGGCTTGAGCCCATTAAACTGAAGGTTTCTAGTATTCGTTATATAAACCATAGTAATGTAGACCCTGATAATCTAAAACTAGAGTTAATCAAAAATCCAATTTTACTCAAAAATATAGGCTATTCGTATGAAAACGAGATTCGGTTTATATATGACACAGTAACGCCTACATTGCACCAACGACTGGGAGATGGTTTTTGCCTTAATGTCGATGCAAATAAAATAATTGAAAAAATACTTGTTTCTCCTGCGGCTGATGAATGGTTTTTTGAGCTTATAAAAAGCGTTTTATCAAAATATGACCTAGATAATCGTGTTTTCTGGTCAGATTTACGGTTTCCACACTATAACGAGGCCGACTTTCAATAATTAGGTTTACAGGATGTGTCGAACAGAGGGAAGCCGATCATATTTTCTGAAATAAAAGATTGGAGAAACAATGAGAGAAGTAGGCTATTTATATGTGTTAGCTAATAGCGCTATGTCGGGTTTGGTCAAAATTGGCAAGACAACCCGAGGTACTTCAGAAAGAGCTAATGAGCTGTCCCGAGCAACAGGATTACCGACACCGTTTATTGTCGTTTATGAGCAACTCTTTGAAGATTGTGGTGCTGCCGAGTCTTTTGTTCATACTTACTTGGAAGAAAAAGGCTACAGAGTTGCGGACAATAGAGAATTTTTTAGTGCCCCTGTAAACATCGTCATTAGAGGCATTGCTCTTGCGCCCGGAGCAATTGATAACGAATCGCCAATGATTGAGCCAGAACAGGAAGATGATTTGTTCGAACACAGTGAACCTGATGAATTAGATGATTTGTGTCTCAATAAACCAGTATTGGTCTATCCTTGGACCTCTATTTTTAATGAGGCAAAATCACATTATTATGGTCACGATGACTATATACAAGATTACGCCGAAGCGCTGCGGTTGTTTCGTCAAGCTGCAAAGCTGGGAGCACTGCCTGCGCATGGATATATTGGGAACATGTATGAGGACGGAAATGGTGTGCGTCAGGATACGAAAAAAGCTTTTGACTTCTACAAAGAGGGGGCAAGAAAAGGGAGTGCTTACTGTTATTGGGCTATGGGTATGTTATTTGTCAACGAATATAATAACCAAAATGCCGAAAAATGTTTTTCACTATTCTTAAAGAATAAGCCAGAAATATTACCCGATAGTCAACGCCTTACTGATCGTGAACTTTCTAGCGTATTTGCAAACTGTGTAAGTCTCTTAATGTATAAGATTGATTTAAAGGAAGAATACACATCGATATTGAATGGATTTATTGCTGAAAACAAAGTGGAGATTTCTAATGTAGCAAAAAACTGGCTAAAAACCCCTATCGAGGATATTGATATGCATAGGGTATATAGAGCGGTTATTCAATATCTTGAAGCTGTTTAAATTAAAAATGGGGTCAATTATCCCTTAAAAACCACCCCGAGCCGGGGTATGTGCCCCGTCCCCAGGTTTCTCGTAAGTTTCAAAAATAGCTGCGACGTTAAAACGTTCAAGACGGGGTTGCAAATCCCGTCCTGCTTTGAGAATAGTCATTGATTATGACCAAACAAGAAAAACTGTTGGAGTCTATTCGTAACCATCCAAAGTCAGTGCGCTTTGACGATGCTTGCAAGATAGCGGAACAGTTGGGTTTTACCCGGCAAGGCGGCAAAGGTTCACATCGGACTTATGGCCGATTGGATGAGCCTATGTTATTGAATTTTCAGAACCGCAACGGTAATATCCCGCCGTATCAGGCCAAACAATGACTTGAAATGGTGAATAAAAATGCAAACTTATCTGATTGAAACGTTTTGGAGCGATGAAGACCAGGCCTATCTTTGCACCGCTCCTGATTTGCCGGGTTGCAGCGCAGCGGGTGACACGCCATTGGATGCCGTGCGCGAAATGCAGGATGCGATGGCTTCCTGGTTGCAAGCGTGTGTCAATATGGGGCGTGAATTACCTCTGCCAAAGGCAGCACCGCGTAAAGTGGCTTGATTGATCTTGGTGAAATGTTTTTAATCTGCAAGTAGCCCGTAAGGCGCTTTGCGTATTACGGGATTTCACAGCCCAGATGCCCCATATTCCATTACACTTCATACGCGGGCTACTTGTCTCATGCGATAAGATGTACTGCCAAAATAAGATCTGCCGACTCAAGAATGCGTATTTATGCCCGTGGATAATTGGCATCAAACGCGAACGCCACACATTGAATAAATGGGAGCAAAAATCATGTATACACTTTATAAGATCAATGCGGATGATTTAAACGAAAATTTCATAGCTTCAATAAAAGCGCAGTTCCAGCACAAGGATATTGAGATTGCGATATGCGAAACGGCAGAAACCGGACAGGATGAAACCGATTATTTATTAACTCATCCCGCCAATAAAGCCCGTTTATTAGAGGCGCTGGATAATGTTAAAAAAGGTCACTGCGTAACAGTCGATTTAGATAGTCTTTCATGAACATCGTTTTTGAACAAGGTGCATTTGAGGATTTCAGCAACTGGACCAATGACGATAAAAAACTGTATAAACGGTTAGTTAGCCTTATTAAAGAAACGGCGCGTAATCCATACACAGGTTTGGGTAAACCGGAAGCTTTAAAGCATGAGTTGCGGGGATACTGGTCACGCCGTATTAATGATGAGCATCGCTTGGTTTATAAATTTGAAGCAGATAAACTCATTATCGTGAGTTGCAAATACCATTATGGAAAATAGCAGATTGGATGAAAAACCACTAACATCCTTTATATTTAGAGTAAGCTCGAAGCCATATCTATCAAATTAAAGTTTCTACCATACAACCCCATCATCAATTTAAAACCACCATGTTCACAGGCATCATCCTAGCCATAGGCAAAATCTCCACTATCGAACGTAAAGCAGGCGATTTCCGTCTGAAAATTGACACCGGAAAATTATCGCTCAGCGATGCGCAACTGGGTGACAGCATTGCCGTCAACGGTGTGTGTTTAACGGCTGTCGAACTTGGGGAACGGTATTTTTGCGCCGATGTCTCCAACGAAACCTGGTCGCGGACGACATTCAGCCACGCGACGGTCGGTATGCCGGTTAACCTGGAATTGGCGTTGACGCCGACGACGCGTATGGGCGGCCATATCGTCAGCGGCCATGTCGACGGTATCGGCAAGGTTATCGGCAGGAAGGCAGATGCCCGCTCGGTGCGCTTTAGCGTGCAGGCGCCGGATAACCTGGCGAAATATATCGCCGAAAAAGGCTCGATTTGTATCAACGGCATCAGCCTGACCGTCAACGAAGTCAACGGCGCTATTTTTGGCGTCAATATTGTGCCGCATACGCTGCAGGAAACCACGCTGAATGACGCGGTCGTCGGCACAGAAGTCAACTTGGAAGTCGACATCCTGGCGCGTTATATGGAGCGCTTGATGCGCGGCGAGGCGGCGGCGAAGCCTTGCGGCATTACAGAAGAATTATTGCAACGTAGCGGATTTTTAGGTTAATAGATGAATACCATTGAAGAAATAATAGAAGATCTGCGCCAAGGCAAAATGGTCATTATCATGGATGATGAAGACCGCGAGAATGAAGGCGACCTGGTCATGGCTGCGCAAGTGGCAAGGCCCGAAGATATTAATTTCATGGCGCGCTACGGACGCGGTTTAATTTGCCTGACGTTAACGCCGGAACGCTGTAAACAATTGCGTTTACCCTTGATGGTAAACGATAATAATACCCCTTATTCAACGAAGTTTACGGTTTCAATAGAAGCGGCGACCGGGGTTACGACCGGTATTTCGGCAGCGGATCGCGCCAAAACCATACAGGCTGCCGTAGCGCCGCATGCGCATGCGGATGATTTGGTACAGCCTGGGCATATCTTTCCCTTAATGGCACAATCCGGTGGTGTCTTGACACGGGCCGGGCATACTGAAGCCGGTTGCGATTTGGCGCGTTTAGCGGGTATGGAACCTGCTGCAGTGATTGTAGAGATTTTAAATGACGACGGCTCAATGGCGCGTCGCCCTGATCTGGAAGTGTTCGCCGAACAGCATGGTCTTAAAATTGGAACTATTGCCGATTTAATTCATTACCGGATTAAACATGAAAACACCCTGGATCGCATCAGTGAATGTGTTTTTCCAACCGAATTTGGAGACTTTCGTTTATACGCCTACCAGGATCGTAACGACAACAATTTACACATTGCCTTGGTGATGGGGCAGGTCGCTGGCGACGAACCGGTT
>SXIP01000278.1 GCA_005772825.1 Methylococcaceae bacterium | reverse complement strand
TGGGAAAAGATTTGATTACGATCAAGCATTCGATTCCGGTACAGGCTACGCCGGCAGTCAGCAATCCGAAAACATCTAAATCGCCTACCCAACAAGATACGGCACAGAGCGATAAAAGTTCTCTTTTGTGTAAGGGGAATGTTAAGTGTTTTCTTTGCCAACTTAATCCTTCATAAAGCAGATCAAGCTGTACAAGACATAATTGGATATGGAGATGAGATAGCTTATGTCCGATATTGTGACGATATGGTCATAGCAACACTGAACAAAGATCTTACCACGAAAGCTTTGACTGCTTATAACCAAACCCTGGAGAAACTAAGATTGGCGTACCATGAACCTGACGCATCAATTAAATCCTACGCAGGCAAAGAAAAGCGTAAATTCTGGCGTAATAAAACAAAAAACACTTACCTTTGGGGAAATAACAAAACAGAACAGAATGCAATGCCCTGGTTAGCTTTTGTAGGTTACCAATTACGTTATGACGGCACGGTAAGGGTGCGTCCATCCTCGTTAAAAAAAGAAATTGAGAAGCAACGAAAAACCCGGAAACATTTTTTAAAAGGAATTGATGAGGCTTTAAAACATAATAAAAAATTAAATTCTAAACATGGATTATTGACCTCACTAGAAGCGCGTTTGAGGGCAAGCGCGATAGGTAAGCGACCTGCCGGTGATTTATCGACTGGGATGGAGAAATCAGAATTTGGCTGGTGTGCAGGGTTTATTAAACTTAGCTTGCCTGAATTGCAGCCTCAAATCGCGCAAACTCAACTTAGATATTTAGATCGAGGACTTGGTAAGCAACTTGGCATTAGCAAAGAACGTTTAAACCGCTTAGAAAACCAAAAGAGACTTCCAACATTCGAAACAAACAATCAGAAAAAGCGTAGGCTGAAATTCTTCGGCAAGCCGCGAAGTTATGCTGGCCAATTAAATGAAATTAACAAAAATTAATTAGATGACTCTATAGAATTTCTATCGCTTCTATGCTCCGGCGTGAAAGAGATACAACTCTATAAATTAAAAAGAGACTCACAAATGACCCAACTAGAACACATCCAAACCGAAATAGTCTCACTATCCAAACATGACATTATAAAACTAAAAGATTGGATCGACGCCAAAGACTGGGACGATTGGGATAAACAAATCGAGGCGGATTCTGCTGCCGGAAAACTGGATTTCCTGAAACGGGAAGCATTGGCAGCAAAATCAAAAGGAACGCTTAAGGAGTTATGAGTGCATCGAACAACCCCGCAATTTTGGGATCGTTTCGATGCACTACCAAATCCGGTACAGCGGCTCGCCAGAAAAAATTTCGAGCTAATTTAAAATAATCAGGCACACCCATCACTATAATTTATTGGACTTAACATACTAACCAAAAGCTATTAAGCGGAGAAAATCATGTTACAAACCATCGAAGCCATTCTTGATCCTTCCCGTCATGTACATCTCTTGGAGCCTGTTCATGTAACCACTCCGGCGCGAGTCTTGCTGACATTGCTCGAACCAACAATCTCGCCTGAACGTGATAGCGCGGCAGTGCTTTTGAAACGGCTTAAGGACAACCCGTTACAGCCGGAATACCGAAGAACTGACAAGGAAATTGACGCGCAAATTAAACAGGAAAGAAACGCATGGGAATAATTGCATCGTTCCCACGCTCCGGCGTGGGAATGCAGTGGCAGACGCTCCAGCGTCGCGAAACATAAAACGGGTTAAGTCCTTGTTATCTTAATTTACACAACGCTGGAGCGTTGGTGCCTGCATTCCCACGCCGGAGCATGGGAACGATAAAATTTAGATTTTTATTTATTATTCCTAACTTAAATCGGATCGCAGGGACTGTAAAAACTATAAAAGCCCTTTTTAAGGATGGGCATAACAACTAGAAAAGGTAACCCCCATGAGCCACCTAACCAAAAAAATCCTGGTAAAAACACTGTACCCCATTGCCGCGCTCAGCAACAAACTGGACGCCCTGCGTCGTCTGTGGGCAAATGCGCGTCTGAACAGCGCGTTAAACGGCGCGGTGCATACGTCGGTGGTCGTGTTGAACACGCCGGAATTGCACGGCACCCGGCAAATAAGCCTGGGGCAAAACCTGTATCTGTACCGTGATTTATACCTGGAAACCCAGGAACAGGGGCAGATAACCATCGGCAACGACGTGGTGTTATCGCGCGGCGTGCATCTGGTCGCATTTGCCGGCATTGTTCTGGAAGACGGCGTGATGATTGGTGAATACTCCAGCCTGCGTGATGCCAATCACCGTATCGTCAGCGAGGGTTCGATGCGCCACAGCGGCCATGTCGGCAAGCCTATTTTGATTCGCCGCAATGCCTGGATAGGCCGGGGCGTGACGATTCTGGGCGGTGTTACGATCGGCGAAGGCGCGGTGATCGGCGCCAATGCCGTCGTCACCAAGGATATACCCGCAGGCGCCGTGGCAGTCGGTATTCCAGCACGGGTCATTAAAGCCTGAAACCCGGTTATGTTCTCGTATATCGCCTATTTGCCCGGATTGTGGACCTATTACGTCGCGCAAAACCAGTCCGTGACCAAAGCCTTTATCTGGGCTTATATCCCGACTTTGCTGCTGCTGCCCGACTATTACCGCGCCATAACACCGGGCTTGCCTGACCCGTCGTTTAACCAAAGCGCTTCGGTCGCGTTGTTCGCGGTATTTATCATGCACGGCTCGCCCGGCTATAAATTCAGTTATACCGACCTGATCGTCGGCTTTTACGCCTTCTCGGTATCCTATTCCGAATTCCTGGCTTCCGGCTATTCGGATGCGCAAAACCTGATGTTCTTTGAATTAACCTCGGTTTTATTTCCGTATATTTTCGCGAAAAGCCTGATCGAACCGTTCAACTTACGCTATGACTTCGCCAAAAGCGTGGTGCTGTGTCTGTCGATCGTGTTTGTGCTGAATTTGTTCGAGAATAAATTCGGCTATAACTTATGGCAAGCCTATCTGGGTCCGTTTTTTCCCGGTCAGGGCTTGGGCTGGATCACTACCTTCCGCTTCGGTTTGGCAAGAGCCGCAGGTCCCTACGGGCATTGTCTGCTCGACGGCGTGATTATGGCGGTCGGCTATCGCCTGCAACGCTGGCTGCAATGGTCTGATTTCTGGCCGAAAAAAATCAAGCAAATGGCCTGGATACCCTGGTTTACCCCGGCGCAAGTGTTTACCATCATGATCTTGGGCGGCGTATTCACCACGCTCGGCAAAGGCCAGTGGCTGGCCGGTATTGTCGCCTCGGGCATCGTCATTATCGGTCGCTCCAAAAAACGTGTGGCGGCAATGACCGCCGTTCTTGCGGTCATGGTTTTTATCGGCCTCCCCTTGCTGGCGGCATTTTTAAGCTATGCCTCTGTCGGACGCAAAAACGCCAAGGACGACAATCAGGAAACCGCCGCGTACCGTTATGAACTGATCACCGAATACATGGATGTCGCCAGCGAGCGCTTATGGTGGGGCTGGGGTTTGATGAAATGGCCGGAAGTCCCCGGATTTGAATCGATCGACAATCATTTTCTGCTGACCTATCTAAACCACGGCGTGATTGCGCTGACCTTATTGCTGGTGCTTATGTTCGGCATGATGACGCGTTTGATTATACACGGCATGTCCCGCCCGATGACCGAACCCAGAGGCAGTTCACTGGCATTCACATTGGCGGCGATTTTCCTGATGTATGTGATCGCTGTCGCTACGGTGGCAATGATGAATCAAAGCTGCACGCTGTTTTTCATCATCGTCGGCTTGTCCGATGCCTATTTGCGCATGAGCACCTGGGATGGTGACCAGGGCAGCGGCAAAAGCAAAATTGAACCCGATACGCGACGCTTTAAATTTCGGAAAGTGCTTTAACCGCAGTAGAAATCAATTTTTTCACTCCAGCTAAATTCTATATTGTTAAATTAATCTAGCCCTAAACGGTTGAAAAAACAGCTTGTCTGTTAAACTATAATGCCGTTGAGCAGATAAATAAAATGGGGGGATGAAAGTACCCCAACAACCTGTAAATCGGAAGCCAAAAGGCTTTCCGCCAAATGGTTGAAACAAAAACTATCCAATATGCATTTTGAATGGGATTCGAAAAAAGCCAGCACCAACCGGCGCAAACATGGTGTTTCCTTTGAAGAGGCGACCAGCGCACTACGCGATGTTTTTTATGAAGAAGGTTAAATCAGAAATGGCAGACGAGCTTCGGCCAGAATATAAGCGATCGGATTTCGGTGAGATCGTACGCGGCAAGTATGCAAATCGAATCAAAGCAGAAACGAATGTGGTGCTCCTTGATCCTGATATAGCAGAAGCTTTCCCTAATGATGAATCGGTAAACAAAGCGCTTCGGTATCTGCTGGAAGTGGCAAAAACATCATACAGCCTAACCCGACGCTCCAGCGAACTCCGCTAACGCTCTCCGTTGAGTCTTACTTTAGACATTGAAAGCAAGCCATGGCGCCTCGAAAATCGTCTCGGAAGTTCTCCTCCAACTTGGGTGCGCCCTACCTCCGCAATATCCGCAGCGATCCCGAACGGATGAAAGGAACGCAATTCCCTTTTACTATCCCCGCATTCCGTCACGGAATAGCTCTTGATCTGCCTACACCAGTGACGTTCTTTGTCGGGGAGAATGGAAGCGGTAAATCTACCCTTCTGGAGGCGCTAGCGGAAATCTGTGGCTTTAATCCCGAAGGCGGCAACCGAGACCACTATCGGGAAGCGAGGGAGGATCGATCAGAACTGGCGCAGGCCCTCAGACTCTCTTGGATGCCGAAAGTGACCGAAGGGTTTTTCATGCGCGCCGAAAGTTTTTACAATTTCGCAAGCTACCTTGACGGCGTTTCTGACTTCACGGCCTATGGCGGCAAGTCCCTTCACCATCAATCTCATGGCGAGTCGTTCTTGGCGCTCTTTCAGAATCGATTTGAGCAGGGACTATACATTTTGGACGAACCTGAAGCCGCATTGTCACCCCAACGGCAGCTCGCCTTCCTGAGGATCATCCATGAGCTGGAAACACCTCGCCACGCACAATTCCTGATCGCCACTCATTCACCAATTCTCCTGGCCTATCCCGGCGCAACCCTGTATCAGTTCGAAGAAGACGGCATTCAGGAAGTCGCCTATCGTGATACAGACCATTATCTGGTCATGAAGGCTTTTCTAAATGGTCCGGAACGTATCCTTAGGCATCTGTTCTCAGAAGAAGACGAGTCCGATGCTTAACGAGGTTAGTTTGTCTGAGCGGTGCGAACGGCAATCTGAACCGCTTGTTGAACGACAGCTCTTGAGCTTTCACCAGCCATTACACTGAAATTCTTGATAGTTCCTTTTTGACCGATTGAAGACAATAATGTTGAGTTACATTCTCGCCAACCCACTTTCGAATTGCGAAAGCTCAAGCGGGACGTGATTTGTCACTGCATATCCCCCAATGATTCGCAAAAAGCGTGGGGAATCTTGAGATTTGGTAGAATAATTCCTTATTCAGCCAGACTGCATCGTTTTCCAGCCATTGCCATGAACATCACGTCCTTCCGTACAGCTAACCTCAATGATGTAAAGCTTTTGGTGCAACTCGTCAACTCGGCTTATCATCCCGGACCTGACATAGCCACCTGGACCAATGAATCCCGCTTTGTGCTCGGCACCCGCACCAGCGAACAGTCGCTTGAAAAGCTGCTGGTTAAAGACGATTCCGTCGTACTGCTGGGTTTACACGACGACCTTATTGTCGCTTCCGTACACATCGAAAAAGCCGAAAACCATGCGCATATCGGCATGCTGGCGGTTAACCCCGTCTTGCAATGCGGAGGTTTAGGCAAGCAAATGCTGGCTCAAGCCGAAGCTTATGCAGACCGTTATTTCAACGTTGAGAAATGCGTGTTGGTTGTTATTGAGTTACGCGATGAATTGATTGCCTATTACCTGAGGCGCGGTTATCAGAAAACCAATCGCACGATAGATTATGCGAAGTTATGCGGCGATACTTGCGATGCTAAAATTGACGGAATGCGGTTGACTGTTTTGGAGAAATTGATTTAGTGCGGAGGATTGAGTCGGGTTAAGAAGGTATAACACCACGAAGACACGAAGAGCACGAAGGATCTTAATAAAGCACAAAACAAGAATCGAAAAAACCAATGTAAAAAATCTTCGTGCTCTTCGTGTCTTCGTGGTGAACTAATCATTCCACTGACTTCTCCCGGTTAATCAAAAAATACACCGCCGGAATGACCAGCAACGAAAACAGCGTTGATGCAAAAATCCCGAAGATAAAACTCCAGGCCAGGCCTGAAAATATCGGGTCGAGGATAATCACGAAGGCGCCGAACATCGCCGCCCCTGCGGTCAGGAAAATGGGCCGTAGGCGAATCGCTCCGGCTTCTATCAGCGCTTCTGTGAGCGTGACGCCGCTGCGTTCACGTATGCGTTCGATAAAGTCGATCAGGATAATCGAATTGCGCACGACAATACCGGCCAGCGCTATCATGCCTATCATCGCGGTGGCGGTGAAATAGATCGGGTTCGGGTAACCTGCGACCGGTGTCGCCATGAACTGGTTAAGCAGCCAGAAGCCGGGCATGATGCCGATGACGGTCAGCGGTATCGCGATCATCATGACGAGCGGCACGGTTAATGATCCGGTTTGCCCGACCAGTAGGATATAGATCATCACCAGCGCGGCGGCAAAAGCCAGCCCCAGGTCACGAAACACATCGACGGTAATTTTCCATTCCCCTTCGCCCGCCAATTCAGCTTTGTAGCCTGTCGGCAAGGGGCGTTCGGCCATCACGTCATTGAGGTCAAACACCGCTTCGACCGGACTGCGCCCCGCCATTTCGGCAATGACATAGGCCACCCGTTGCAGGTTTTTGTGGTAAATGACCGGGCTTTCATTTTCAAAGTTTGCCGTACCGATTTCACTGAGCGGCATCATCTCGCCTTTGTCGGTTTTAACGCGCAAGGCCAATAAATCGGCAATCGACGAACGTAAGGCCCGCGGCAATTGCAGGCTGATTTCCAGCGGCTGACGTTCGCTGGCGATATGAACAATGCCGACCGTTTGTCCGGCAACCGCTGTGCGCAGGGTTTCAGCAACCTGGGCGACACTGATGCCGGACAAAGCCGCTTTTTCCCTGTCCAGGCGGAATTGCACCTTGTCATGCGGCGCTTCGGAATAATCATCGACATCGACCACACCCTCGGTTTTTTCCATATCGGCCCGCACCCGCTTGGAGACGGCGATCAAGCTATCGATACCGGCTTCAGGCGGGCCGTATATTTCGGCGACCAGTCCTGAAAGCACCGGCGGTCCGGGCGGCAATTCGACGATTTTAAGATTTGCGCCGTATTGTTTGCCGATTTTTTCAATGTCGGGCCGGATGCGCAAAGCAATTTCATGGGATTGCTGCTCCCGCCTGTCTTTAGCCAGCAGGTTGACCCGGATTTCACCGACATGGCCGCCGCTACGCAGATAATAATGGCGAACCATGCCGTTAAAATCCATCGGCGAAGCCAGGCCTGTGTAGCTTTGGTAGTCGGTGACTTCATTGACGGTAGCAAGATAACTGCCCAGGGCGTGAGCGACTTCATCGGTTTGCTCGAGGCTGGTACCGGCGGGCATGTCGATCAATAATTGCAGCTCGTTTTTATTGTCGAAGGGCAATAATTTCAAAGGTACGGCGCGGGTAATAGCCAGCATGGTTGAGGCTACAAAAGCGATCAGCACAATCAATAAAAACAGTTTCGCCCGTCCTGATGTCGCAATCAACGGCGCAAGCGCTGACTTGTAAACACGATAGATAAACGTTTGTTTGAGCTCTTCCGGCGCTTCGCCATGGCCGCCGTGCTCACTCTTCAGCAGTTTGTAACTTGCCCAGGGCGTAATCGTGAATGCGACAACCAGTGAGACCACCATCGCTATCGGTACGTTAAAGGCCATCGGCGCCATATAAGGCCCCATCATGCCGGTAATGAAAAACATCGGCAGGAATGAAACGATAACGGTAAAGGTCGCCAGGATGGTCGGCGGCCTGACTTCATCGACAGCGGTTAACAGCGCTTCAAGCGGCGATTCCTTGCCCAATTTGTAATGCCGGTGGATGTTTTCGACATCGACAATCGGGTCGTCAACCAGCAGGCCCAGCGACAGGATCAGCGCAAACAGGGTCACGCGGTTGATCGTGTAACCGGAGATATAGTCCAGTAACAAGGTCAGCGCCAACGTCATCGGCACGGCGATCGAGACGATGAAGGATTCCTTCAGACCCAGCGAGAAAGCCAGCAATACCACGATAATGACGACGGCAAAACTCAGGTGTTTAACCAGTTCGTTGACCTTGTGATTCGCCGTCTCGCCGTAATCGCGGCTGATGCTCATCATGACATCGCCGGGAACCAATGTACCGCGCAATTGTTCAGCGCCGGCGATGACGGCTTCGGCGACATGAACGGCATTGCTGCCCTTGCGTTTGGCTACGGCGATGGTAACCATCTCGCGCTCTTGTCCTACTTCAGGTTTAGCGCCGGTGGCGTTGCCGATCGTCGGTATTTCATCCAGCGCAGGTCCAAAGCCGATGCGGGTGTAATGATCGACATCCGCCGGTCCGTCTTCAATACGCGCGACATCGCGCAGATAAACCGGGCGACCGTCTATGCTTTTGATGACAGTCGCGGCGACTTCCGCCGATGAACCGAAATGCGGCCCGGCCTCCAGCTTGATTTCCTTGTTGCCGCGTTCAAAACTGCCGGCCTGGAGATTGACATTGGCATTCGCCAGCGCCTGCGATACCTCGCCCAGCGTCACGCCATGAGCGGCGAGCCGGGCCGGGTCGGCGTATACGGAAACACGGCGCGGCTCGCCGCCGACCACCCAGCTTTTGCCGACCTCGTCAACGCTGCGCAAGGCGATAATCAATTCATCGGCGATACGCCGCAAGGCCATCGCGTCATAGGTATTATTCTGTGCGGACAGCGTCAGCAACACGATAGGCACATTATCGATTTCCACCGGGCTAACCGTCCAGTTGGTGACGCCCGGCGGTATCAGATGCTGGTTGGACATCAGTCTGTCCCAGGTTTTTACCAGGCTGTCTTCAGGATTTTCACCAACATAATAACGGACCGTGACGAGCGCTGAGCCCGGTTTGGAAACCGAATAAACATATTCGACACCCTGGATTTGCTTGAGCAAAACTTCCAGCGGCGTAGCGACCAGCTTTTCGACTTCTTCACTGGAAGCGCCCGGAAACTGAATGAGCACATCCATGACCGGAACGACAATCTGCGGGTCTTCTTCGCGCGGTGTCAGGATCAGCGCCGCGGCTCCGGCCAGCAGGGAGATAATCAGGAATAAGATGGACAGCCGTGAGGTGGTAAATATCTTGACGATTTTTGTCGTCAGGCCGCGCTTGGGAGGCAGGTTTTGAAGCGCTTCCATCATTGCACCTGCGGCGATTCGATAATGACGGTTTCACCGGCATGCAAGCCGGACAATACTTCTATTTGGTCGCCGAAGGTCTTGCCGGTTCGAATGTGGCGCATGGACTCATGGCCGTCCGCCACTACCTTGACGACCTCCAATTGGCCGATATGCAATACCGCACCGGTTGGAATCAACAAGGCTTCATGGCTGTCGCAAGCCTGTTCCAGCCAGCCGAAATAGCCCGGTTGCAAGCCTTCGATGGCGGGCAGCGCCACTTTAAGCAATTGGGTGCGGGTCTGCGGGTCAACTTCAGGCGTGATTTCATCAATTGATCCGGTTGTTGTCAGTTTTAGGGTATCAATGCGCACGTTGACCGTCATGCCGATACTATAGCTTCCGGCGCAATGGGTCGGCACGGCGGCTTCGAGCCGCAAGCCATGGGGCGTTTGCAGCGTCACGACCGGGACGCCGGGCATCGCCATATCACCAGGTTCCTGATGACGTTTGACGATAATGCCGTCAAACGGCGCGCGTAATACCGTGTCATCCAGGTGCGTCCTGATTTCGTTCACGACACTCATCGCCTGATTGACCGCCGCCTGCGCTTCGGCGGTGCGTGCGACAACCGCGTCGTAGTTTTCACGGGTAGCGGCTTCCTTACTGTACAAGTCGCGGATACGCTGTGCGTCTGCCTTGGAGCGATTGGATTGCGCGGTCGCTCCGGCAACAGCGGCAAGGGCGGCATTTTCTTTAGCGTGTATATCCCGCTCGTCCAGTTTGGCGATAATGTCGCCTTTTTTGACCTTGTCGCCGGCGTTGACCTTGATGTCGATAATCCTTGCGGTCATTTTCGGCGCGACATTAGAGACGGTTCTGGAACGCACGGTGCCGGGCCAAGTAAGCACATCGTCAACGGTTCTTTTTTCGACCGGCGCGGTATTATTGATTCCCGTTTTTGCGGCGGCGGGCGTGGTTAATCCGGGACTGACTTTACTGACGAAACTGCCCTGCATATAAAGCAGCAACAGGATCAGCGCCAAGACCGCCACGGCGATCATGATAATTTTCTGATATTTTTGTATTAGGGATTGTGTCATGGGGATGCCTTTATTTCCATTCGCCGATAGCTTTTTTCAGGTCGGCTTCGGCACTAAGCGCGTCGTAATGCGCGGCAATCGTGCTGGAATAAGCCTTGTTTCTGGCAACTTCCGATTCGATATAACGGGTGACCGTCACTACTTGAGCGCGTCGTTGTTCATTGACCAGCCGTAAGGCTTCGTCGGCAGCGGCTACCGACGCTTCCGTTACGTGCAGGCGGGCCAGCGCTTCTTCGAGCTTGAGAAAGGCAACCGTGACTTCCTGCTCAATCGCCAGTTTGACTTTGCGTTCCGTCTCGCGCGCCTGTGCGGCTTTGCGCTCTGCGGCCTTGATGCGTTGTTGGCTGCTGAAACCGGAAAACAAATCCATTTCAACGGCGACGCCCACTGTGACATTATCCCGGCTCGCCGAAAAGCCCGGCTGTTGGCTGTTTTGCCCGTAACTCACATAAGCATCGGCCCTCGGCAAATAGGCGCCTTCCTCACTTTTCAGCTGGCGCAGGCTGATTTCAATTTGATTTGCGGCGGCTTTAATTTCCGGGCGTTGCGCCAGCGCCTGATTGAGCAAGTCATTGAATGAGGCTTTTAAAACGGGTGTGCTTAACTGCGATTCAGAAGCGATAGAAAAGGGCCGTACGGCGGACAGGCCAAGCAAGGTCGTCATGCTGGTTTGCGCCAGTTCAATGCTGTTGGCGGCCCTGATTTCCGCATTTTGCGCCTCGGCCAATTGCACTTCCAGCGATAAAACATCGGATTTAAGGGTCGTGCCGGCATCGTATTGTTTGCGGGTCTGGCTTAACTCGCTGTCTATCGCGCTGATGGCGTCCTGTGCGACCTTGTGCGCTTCGACAGCGGCCAGATAACCGTAATACGAAGCCGTTACCGCCTGTATCAAGGCATTGCGTAGCGCCGATTGTTCAAGTTCGGCAGATTCAATACCCAATTCCGCCGCCAGCTTGTTCTGATAGTCCTGACCGCCACGGTAAAGCGACATCTTGCCGATAATTTCAGGGCGGAAATTTTCGCGTCCGCCGGGGTTGTTAATCGTCTGAATGGCGCTGCTGTCAAACTGCCGTTGCGCCACCATCATCGCAAAGACCTGCGCCGGATTATCGGAATGATCATAGCTGACTCTGGCGGTGACCTGCGGATAAAACGCCGACATTGCCACGCCCAATTGCGCTTCGGCCTGGCCGATGCGCTCGGCGGCTATGTTTAAATCCGGGTTATTAGCCAGCGCATAATCAATAGCCTGGGCCAGCGTATAAGATTGCGGGGTTGATTGTTCGGCCAGCGCGGATGCGTTTGTCAGTATTAATACCGGCAGCAAGCCGATCAGCCATTTGCTTTTAATTGTTTTAAGCATGATCTTTCCATACAGTCTGCATTGCAGGTCGGTTGTCGTGTTTAGCTTGGTCGTTAATACACCACGAAGACATGATGAGCACGAAGTTTGACGCTCGTTCCCAAGCCGGAGCTCTCATCGTTATACACAAGTGTCAGCGATACATCGTCATTCCGGCATGGATTGCCGGAATCCAGATCACAGGGATGTGAAGCCTTGATTTTACTGAGCAATTCCCATAATGATACTTCCTGTCCATTTCGGCATCACCATCCATGGCTTCTGGATTCCGGCAATCCATGCCGGAATGACGTGCTCCCACAGACTTGTGTATAACGATGAAAGCCGGAGCTTGGGAACCAGCTCACTTCGTGTCCTTCGTGTCTTCGTGGTGCTACCTCTTAAATCAGCTAAAAAGCACAACCCGATTTTAGCCCCAGTTTTTTAAGTATCATAGCCATCGGGCAAAACCCGGTGAAAGCGGACTGTAGCAGGTTAGCCCCGACAAACGCGGTAAACCACAACCAGTTTTCAGAATGAAAATGCGCCAACAGCACACTCAGCAACACAAACAACCCGGCAATCGCGAAAACCGCACGATCGATAGTCATCTCATTCTCCTTTCAAACGCACAATACCCATCAATTTAAGCATCGCTTTTTCATAATAAGGCTCGCTGATGCCTTTCCTGATTTTACGCATAAAATATTTTTCGAAACCGATTTTAGCCAGATGCACCCATTTGCCTTCCGCCGACCAGGTCACATTGCGCGGCGGAATTTGCGGCATAGCCAGAAAGGCCACGCCTGAATCGCCGAAATCGGCCAGACACAAGGCATTCCAGGTCGCTGTTGCGCTCGGCTCCCTGCCGGCCAATTCATCGGCAATATTATGCGCGGTTGCCGTCACCATTGATTCGATCATATAACCGGTTTTCGGCACGCCTACCGGAACCGGCGTCGCTTCCATCGGTGGAATCGCAATACAAACGCCGACGGAATAAATATTTTTGAAGGTCTTGTTGCGCTGATGCTCATCGACCAGCACGAAACCGCGCGGATTCACCAAGCCCTCAACACCGCAATTGCGCACCGCATCGACACCGGTAAAGGCAGGCAGCATCATCGAGTGCATGAACGGCAGCTCATGTTTTTTCTTTTCCTTGCCTTCGTCATCGACCTCGGTAACATACATCTTGCCGGGCTCGATTTTATCGACCTTGGCGTTGGTGATCCATTTAATGGACTTGTCACGCAACGCGCTTTCCAGCAAACCTTTGGTATCGCCGACGCCGCCCAGGCCCAAATGACCGATATAGGGCTCGGCGGTGACAAACGTCATCGGCACTTTGTCGCGGATTTTGCGGTTGCGACATTCGGTCTCGAGAATCATCAGGTATTCGTAGGCTGGGCCGTAACAGGATGCGCCCTGAACCGCACCGACCACAATCGGTCCCGGATTTTCCATGAATTTGTCCCAATCCTGCGCCGCCACTGCCGCATGATCGACATGGCAAACCGACGAGGTATAGCCGTCAGGCCCAAGCCCCGGTACTTCATCAAAAGCCAGCCTCGGCCCTGTCGCTATAATCAAATAGTCGTAGGGCACCGCAGAACCATCGGCCAGTTGAACCTGATTATTGACCGGATCAACCTTAGTTGCCGCTTTCTGGATGAATTCGATGCCTTTCTTTTTCATGACCGGCGCCAATTCAATTTTCAGGTCCTCGGGTTTGCGCCATCCGGGTGGAACCCAAGGATTTGACGGCACAAAATGAAAGGTCGGCGAATCGGAAATCACGATCACCTCATGCAATTTTCCGACGGTTTCCTTCATTTCATACGCCATGGGAACGCCGCCAATGCCTGCGCCTAAGATTACGATACGGGCCATATTACTCTCCTCAACTGTTAAGTGTTTTACTTTTTTCTAATATTCGATAGTGTTACCAAGTTTGATCTAAGCAGAAGATATGCCAGTTTGTGGATGGTTGTTGTGGATTGAGGATTTATAGACCGCGGAATTGATAAGTAAACTGTCTACTCCCTCTCCGGCGGGATGCTTACATGGATGTAGGTAAGTAGGGCAATGCAGGAGCTCTCATCTTTATACACAACTCGACGTAGGCCGGAATAAGGCTGTCCGCGCATTAGCGCAGGACAGGCGTTTCCGGCACTTCGAAGCCACATGATGCCGGAAACACACGCCCTTGCTGCCGCCGGGCGTGCTTATTCCGGCCTACATTCA
>SXIP01000002.1 GCA_005772825.1 Methylococcaceae bacterium | reverse complement strand
TGCTCCAACGCAACGCCTTTATTAACCAAAGCGTGGGCGACTGGTTCCTGCAATGAAGCTGCCTGCATGTCGCCGAATCGTCCGAGCAATTCGTCATAGACGGTTATAGCTTCTTCAGGCCGTTGCAATTGCTCCAATACAGCGCCTTTATTAACCAATGCGCGGGCGACTGGTTCCTGCAATGCAGCTGCCTGCATGTCGCCGAATCGTCCGAGCAATTCGTCATAGGCGGTTATGGCTTCTTCAGGACGTTGCAATTGCCCCAACGTAACACCTTTGTTGAATAAAGCCTGCGCTATTAATTCCTGTTTCGAAGGTTCTTTAGTTTCAACATGATGCCCAATTAGCCTATCAATAGTCGCGATTGCGTTTTCCAATGTGCCGGTAAAGTAATAAGCCGACGCCAGATTAAACAGCAAATCGATATTCGTCAGATTTTTCGCCAAACCTTGTAGCGCGATGTCTTGTACTTGACGCCAATCGCCGCGCTGCATCGGCTCGGTCATTTGCTGCAAATAGATGTCTGCATCGACTGCCGCTACATGTTGGATAGCTTCCACCAAACTATGATAAGGCGCATCGGAACTAAACAAGTCGCCGTCATCAACCAGTAGCCGGTCATCGAAGGCCAATAACGGATGATAGGGGATGATTAATGGCTTGTCATTGTTAACAGCGCCGGAAAAATCCTTTTTGATGTCCTGCATTTTTTTTGCGAACGGCGTGCCTTTGTCCATCGGTACGACCGGGACGGGTGAGGCGACCAGGATAACAGCGGGATTTAACGGGGCCTTTCGAATCGAATCGAATACCCGCTTGACGCCCTCCAGGTTTTGCCCGTTCAAGTTGAATACCAGAACGACGATGTCGGCCAGTTGGTGCGTGGCGATGCCGCCGATTTCCGACAGACCGGTGCGGGCGTCGATAAACACATAATCCGGCTCGAACTGCGCGATGATATGGCCGCGCAGGTTTTCAAGGATTTTGTAGCCGTCTTGCCGGGTGTAAAAATCGCTCCAGGTCGTGCTGTTCAGGAAAGCCAAATAGCCCGGTTCGCCATGACGGCCGGCGGGCATCAGCCAAGCTTTGCCTTTATCGGTGCTGTTGCCTTTACAGGCGTGTATATAGCCGTCCAGAGATTTCGGCGGGCCGTCTTGCAAACAGGCGTCCAGGTATTCGGCAAATCCCGGCGGTTTTTTTTCGCGACTTTTGGGTTTGAAGGCATCGAAATGCTGCAAGCCCGGCGCTTCCAGGTCGAAATCCAGCAACACGACAGTTTTGCCACCCGCGATCAGCGCCCGCGCGCAATTTGCTAAGGCCAGAGTGCGGCCGACGCCGCCTTTGTAGGAATAAAAGGCGACGAAACGGGTGAGTGTTGGCGTTGTTTCAGATGGGTTAGCCATTTACGTTAATAGGGAACGGAAGTTGCGGTTGACCCAAGCGATCCATACGATCTGGGTTTGTATATGGATAATCCCGTTTCGGTTCTTGTTGGCTAGATGTGGGCACGCTTCTCAGCGGCGCGATGCTGTCCATGGCCTCCTTACCCAAAACCGACAGAAATAATTCGTGGTTTTTGCCGCGCTTGAAGCGGTAAATTAACCCGGCGTTTTCGAGTTTTTTAAGTTCGTTGGATATGTGGCTCTTTTGCTTCGGGTTTTCGAAACAGTGAGACAGCTCCGTAGGCGTAATGCCGGGGCGGTCTTTGATCTGTTTCATAATCATCCCGCAGACCGTGGACGGCAACACCAAACGTAATTGCTCCAACGGTTTGCCGCTTTCCAATGCCAAGGTCAATACATCGCCTAAGGTGCGCCAGCGGTCGCCGGGTTTACCGGTGCTGTCGAAACGGTCAGCCAGTGCCGACAAATCGGCGCAACAAGCCCTGATGCGGCGCATTGCTTCGGCGTCTTGTTCCAGCAAAGCGGATGCGGCGGCGGTAGTCAGACAGGTTTTTTCCCGTAACAAAGCATCTTCATCCTTACTTTGCAAGGCTTGCTTATAGACATCGCGGTGTTCGCTTAGAGGGCCCATAGTTCACTTATAATAGGTTTAATGATGTGAATTAAAAATATAAATTAATTATAGTTCATATCTATATCAACTGCTACGATGAATAAAAAGGGAGCTTTCTCTTCAAAAAGCAAATCACCTTTTGCGGGCCGATAAGCGTGTACCGCCTGCTGTCGATGGTCCGGCTGGGCATTACAAACAAAGGCCGCCGAACCCCAGGCATTGCCTGCCGCTTCGGCGTTGTCCCGGAAGCGCTTCAAGTTTGGCGACATCGCCGGTATAAAAAACACATCCACCGGCATCAATTTCCAAAGCTTATCGCAAAGAAAATCCAGGCAAATCGGCGTCGCCACCTTGCCCAAAGCGGTGTGGCGTATCACCAGACGTTGAGATAGCTGTGTCGGTTCGAAAGCGGGAGATGCGATGCCGAATAAATCACCGGCTTCTTCAGCGGTCAAATAAAACGGCTGGCGCTTATCCTGCGCCCATTCGACATCACCGATATAATTGAGCACGGTGCAGCGGTTGCTGTAGATATGAGGGTCGCCGTCGATAATGTGACGCGTACCGGCGATGATCAAACGGATAATTGGCTCGAAAGCATTGTGTTTCTCCAACCAATCACTGAGCGCTTTTTGCAGAGTTTCAGTCATAACCAATTCGGGAAGCAGCAAAATGTGCACTTGTTGCTGACGCGCGGCAACCAAGACGGTCATGAGCCGTTCCTGCAGTCCGGTTTGATTTTTAGCACCGCTACATCGAAAAGGAACTCGGTTATCAACGCCACGCGCGTTATCCGGGTCATGCTGCCAAATCATCTGGCTATGGTCCGCAAAGGGAGACAAACCCACGTTCAGGCGATTATCGGCAAGTTCTGTAAACATATCGAAGACATTGCTACGGCGCATTTCCAGTTCGGTGGAATGCTCCATTTCCTGCCAGTGGTAGCGAAGATTCAATAGGCCTGTCGTTCCGAGGTTATTGTTTCGCTTAAAACGCAGTTCTTCAGGTATTGCCTTGGCAATCGGATGCTCCGCTATACGCGTCAAAACATAACGCGAGCCGTTTAATGAGCTTTCAATACAACCATCAAGCAAATGTGGATGCGGCTTCTGCCAAAATCGGCTATCCAAAACATGCAAATAACCGTAGGCCGTCAAAAAGTCATCATCCGATATTTCGGTTTTCACCAAAAACGTCGCGATATCAGTCAGCGGCGAAGAAAGGCAGCGTTGCAGTTTTTCGCTGTTACATACGGTTAAAAGAGCGGCCAATCGCTGTTGGTCTTTGATTACAAAGCGGACATACAACTGACACCATTGCGCCAGCAAGTCGTCATCGATATTTTCATACATAAGCTATGCGCATTTTCGCTAAGATTGAGCCGATTTTAACGTATATTTACCCTGACAGTGTTTTGTCGATTCCGGTCACTCGAAATTCACGAAAGATTGGGCGGGACCGGTAACAAACCCGTTCTAGCTCCGATATCCTGCTGCTGTTTATTTATATCGAACTCGGCGCGATGGTCGGCACCTATTTCAAAACCCACCGTTTGCCGGTGCAGTTTTTGATTTATATCGCCATCACCGCGCTATCGCGCCATCTCGTCATCGATGTCCAGAAAGTCGCCGATAACTTTCATCTCTTTTTACTGCTCACCATCACCGTCGCCATCGCCATCGCCATCGCGATACTCAGCCTGTCGATATGGCTGTTGTCCTACACAACCAAATATTACGGTTGCCCGGATGATACCGATGCAAGGGAGATGAATAGCGATAAGCGGGATTAATACATGCCCTGTGTATAAAGCCTCGTTGGGCAACATATTTTCGTTGCCCGACATTTCGAGGCATGGGACTCGGTGCAAAATTATTGCGACCGCCATGAAGTATGATAGCATTGATAGCAAATCAGTTTTTGGAAGTTGTCATGCCTAGTTTAGTCGTTAGAAATCTCGATGAATCGATTATTAATGCTCTTAAGCAAAGGGCCGTTGAACATCAGCGTTCGACAGAAGCCGAACACCGTGCCATTTTGGCGGAGGTTTTGCTGAAACCAGCGCGTAAAACCTTTGCTGAAGCCTTGGCCAACATCCCCGATGTCGGCGTCGATGCCGATTTTCAAAGAGCTAACGACGATACGGATGCCTCTGATGTATTTAATTGATACCAATGTCATCAGTGAAATCAGGAAAGGCGAAAAAGCAGATGCCGGGGTTCGCCGGTTTTTCAATGCAGCGATTACGCAGAATACCCGGTTCTATGTTTCAGTCATTACCATTGGCGAATTACGCCGAGGCGTAGATCTGATTTTTCATCGTGGCGATAGCATCCAGGCCAAACTGTTGGAAGATTGGCTAACCGCTATTCTCCAACAATACCAGGACCATATCCTTTCTATTGACAGTGACATTGCCATGCTTTGGGGAAAACTGCGGGTGCCGGATGCTCAACATGCACTTGATAAACTCATTGCAGCAACCGCGCTCACTTACGACCTGACCGTTGTGACGCGTAATAGTAAAGATTTTGAACATACCGGGGTTCGTTTATTGAATCCTTTCATAGGCTAAGTACGCCCGGAGCAAAAAGCGGCGAAACAGTCGCCGATGCCACACCCGCGCCGTTAAACGAAGTGTTTAGCGATCTATCCTTTAACACTACCGTTAACTTTCAGAATATGCCCGAACTTATTCCCTTATGGATGATGAGAAGGTTTGCCGTGATATGAGGCGCCGTAAGGCGTTATTGATTTATCCCCGACAGGTCGTACGAATGTATATCGAGCGGGAATGCCGATCAAAACCTCGTAGGTTTTCGCAAATGCATCATGGGGTTCCGGTATCGACGCCAGTGCGGTTAACGGACTGAGCCCGACAAACAAGGCGGCGCCGGCGACGGTCACAAGCAAGCTCGCCGGGCGTATTATCGCAATATCTATCACCACAAAACCGGGATCGTCAATACCGTTAGAGGCCACGATATTATCGGGCGGCGGGATCCGATTGTCGCGACGCGGCATGTCGTGGGCAACGGCTGAGAAAGACGTGATGGTCATTAAAGCAATGATGCTAAGCGAATTTTTCATATTTCCGTGTATCGTGTTAGTTCAGGTAGGGTAAGCCGTAAAAACGCTAACATGCGCTTTAAAAACAGCTTTACCGTGGGCTGATTAGATCGAATAGGTCTTGAGCCATGCTTTAAGTGCGTCTTCGATAAAAGTTTGCCATACCCTTTTAATCCACGCAAGGTTATTAGGAACATGCATGAAATTACTTGGTAATCATACGATATTTTCTTTGTTGACAGTGACTTAACGAGGGCGTAGCATCCGAACCAACGGGGTGAAGCGTATTAAACAATCCTAAAGCCAAGCCGAATCAGTCGGGGTTAAACAGGGCGGAGAAATTACCTCAATACGGTGGGAGTCAGCCGTTTCAACTTCGACAACCCAACAAATTCCACCACCAAGGTTAGCTATTAGAACGCCCGGACAGTGAAGCCTAGCTGTTTATCTCAATTTAGGCGGAACTCCTTTAGTCAAGCAAACGTCATTTTAGGTAACCCGAAAACGTTTTCGCCGCCATCCCGTTGTTTCTGTACATGCAGACTTAAAAAAACCTATGAATTGAAGCCGTCACGGCAATTTTTAAAGGCTCTCATTCGGATTCGGTACACGTTGTGTAGACGCTTTCATTTGCATACTCCCTCGGTCTTTTACTATCTCGAATCTGGATAAGCATGGCGTAGATCATTTTTTCCGCAATGGACTTTGATCAACCACTGTTAACAAATTAAAGAGAGGTAACATCATGAAAAAGCAACCGTTATACCTGTTAACGCTGCCGCTCCTCTGCAGCATCATGCTTGCGCGAACCGAACAGGCGTGGGCGGATGAAGAGTTTGTCGTCGTCGATCTTCTCGTCAACGTTCTCAAGGATGTCAAAATGACTGACGAGCAGATAGAAAACGCCGTTAAGGAAGCGAACAAAATTCTCAAGCAGGCCAATGTTCAACTGGAATTCGACAAAAAGAACATCCAGCGTGATTTTAACGACCAGGGCAACAATAACAATAAAATCGAAAACGGCGAAGACGGCGACCTGGATAAAAAAGGCGTTGAGGAATTGGAAGCCAAGTTCGGCAAGGGCAAGGGATTCAAAATCGTCATCACCGACCAAATACACGGCACCACCAACACCGGGCTCAGCCCGCATAATCCCGACCTGCCTGTCACCTACATCACGCCGCGCGAAAAAGCCGGCGATGCCGACCGGGGACAGACGCTGGCGCACGAGTTTGCTCATGTCTTTACGCTGGGCAAGGGGCACACTGTTGACGACCATGATACTCCGGGAACCGCCGATGACGATAAATCCGACGGTAAGGGCCATGTTAACGACAAGAAAAACCTGATGTATCCGACCACCGAAGGCGGCACCGACCTGACCGATGACCAAAAGGATGAAATCAAGAAAAAGGCGAAGAAACGCGCCAAGACCAAAGTAGTAAAAACAGAACAGACGCTGGAGACGGTTCCGTCCACGCACAGCTCCTGGACTCATCCGCTGGATCCTTTAAAACCGCCTTTTATCGATCTTTACTGCGGTACAACCTTTCTGGAACAGCCGGGCGCCAACCTGCAAACCGTCATTAACCTGGGCGGTTTGTTTCCGAAAACGCCCGCTCATGCCCAGTATGCTTACTTTTTTAACACAGATAACAATAACGCCACCGGCATCATGGCGGCAGGGATATTTCCCGGCATTGACAAAGTCGTTTTCGTAGAGCCGTCAGGTCTGTACCCGTTTACCGGCAGCGCCGGATCGGTTCAGTCCCGGATTGTTGACGTAGCAAGCAACCAGATAACACCGCTGCCTCCGGGCGTTGTCGAAAGAATCTATAAAATCAGGGACAATTTTGTTAGCGGTTTGCCGGGAATTGCGAATGTATACGACAGCATTCATCAGGATATTCCAATATCGCTGCTGAATATACCGCCAAGCGTGCCTTTCATCCAGGGAGGTATCCAGACTTACGATTTTAATACCGAATTAACCGAACAACGTCCGATCGCTATCCAGGTAAACGCGGCGGATAATATCGCCGTCGCACGCGTAGACTTGCTGTCCGGAACCGGCAACGATGTGTTGCAGGTAGATGGCGAACACTACACGCCGAACAGCGGTTTCAACGTGCTCGTCGATGACACGGTGGTGCAATCCGGCATAGTTGCCGGGGACGGAACGCTGAACACATCTTTTGCTTTCCCGGTATTACCCGGCGCAAATTACTTCATTACGGTGCGTGATGACACCGGTCGATCCGATTATTCGATTTTTCATAACAATAAGGACTTACGTCCGGTCTATGACGTGACCGGTGTAATACTTAACCCGACCATCCTGGAAACCCGGTTTCAAGACGCGGACAGCGGCTTGAAATCCATTGCAATCCTGCAATCCGTTAATTTTCAAAGCACCCTGCCGGATTTTACATTGGGAACCCGTAATCCGGTCGTCCTTAGCGCCAACAAGATCAATCCTTTACAAAACGCGCGTCTGAGGATGAGATTGACCGATATAAGCAATCGCGTCTTTTTAAGCGACACCCACTTGCTCAACTTGACTGTATCTACAGCAGGCAAATCGGTCAGTAGGACATTAACAGATGTTCCGCGCGCCAAGAACAAGTTTCGCATCCGCAACGGCGAACCGGGCCTGGAACGGCTAAGCATCGTTGTTAACACCCATGTTCATACTATCAACATGGTGGGTAAGCTGGAATCGTTTTTCGCCTTTCCCGAGGACATGATGCCCGGCAATACGAATACCATTAAAATCATTGGCCGCGGCGGCGTCGCCAGTAACGCGGAAGTCGCAATATCCAATTAAAGCCGACGGATACATTGTGCGTATCATTAATCATCAAAAAGATACGCACGGTGTATCCGTTCCCATAGAACTGCAACCATAGAGACGTGCGCGATGCGCATCACCTTACCGCTTTTTTAAAACACCGCGTTCCATCCCGTACACAACATCGACCAAGCCCAAACCTGACTCCCGATGCGTCACCATAATCAAGGTCTTATCCTTGGCAAAATCCGTCAGGGCGGCAAAAACGTCACGTTCGGTATCGCTGTCGAGGCCTTCGGTTGGTTCATCAAGGATCAACACCAGCGCATTTTTTAGATACAGCCGCACCAAAGCAATGCGCCGTGCTTCACCGCCCGATACCTGTAAGCCGCTTTCACCGACCCAGGTGTTCATACCCTCGGGTAAACGACGGATATAGTTTTCCATTCCGGCTGCTTTAACGGCGCTATCGAGTTCCGAGGCTGTCGCGTTCGGTTTGGCGATGAGCAGGTTTTCTTTAATCGTCTCCCAATCGGGTCAGAGGAGGCCGCAGCCTCCGTCTGCCCACAGAACCGTGCGTACGGGTCCGTACACGGCTCCTCATGCAAGGCGTATCCATTGAGAAACCTCAAACCAATGCGCCAGCTTTCGGTCGGATCGTATTTCCTGTC
>SXIP01000277.1 GCA_005772825.1 Methylococcaceae bacterium | reverse complement strand
GCGTAAAAAATGACGGATTTTGGCTTGGTTTGGATAAAATTGAGCTGCCATATGAGAAAAAAACGGTATTTTCGAAAAAAATACTACTCCGGACGACTTGAGAACAGCTGGGATTTGGAATATTTTCACAGCCTCCGGAGCGTGGGAACGATAAATCGTTACCAAACTGCGTATCTTGTCCGCCGCAGTCAACACAGCCTGCTGCTCTCCGCGACGCGTCTGTTACTGTTGACTGCGGCTACCACCTGACTCCGCCTCCTTACCCTCAACCGGAATGACCTAGGGCGAGACGAAAACCCAGATCGTGAATGCGGTAATCCGGCGCGATCCTGTCGCGGTAAGCGGAACGGACGTCCCTGCCGACGCGGTTGCTCCAGGAGCCACCGCGCACAACGCGGGCGGCGTCAGCACTTGTTGCTGAAAGTTGCCAGGGATCATTGATGGCTGCTTTGCCCAAATGCTCAATCCAGGCATCCTCACACCATTCCCAAACGTTTCCGTGCATTTCAAATAAGCCCCAATCATTACAGGGGTAGGATTTAACGTCGACGGTTTCCTGCTTAGCGTCCTCACCCCATTCTCCAGATATATATTCCCGTGTCCCTCTGTAATTAACCTTATCCAGAGTAAGTTCACCGGAAAAATTAAACGGCGTTTGGCTGCCTGCGCGACAAGCATATTCCCATTCCGCTTCCCACGGCAAGCGGGTGATTAATTGCGGCACACATTGATTCAGTTGTTTGATAAAAGCCTGAACATCCTGCCAACTGACGGACTCCACGGGTCGGCGTTCTCCTTTAAAACGACTGGGATTGGCTCCCAATACTGCTTTCCATAATGCTTGAGTGACCGTCGTTTCAGCCAACCAAAAGCCCTGGCTAAGCGTGACGGGATACAGGTCTTCATCGTCATAGCGACCCGGTTCATTTTCCGGCGAGCCCATCATAAAACGGCCCGGCGGTATCCAGCGAAAGGCGAGACGTATGCCCAGATAAGTAAAGGCTTGCCATAGGCCGTAGCGGTCTTCACCCCAATCAGAAGCCCAGGGATAAGGAAATCGCGGCGGGGAAAGTTTTAGCAAAGAGCTCATCGGGCTAGATTTTTGCCTGGGTTCCCAAGCTCCGGCTTACCCTCTGGGGCATAAATGGGAACCCAGATTCGAGAAGCTCCAGCTTCGAGAATTCTGGAAGCTGGAGCTTCCAGGACTGCATTCCCAAGCTTGAGCTTGGGAATGAGGATAAAGCTGTTAGCGGCGTCGGCGACAAAATGCCGGTCAATATGGGTGATACGGTGTTGGGCCACAAACGCATTCAGTTCATTTTCGGCAGCAATCGAATCACCGGCTGGAATTTGAAAAAACTTATATTTCATTGGTTATTTTTACCTCTTTTGCTGAATCATTTTTTGAGGCGTGACACCGGATTTGACACAGGTCTACTGTCCGCCACCGGCGAAGGCCCGGTCTGCCGATGCTCCGCGACGCGTCTGCCCGGGTCTCCGCTGGTGGCTACCGCCTGCTCAACATGACCTAGGGCGAGACGGAAACCCAGGTTGTCGTCGCGGTCATCCGGCGTGCCCCTGTAGCGGTCAGCGGAACGGACGCTCCTGCCGTAGTTGTACCAGGAGCCACCGCGTACAACGCGGTAGGCGCCAGGATAAGAGCTGGTATAAAGCGGATCAATCACCGACTCGGCTGATAGCTGCTGTTGCCAGTCATCGGCGCACCATTCCCAAATATTACCGTGCATTTCGTATAACCCCCACGGATTAGCCGGCAACGATCTGACGGGGACAGTTTGCTCCCTGTACAAACCTTCACGGCCGTCGGCGTATGGACAATTCCCATTGTAATTGACTTGTTCCGGCGTTATGTTGGCGCCAAACGAAAATGGCGTGCTGGCGCCCGCCCGGCAGGCATATTCCCATTGGGCCTCAGTGGGCAGTTGTGCCTTCAAGCAGGGCAACAAAGAGTTTAGCCTGTCGATAAAGCGTTGAGCGTCATGCCAACTGACTTTTTCCACAGGATTCTGAAGATTGTCGTTAAACTGACTGGGGTTGTCGCCCATCACGGCCAGCCAGAAAGCTTGGCTGACCGTCGTATCCGCCAACCAAAAGCCTTGCGTCAGCGTCACGTGATGCAGGGTTTCCGTGCCTTGACCGGCTTCTGATCCATACCATTCTCGCTCCGGCTCATCGTTGGGGCTGCCCATCCAGAATGAACCGGGCTCGATCCAGCGGAAGCGTTGCGTGACAGACTTGATGCTGAGATCGACATACAGGCCGAAGGCGTCTTCGCCGAAGGGCGAAGGCCAACGCCAAGCTCCATTCGCCTCAGTAGTAGAGGCTTGCCAAAAAGCTTCCAGCGCTTGGTTTAACCAAGGGATAGTGCCCCATAAGCCTTCAGCATTGCGCCAGATTCGGCTAGCCCAACTGGGACGGTAAACGGCTTCCAGTTCCACTGTTAAGCCGCCGGATGCGAACACCGCAGTCGTGTTTTCCGCTAAAGTCACTGTCATGTCGCCCTGTAACAGCCGGGTCTCTTGTCCGGCATCCGATAGGGTCAATCTGGGGAGGGAGTATTTGGCTTCAATCTTAAAGGTATTCACCGCCACGACATTGTCCAAACGACACGGCTCCACTTTAATTTGGCCCTGATCATCCAGTTGCACAATTTGCCACCATTGGTGGGCTTGCGCAGTAGGCGCATCGCCTGTGACCCAGCGCAGATGATCGGGATTAAATCCGCTGGCTATCCGTTCAGGCCATTGTCCGGCGCGGATTTCATCTTCGTAAGCAGTAGCGTAAAGTGGGTAAGCCAACGCTTTTAACTCGCTGTTCCAGATAGCATCGGGCAATGAAGCCAGCACAGTCCGGCATTGCAGCCGCAAGGCATGCTGTTGTGCCGGATCACTGCCGCTGTTCATTCCGGTGGCGCAAAGATTTTCAAAATACTCGCACATCGTCGCTTCGTCTTTGTGTTCGAATAGGCACTGTTTAAGTTTTTCCAATTGCCGCAAGCCCTGGTAAGCGGCCTTGTGATGGTCTTCGACAATGTCCCAAAATCTCGCCGCCGCTTCAGTTCCGGCAAAACGCTGCTGGAAACCTTGCTGATAAACTTTGGCGAGGTGTTGCTGCAAGCATATCCCCAAGCCGATGTCACGCACCGCCGGATGGTTCCAAATGACAGTTTCCACGGCGCTGTCCCCCCATTGCAGGGCTATCCGCAATCGGCGCAATAAACCGGTATCAATAAGAGACAACGGCGACAGCCAGGTGAGGATGTCTTCGATGGCGGATGCTGAAGATTCACCGAGGGAAAATCCGCTGCGCACGGGATGGCGCGGCAGCGGGTAATCATCGTTGACCGGGTTGGGTTTAAATTGTTGGCAAAACGCTTTGTCTTCCGATGTGCCGGAGGCGGGGCTGAGGGTTAAGATCGGGCCGGGATGTTGTTGTAAAGCGGCTAATTGACGTCGCCAGGCTACTGCGGCGCGGCTGTCACCTACACCTAAGTCGCTGAGTATCAAAATAGCCACATCCGGCGGCGGTGCTTGCCAAATTCGCCATTGCTCGTGGTCATCTGCGGGCCAGGGCAGACAATAACAGACGGCATCGCCCAGGGTGTCCTTGTCAAACCGAAAGGCTTCCACCGCCTCTTTGCCCAGCAGCGCCTGCAATTGCCGGACAATAAACTCAAAATCAGTCCAGTAAGGTTCCAGACGCCGGTCGGCATCGACAATGATTTGCAGACGTTGCGGCCAGCGTTGATGTTGCCGTTTCGGTAAGCGTTGCAGCGCTCTGCCTTGCGCTAGCCGTTTTAATAATGGTCGATGATCCAGGCTATGGCCGGTTCTGGCTTGCGCCAGACTGTTGAATAATAACGGCAGCAATCGGGCTATCGGCAGCAAGGGCGGCGGTGGCGCAAAGCGGTAAGTGCCGGTAGAGGCTTGCAAGCGTCTGGAGGGATCGGACAGGTAGCTGGGTTTTTGGAAGTCGCTACGGTCGGTCTCGTTTTGGATCATTTTATTGATGCGCAAAAAACGGGCGGGCGGGCGTTTGGGGGCGGTATCCTCCGTTTCATCGGAGCTACTAATCTCTGCGGTGAAACCGCCGACCACTAACTGAAATTCTGCCGAATGCTCGGGCTTTCTGGCGTACCCGAAAACCTCGGCGAGTTTATCCAGGGCCTGTGCGTCATCTGCGGCCTGAATTAAGGCGAGCCGTCCCCAGGCCATGTGTTAAGACTCCAGGTCTTTTTTCAGCGCATACTTGGCAATGGCTTCCAAGCGTTCAAGTTGTTGCTGATGATCCAGGCTTTTAATGGCGTTCAGCAAATCAATGTATTCCGCCAATCCCGGCGGGTATTGCGTATGAGGGGCGGCAACACGATCGTTCCATAATAATTCGGCGGCCAGTAGATAAACCAGTTCGGCGATTTGTTCGCCAAAATGCAGTCGCCCCCGTTGCATCAGCCAGTCGTGGCGTTTTTGTAACGGCTTTTCGGCATCCGGGTTTATTGATTCTGCGGATTCTTCCATTTTCAAGGTATGCACAAAACAACGGCGCACAAAAGCCTTGGGCAGTTCGCGCTCTTCGTTGGTGGTGATAATCACTAACAGCTGCGACGGATCGGCTTTGATCGGGTTTATGCTGGGTATGGCGGCAGCGGAAAATAAAGCTTCATTTGTTTTCCCCTCACTCCAACCTTCTCCCGCTGGAGAGGGGGCAGTATGTCGCTTTTTTAATTCCGCAGTTTGTATTGCTTGCTTGGCATGATCAAGATAAGGCACGGTAAATTCATAAAGCCCCAAGGTTTCTAAAAGTCCATTCGGCAAATCCGGTTCGGCTTTGTCGATTTCATCCAGCAGCAACACGACGCCGCCGGTTTCAGGCCGCCATTGCTCAGGCTGTTCCGGCTTAGGCCGCGCATGGCAGGGGCATTTGTCGTATTGATCTTGCGCGGTCTGCCAGTCAAAAGCCCACCAGAATGCGCCGGGGGCTAAAAAATTGAGCGGATTCAGTGGGTCGGGCTTTTCTGGTTCTTTAGCTTGCCCAGCCCGCGCCTGTGCTTCCCCCAAGCGACCAATCGCATCAAAATGCCAATGCAGATCACTGAGCTCGGTACTGCCCCGCACCACTTCGCTGACAAATGCCCAACCCAACTGCTCAGCGATGGCTTTTGCCATCTGACTTTTGCCGGTTCCGGGCTTGCCGCGCACTAACAACGGCCGACCGGCGGCGTAGGCTGCCCAGAGTGCGTAACAATCGGCTTCGTTAAAGATGTGGTGGAGTTTGCGGTTGGGGTTACTGACTTTTAAGTCGTCTGGGGGGAGGAAGTTTTCCAGTGTGGGTGTTTTAAACATAGTGTAATTTCTAATGTTGCAAAGATAGAAAATAAGCGATTTGATCTAACAATTGGGTTTGATCTTCAATACTCGCTTGGCGTTCATTAGGTTTCGCGGGCTTGTCGCAACAAATGAATTGCATGCAGCCCGCAAGCTCTTTTACATCCTCATCGCTAAAATCTTTAGCTACTGATTCCCACATGGCGAGATAATCAGCCGTCACCAGATAATAAACCGGTTTTTGCTGATTTTTATAATTCGTCTTTGCTCTAGCAATGACTTTTTTCAAAATATCTATGTCCTTAGAAGGTTCAACACCAAATAGATCTTTATAGATACTGGTCAATAATTCGTCAATTTTTGCCTTTGGAGTTGACGCATCAAAACACATGACATCGTTTTTGTTACCCGCAGGTTTAGGCTGTTTATTGCTATCTAAGATATAACGAGCCGCTTTTTCGAAACATCGTGAAATCACAACTTCTATGTAGTTTTTATCATGCAGGGCGATACTCCCACTAATACTGGTCTTGGTGGTTTTGTCTAATTTTTTTTCGTTATGAAACCACCATGTAGGATCGACACTGTTTAATATTAACCAACCGCAAAGCTGCTCGGCATCAAAAAAGCAGGCCTTCCATTCATTCGCGTCCAGGAGAACTTTCTTCTCTTCTAAAACGCGTGTCAATATGGCTATGGCCTCTCCCACTTCTGTTTTCTCAACCAAATGACTGGCAATTTTATCCGTGTTATCGTTAGCTCTTAATGATAATTCGGCTCTCAACTGATCGTCGGCATTGATATGTTTTCGGTTTAAAATGGCGCTAATCTTGGATACAAGTGTATCGCGCAAGGTTTTAGTCGATTGCGTTATCGCTTGTGATATTGCTGTTTTCGTTTTGCCTAGCAACGCCTCTAAGGCATTATGTTGGTTTTCCAATGCGCCATTGAGTATATCGAGATGCGGAAAAATAATGGCATTCCAGGCCGCATCAATGCGTTGCCAAAGATTGTCAGTATTGAAATTATATTTTTTCAATAAACGGATCAGTTCATTTTGAACTTTGTTATTGCCTTCAAAATAAAGTTTTGCGTCAGTCCATACATAGGTGACCATCGATTCTGTCAATCGCAACGGCAAAATGAATCGTTGATTCAGATCGGCATTTTCATGAATACAGATCAATTCAAACAACGTATAAGCAGAAGACTGAAAGTAGTCAGGGCTAAGAAACAGAAAAACACAGCGGGCAGCCGTCAAATCTTCCATAAACTCGATCAGACTGTCGCCTTGTTCGGTTTGGTTTTCATCAAAACGCAGGCTAATGTTTTGTTGTTTACAGAGGTTTTGTAATTTGTCCCTGGCTGCAATATCCTGCGGGTTTTTGCAGCGGTAAGACAAATAGGCGTGTACAGGGAAATTCTGCCCAAGTTGGACCGACGTTTCCATATCAACTCATACTTGTCGATAGTTTCAAGGCAACGATCAACAAAGCCAGTAAACCCAGATAAACCGGCCATGTCGCCAGCGAAGTGAATGCTTTACGCCATAGTTGGCATTTACAGCCTGCCGGCGATAATTTGAACAAGTCTGCTCGGGTAAACGTCTGTTCGACAACCTTGGCGGCAGCTTGATTGAAACCCTCGCGAAAACGATTTTCCAGCATCAGGTAATACGCATCCAGGCAATAGCATATCAAGACAGGGATCAGGGTCAGCCATATCAGATAATAGGATTTTTCTTTCACCGCAAAAACTAATATCGCGGTCACCAAAGGGATGCACCATTGCTTGCAAGCAGCGCTGTTGGCGGCCATTCGGGTAATGATGGCTTGATACATTTCCATCGTTTTAATTAGCGCAGGGTCTGAATGATTGAGAATGTCCTGGGATGTAGATTCGTTCTGAATTGCCATAGGTTTTCCCCATTGAGTAAGCCGATATGCTATTGACTGCTAGTGAATGATGAATGACGTTCGAAACAACTCATTTCGCTAGCTTGCCTGAAATTTTATAAGTTGATTTGGTAATTTACCAGAAATATAACTTTGCTAATCGATTCATAAGATAGAAAGCGGAAATCATCTGTAGCCGAAGAAATTACTTTTTATCTCCCGCTTTCCAATTCCGCTATCAAGTGCTTTATGTCCATATTGTCCGGCATCACCTCGGCAACTTTGCGCGCGTAGGCCAGCGCCGCTTTGCTGTTACCCGCTTCGCGCTGCATTGAAATCAGTGCGCTGAGTATATCGAGATTATACGGATGGCGGGTGTCGGCAGCTTTCAACAATGTCAGGGCCTCACGTTGTTTTCCGAGTGAATTCAATGCGATGCCGTAGACATAGGCATAGTGGGCATTATCCGGGGCCAGTTTGGCGGCTTTGGCAAGGGCTTGCAGAGCCGCTGTAGGGTCGGTTTTCCGAACCAGCAGTAATCCCAGCGCATGGTGCAGATCCGCAGCATCGGGTAGCAATGACAAGCCTTTGCGTAGTTCTATTTCGCCGTCATCATCACGGTTTTGTTGACGGTAGGCGTCGGCGAGATTGATGTAAGCTTCGACGAAGTGCGGATCGAGTACAAGCGCGTGTTTGTAGGCGGCGATTGCGGCTTCGATGTCGCCCTGGCGCAGGGCGAGATTCCCCTTATTAACGCTCTCTACCGGCCAATCGGCATTGATATTCATCGACTCCAGCAGATCCTTCATCGCGCTGCTGCGGGCATTGCGATGATTGGCAGGAATTTCGCTATCCGGTATATCGGCAAGCAGGCGCGCTGCTGCGATGCGGACGCCGCGTATTGGATCGGCGAGCAGGGGTGAGGCATAAAGAGCGCGATTGACCGGGTCAATGGATTCAAAGAGGTCCAGGGCGGCGATACGCACCGATGGATCGGCATCCTGTAGCCGCGATTGCAGCTTGGGAAGGGACTCCTGCTGCATCAGCGGTGAAATCAGCGCTAACGCGGTGGCTCGCACAATGGCTGGACTCGCTGAATCGCCTGCCAGATCGATCAGTGCCGGTAAGGCTTTGATACCTTGGGTTACGCCGGCATGTAAGATGGTTCCATAATGCGCACGGTTGCGCCAAGCTTTGCCAAGCCATTTATCCAGCGTTGCAGCCGCCCATTCCGCTTTGCGCCGTTGATGGCACTGTGTGCAGGCATTGGGGCTGCCCAGCGAGATAGATAAATCCGGGCGCGGCAAACGAAAACTGTGATCATGCCGCCCGTCAATCACCATGTAATTTTGTTCAGGTGCATGACAGTTGATGCACTGAGCGCCGTTTGAACCCGGCTTGTGGAAATGATGATCCTCAGTGTCAAATGTTGCGGCATTGTGGCAACGCGTGCATAGCGCATTGCCTTCGGCGCGAAGTTTAAGGCCATGCGGCTCGTGACAATCCATGCAGGTCACGCCTTTTTGGAACATTTTGCTTTGGCGAAAGGAACCCCAGGTGAAATCTTCGTCGCGTTGTTGCCCGTCTGCATAATAGACGGGCTGGGTTAGTAAAGCAGGATTATGAGTATCCTCAAGAGTCCGGCCCGGCAAACTGTTTGCCAGTAGCGTCGAGCGGCGCGCATGACAAGACCAGCAAACATTCATCAGTGACTCATCGGCGCGCTGCTCACGATGTGCGAACTTTGCCGTCGCATCTGGGAACGTCCATGCGTTTTGCCATTGGCTTTTGAGCTTTACGGCCAAACCCTTGTCATGGTCGGAATAGGGCGGTTGCGCCTGTTTAGCCCAGTCGATATGTCGGGAAGCGGGGCCGTGGCAAGACTCACAGGCTACATTGATCTCGTTAAAGGTCGTGTGATAACTGTCTGATGCGGCGTCGTAACCCTTCTTCAGGTTGGTCGAGTGACATTCGGCGCAGTGCATGTTCCAGTTCTGGTAACGCCCGGTCCAATGTAACGGGTCGGAATGATCGATTTTTTCGTTGGGATAAAGATGAAACCAGCGTTGCCCGCCTTCGGATTTAGGCCTGCTGTCCCAGGCAATGCCGAGCGCCTGATAACGACCGCCGGGAAAGGCGATCAGATATTGTTGCAGCGGCGTCACGCCGAAGGTATAGGCGATAGTGTAATCGGTCTGTTTACCGTCAGGACCGTCGGTGCGGACCATAAATTTTCCGTCGCGCTTGAAGAAAGTCGATTCGACATCGAAGTATTTGAATGTTGTATTTTCGAAGTCGCCGAGCACAGTTTGGGCATTGGCTTCCTGCATCGCCAGGGCATGATGCGAGTCTTGCCAAGCTTTAAATTCGGTCTGATGACAATGCTTGCAGGTATCCGAACCGATATAATCGGTTTTCGCTTGAGCCAATACGGGCTTCTGTTTCGCTGCGGTGGGAGCCTTTGAAATCAGCGCTACCGGAGCAGGGCGTGTGAAGTAAACAACGCCTGTGATTAATCCTGCAAGCAGAACCATGCACAATAATAGAACGAGGTTTGGCTTAATTTTTTTCATTTGCCGATGCGCGAATTTCAGGCCCGATAGGAGTGGCCGGGTTAGTGGGTTTCAGTGTTTTACGCTGGGTCATTGTGGTGACGTGGCTTGATAATTGACAGGATAGTTGTTGGCTAAGAGCACAGTGTAACTCAATGTTGAATTCCTATAATAAGCCGACCATCGAGCCTGATGACAGACTGCTTTGAATCAAGATATACCGGAATTTGATTTACTTATCAAATATTGCAAAGTGCTGCGCAGTTTGGCCGGTTGTACCGGCTTATGCAGCAGCGGATAGCCGCTGGCGTCGGCTTCCCTCAAGCGTTCCGGGCCGGTATCGCCGGTGATGATTAATACCGCAACCGGGTAGTTCAAAAGTTTTTGCAAATCTCTCGCCACTTCGATGCCGGACACATTGTCCGGCAGTCGGTAATCGATAATCAGTACCTCCAGTGGCTGTTCATTGGCGGCAAGCTTGTTTATCGCTTCAGCCGGTGAGCCGGCAGTGATAACCCGGCATCCCCAGCGTGTTAGCAGTCCCTGCATTCCTTCCAGTACAGCGGTGTCATCATCCAGCACCAGCAAGCGGCATCCGGTTAACGAATAATTGGGACGATTGACTTTATCGACCGCTTGTGCCGATTTAATGACGGGTATTACAGGGGCCAAAGGCAGGGTGATTGAAAAACAGGAGCCGTGCCCCAGGCGCGAAACCACTTTAATGTTGTGGTGCAATAGACCGGCAAGGCGTTTGACGATTGCCAGCCCTAAGCCCAAGCCTTGCCGCCGGTCTCTGGCCGGGTTTTGTAATTGATGGAATTCGATAAAGATTTCTTCAAGCTGGTCTTCGGGAATACCCGGCCCGTTGTCCAGGACCCGGATTTCAACGTGTTGCCCGCGCGTACGAGCGGCCACTAAAACGCGCCCGTTTTCGGTATAGCGTAGCGCGTTGCCTATCAAGTTCCTGAGCATGCGTTCCAACATGGCAGGATCGGTATGGACCAGCGCTGATGTAGGGCGAATACGGATTGCATTATGATTTTCCAATGCGATCGGTTGAAATTCCGCTTGCAGGCGCATGAACAGCTCGGTCAGTGCAAACGGCTCAATAGTCGCTTTGACGACGCCGGCATCCAGTTTGGAAACGTCCAGCAACGCATTCAGCATGGAATTGATAGCGGCGATGGAGTCTTCAACCTGGCCGATTAATAAAGCCGTTTCCGGGCTATGCACCCTGTCCGACAATTCCGCAAAAAATAATCCCAACGCATGGATGGGTTGTCGAAGATCATGGCTGGCTGCCGCCAGGAAACGGGTTTTGGCAGCATTGGCCTGTTCAGCTTCCTTGCGTGCTTTTTCCAGCGCCTGCTCGCGTTTGATCAGGTCGCTGATGTCGTTATAGGTTAAAACCCGCCCGCCTTGCGCCAGCTCCGATTGGCGGATTTCATAGACTTGACCGTTATCCATGCGGTATTCCGTCCAGCCCTCCGAGCGCACCTGTAAAGGCGGTTCTGCAGTGTTGAGGATGGATGACAGGCTGGCATTCGTTTCGACCTGCCTGCCGACTACCCCGAGAATATGGGTAAATTGCCGGTTCCACATGCGCAGCCGATCATCCTTGTCGGACATGCTGATTCCTTGGTTCATATTTTCCAGGGCGGTTTCCAGTAAGATCGATTTCTCTTCAGATTCCTGACGCAGTGCAACATTCTCGAAATTCAGTCGTAACGCGTGTTTCAATACGCCAGACAGTTTCAGGCTGCTGGTCATGCCGAAGATCGTCAATAGCGAAAGAATCAGGGCAGTTGCGATGTAGGTCTTGCCGCCCTGCAGAAAAATCATAGCGACCAAAGGCAGAGCCGGGGTTAACGAAATGGCTACCACCGCCGGCAAATAAGATGTCCAGGTTAGCATGGCGCCGACGATTTCAATGACCATGGTGACGCTGATAATAAGTACATTAAGCGGCTCGGACGGCACCATAAACCAGACCACGCAAAGTCCCCACCAGACGCCGGTCAGTACCGCGAAAAACAGGATGATGCGCTTGAATTTCCGGACATCTGCGATCAGTGATTCCTTATGTGTGTGGTAAAAATGCAAAACTCCCCACTTGAAAAAATTAATGATTGTGAGAAGGGCAAACCAGAAAAGCAGCAGTTCGTGCGGAGTCGTATCCCATAACCCGAACACCAGGAGCAGCGATACCTGCATCATCGAGAAGAATACATATTTGCCATGCTCGGTAACAACCCACATCTGTTCCACTTCAATTTCATCGTGGAATTTTTGTTCTATGGTGTTCATGGTTTGTACCTTTATTTATTAAAACGAATTTGTCCGGTGATGAAAACCGCCCAGCTCTGATGAAGGCAATGCATTATATTTAATCGAATCGATTCGGTATCCATCATGCCCTCCCAGATTAATCGCATCGCGCTCAGATGACAACAGCCCAAACGGCCTGTGCCTTTATGCATATCGTAACAAGCCGATGCATTGCCAATGCTGCAAAAATAAAAGCTTTTGTTGAATACTTTCTCATGATATAGATGTTTTAGTAATTTATTCGAGTGAAGAAAAATTAATATCATGATGGCGTTGTTTTGCATAGTTCAGGCTTTGGTATTGCTTGTTACTGCCAATGGCGCACCGGTGCTTGCCGGCAAGCTATTGGGCAAGCGCTGGGCTTGGCCAGTGGATAACGGCATTACATTGGGCGACGGACAGCGCTTGTTCGGAAACGATAAAACCTGGCGCGGTCTGGTTTCAGCGCTAGGTTTGACGGGTCTTGCAGCGCTTGTGTTGGGCATGGAATTATTAACCGGCGTAGGATTCGGCCTTCTGGCGATGGTCGGTGATTTATCGGCAAGTTTTATTAAGCGCAGATTGGCTAAGGCGCCAGGCGGTCGGATACGGGGCCTGGATACGGTGCCGGAATCTCTGTTGCCGGTATTGTTTTTAGATGAGGCCTTGGCGTTGACGCTCTCCGACATAGTGGCGCTTGTGCTGATTTTTTTCCTGATCGAGGAATTTTTGTCGCCGGTGCTTTATCGATTGCATATTCGAAAACGGCCCTATTAAAATCAACAGACTTCATTAATCGAAAAAGTGCCTATGAATGACAAGACGCTACGGGTATTAACCTACAATATTCATAAAGGTTTTGATGCCGTCAATCGGCGCTTTGTGTTGCACCCGATTCGCGACGCATTGATCGCTGCCGATGCTGATTTGTTGTTTTTGCAGGAGATGCAAGGCGAGCATCAACGTCATGAGAAGAAGGTGTTGGATTGGCCCGAGCGGTCCCATTTTGAATTTCTTGCCGAAGGCGTCTGGCCGTTTCATATCTATGGCAAAAATGCAGTTTACAACGCCGGTCATCACGGCAATGCCATCTTAAGCAAATATCCTTTCGACTACTGGGAAAATATTAATGTGTCGCCTTTTCCATGGGCCAGTCGCAGCATGTTGCACGGTGTTATCCAGGTTCCGCACAGCACTCAGCCCGTGCATATTGTTTGTATCCATTTTGGCTTGATCGGCAAAGAGCGGCGCGGACAAATCAGGAAATTGTGCGAGCGTATCGACAGTCATGTACCGCATGATGCGCCGTTGATTGTCGCCGGTGATTTTAACGACTGGCTGGGGCAAGCTGAATCGCTGTTCCACGATCATCTGGGTTTACAGGAGGTGTTTCTGCAAACCCACGGGCGTTATGCCCGGACTTTCCCGGTTTGGCTGCCGTTTTTGCAGATGGACCGTATTTATTACCGCGGTTTACAGCCGTTATCCTGTGATCGTCTCGCGCATGCGCCGTGGCACAGGCTTTCCGATCATGCGCCGTTAATAGCCTCATTTAGCTTATGAACAGCAAACAGTTTCCCGAACCGTCCCGATTGACGCTGCCCAATTTACTCACCGGGTTTCGATTTGTCGCGGCGCCGGTGCTGTTATGGTTGGCGTGGCATGGCTATGCCTTGCTGTTTATGGGCTTGTTGGCGGTGGCTTTGTTGACCGATGGGCTGGATGGGCTGATTGCAAGATTGACCGGGCAAACCTCAGAGTTCGGTGCAACGCTGGATAGTTGGGCCGATGTGATCACTTACCTGACTGTTACCGTGTGTTGCTGGTGGTTATGGCCCGATGTAGTTCGAAGGGAACTGGTATTTGTCGGCATGATGGTCGCCAGCTGTTTGTTGCCGGCCTTGGCCGGGATGGTCAAGTTCGGACGCTTTACCAGCTATCATACCTGGGGTGTTAAAATCGCTGCCGCAGCGATGGGCTTGACTTTATATCTATTGTTTTTGGGCGGGCCGGTATGGCCTTTTCGGACGGCAGCCGTCATTTGCATAGTGGCGGCTTTTGAGGAAATTGCAATTACCTGGTTATTGCCCGAACCCGAATCCAATGTGCGTTCGATTTGGGATGTGATGAAACGCTCCTTGCCCGGAGGGTAAGCGGGCAGGGCGGCTAGCGTATCGGCTCAGGCTGGGCTTCGCCGGCAGGGTTGAACTGTGCAAAACTCAAGTTCTGAGGCGCGCAAGCGATAGTTTCGCATAAGGTGTTGACGGCGACATTGGCATTAACGCCGGCTATGAGACCGTCTTTTGCCATGATTTTGGATTTTTGCAAAATCGTATGGACAGCCGCCACCGTTAAATCCGGTTTCAGTTCCAGCAACAAGGCGACAACACCGGACACTTCCGCTGCTGCTATTGAGCTGCCCGAAATAAAATCATAGGTGCCGTGCGGCAGGGTAGTCAACACTTTATCGCCCGGGGCGCTGATCGATCGTACCAAGGCATTCGCTGACGGAGCGGCTTGTTTAATCGACTGGACGGAAATAACGTCTTTTAATGACGCCGGAAAGTTTTCGGAGGGATTGCCGGAGCCTGTGTCGGCGGCCACCACGATAATGCCGTTTGCCATCGCCTTGTTAATCAACAAGGTCAATATAGGGTCGGTCGGGCCGGTCAGGCTCATATTCAACACATCCACTTTCGCCTTGATTGCCGTATTGACGGCCAGTGCGAGGGTGAAACTGTTACAAATCGCCTCGATCGCATCGGTTTTATCCGGCCAGCAGGCTTTCAAAGCGACCAGTTTGGCATTAGGTGCCACGCCGATAATACCCGTTGCGTTATCTCTTTTTGCAACCATGACACCGGCCACTGCGGTACCGTGTTTGTCAGTGGAAAAACTGTCGGATATATCATTTGCGAAATTCTGCTTGTTGCTGATCTGTCCTGCCAGATCGGGGTGGTCCAGATCTACGCCGGTATCGATCATGGCGATCGTGATATCGCGTCCGGTGGCTCTTCCATGCGCCAGATCGATTTGCATTTGTTGTAAATTGGTCTGAAGTTTAAAGTAAGGATCGTTGTAATTATCAGCTTTGGTTTTAAAGACATTCATGTTCTGCACGATTTCAACGCGATCATCCTTGGACAAGCTCTCCATAACCGTCGATAACGCGCTTTTGTCTGGAATCCGGTAAACCACACAATGGACGCCCACCTCAGTCATCGGCCATTCAGCCAATTTCTCCAAACCGTAATCGTCAGCAAGCTGGTTTGTGACTCTCTCACTCCATGTAGAGCTTCGGTAGCCGCCCCGGTTTCTGTAAGAGAGCGGAGAAGCAGTGCCTTTGAGACTGTTAATGCTGTTATCGGAAAAGCCCACCATCAATAGACGATCCGCATTTTTCTGATCCAGCAGGGTATAGAGTTCACCTTTACTGTCGGGCGCAGCTTTGCTTTCCGAAGGAACAGAAAAAACAGCCAAACCAAGTAAGGCTAATAATAAACAGGTTTTCATTTTTCTTTCCCGTTGGCGTTGAAGAAAGCAATGCGTACGCTTGCCCTGCAAAGATAACGTTAGAATTTTTCCTTATTCGGGTTAGTTAAAATGCCGGCAAAGACAGTGGCTATTTACTCTCAATTTACTTTACAGTTTGTTATAACAGAGCCTATTAGGGCATTCGATCCTGATTTCCGTATAGTGCCTATAACTTTTGCGCCTTTAATGAAGTTGGCCGGGATTGCCGTCGCACCGGCTTTAATATCATTAGGGTTACTGTCAAAATCAAATTCCACTTCATTGTCGGAATCCGTGGATTTTACTTTCGACGACTTCCAGACGCCGCCCGAGTATACTCTTGCAAAGTAGCTCCCCTTAAGACCGGCGCCATCGACAGAGATTCGCGAACGACTGGTGCCGCGGACTTCGCATTTGGCGCTAACGGAGGCGGCATTAACATCTCCTAATAGGCTCAGGTTGAGTGCCAGAGCGGTTACGGCGAGCCCCAGCGCTTTTTTATGGTTCATGATTTTCTCCGAATTACAATCAACTTACTTAGTTATTTAACAAACAACAATATTTATTTGTGATTAATGTATCAGTTAATTGCAAACTATTGCAGAAAGGTTCATTGCGGAAAAATTTTTTCAATCTGAACAGCCTCGGTATGCTCCATGCGCAGTATTGCAATCACTTGCGATAATTTTACAATCCGCTTCGAAAGGCTTAAAACCCGACCGATAACGAGAATACGACGGTGGGTTTCAGCGTTTCAGGATGATCCGGCAATAAGAACTGATCGAATTCATCGCCGAAAAATTGCTCCCTGGCATCATAATAACGTAAATCCAGTGCGACGAATTTATAACGACCGGTCAAACCCACATTCCAGTATGGATAATCGGCTAATAAGACTTTGCTGAGTTGTCCGTAACCAAGGGTAGCGGAGACTTCCAGAAAGTCAGTCAGCGGATAGCGCCCCGTTAACTCGTAGAAAGAAGCCGCATTGCCTATCCCGTAAAAGTCATCGGTAAAGGAAGCTTGCGCGCTCACTAGATCCTTATAATGAAGAAACAGGTAAAACTCGTTGTAATCCGCCTCCAGCCCGTAAAGCAGGCCGTCATAGAAATACCGGGAATACTGCATATCGACGCGCCAATCGTCAGCGAAATTATAACTCCAGCCTAAATAAGGCGTGACTTCAATCCGCGCGGCATTAGGGAAAACACCTTCCTCAAATACTTCACTGTTACCAATGTTAAAACTTGAGGCGCTGGCGCCCGTAAAAAGACCCGATGAATGCTGGTAATCAAGGTTGGCTTGAATAGCCGGTTCATTGTTGCTTTTGGAATACATGCGATAAACATAATTGGTCGTCCCTGTGATAATGCCGTGAATTTCAGCATAAGCGAAACGGCTCTGGCATAAAAAAAATGCCGTGAAGAGCATTTTTACAGAACAAAAGAAGGTGTTGTGCATAGTCACTATCATGTTGGCTAAACGTCCCTTCGATAGGGCTGCACAATAATGTAGCATTATCTGCGTATTTAATACAAATTAGAGACCTAATTCATATTTTATGCAAAAGGCAGGCACTATAGTCAACATAGCGCCTTGGGATAAAAAACCACGAAATATTCGGGCATTATCGATGCAGGCGGCTGATTTGACCCGTTGGACTCGATTCTCTTGTTTGGATAGGGATCCTTCCGTTTTATGTCGAAAAGCCGGTTAATTGCTAATCCGCAGAATTAATCTATACTTTAACCCGACGTGACTACTTACATATTCCCGTTTGCAAATTAAAGCCGGGTTTAACGGGATTTTCAATCTCGGCCATACCGTATACAAAGGTGCGGCCCGTAAATACACGTATTTTTCGCAGTATCTATATTAAATATTTATAACTATCAACAAGCATCCTTTTAACTGCTTTCATAACTAATCAGGCAAATATTTGCCCCAATCTTTTTTAAATTTATCAATAAGGAAAAACCATGGCCCTAATAAAACTTACAAACGACGACGATACTTGGCCTAGTGCCGGTAACAATAGCGGCAACGATAACATTGATGGACTGGCCGGCAACGATATAATAAACGGCGGCACAGGCAATGACACACTATTAGGTAATACCGGCAATGACTTGTTACTCGGTGGTGCGGGCAAAGATATTCTTCAAGGCGGCGACGGCATCGACTCGCTTGATGGCGGCGATGATGATGATCAATTATTTGGCGGTGCGGGTGAGGATCTGTTAACGGGTGGATTGGGGAATGACACCCTTGATGGCGGCAGCGCTAACGATATCCTGGATGGTGGTACGGGTGACGACAAAGTGCTGGGCGGTGTCGGCGATGACAAGCTGGCTGGTGGAGCTGGGACCGATACTATTAATGGTAATGACGGTATTGATGTTTTGGACGGAGGTCTTGGTAATGATAAGCTTTTTGGCGATGCCGGAAATGATTTTGTCTATGGTGGCACTGGCCTTGATACGCTTTACGGTGGTAGCGGTGACGATTATGTTTTTGGCGGCATTAGTAACGATATCCTGTATGGTAGTTCTGGTACTGATTTTCTGGAAGGCGGTGACGGCGACGATAAGATGTCCGATACCAGTGATTTCACTAATTATGGTACGAACATCAATGAACATGATGCAATGGTCGGCGGCTTCGGCAATGATACCTTCTATGGTGGTTATGACACCATGTGGGGCAATGGGGGCAGCGACATCTTTTATGTAAAAAATCAAGGTATTGTTTATGGAGGCACCGGAAACGATACCATTACCGTTACCAACAGTAATGCCCAACTGGACTCCTGGCTGGAGGGCGGATTTGGCAATGATAAGATAGTGGCCGGTTCAGGTGATGACACCTTGTTTTCCGGTTATGGTCAGGACTCGCTAGCAGGCGGTCTTGGCAATGATCGATATGTCATAACTTTTGACAACATGGAAGATACTATTAAAGAGAATAGCAATCAAGGTACTGACACTGTTTACTACATACGTGACTACAAAAGTGACGGCCGCGATGATGATGTAGGCGCCGACGGTAAGGAGCTTGATCCTGATCCAAAAACCATCAATTATCATGTGACCTTGGCTGACAACATTGAAAACGGCGTATTGGATGACCAGCTTTATGCGCCAAGCCTGGATGACGGCAGTCTGTATTCCATCGCGACGTTAACCGGAAACAAACTCAATAACTACCTGCAAGGCAGTAATCGGTATGACATACTGGACGGTGCCGAAGGCAATGATACGATTAAGGCCGGTGACGGCAATGATATTATTTTTGCAGGCCAGGGTACGGACACTATTGATGGTGGCGCCGGTTATGACTTGGTTGTGTCCAGAACTAGTGTCAAATTGACCGATCAAACTATCAAAGGCGTTGAAAATGTTGACCTGCTCGATTATAGCGCAGCAGTAAATGCTACTGGCACGAGCGCTAACAATTTGTTGAGTGGGAATAAATTCAACAATACCCTGGATGGTGGAGCCGGTGACGATATATTGGACGGCTGGTATTACTCGGAAAGCAAGTATGGAGGAGTCACCTATGATAAGGCTACGGTGGTCGATCCGCTCAAAATTACCGGAACCGACATACTGTACGGCGGTTCGGGCAATGATCTTTACCGGATTGACTCGGGCGAAGACAAAACGAGAGAAGATGCTTTTAACGGTGGTGTGGATACCGTCGAATTTAAAGGCGATATCCTCACTCCATCCTATACGCTCCTTGCCGGCGTAGAAAACTTGACGATGGTAGGCAATTTAACCGAGGGTGTCGGTAATGAATTAAACAATCGAATTATTAGCGTGACTACTAATGTCAGTGTTAATACGCTTAAAGGTGGTTACGGCGATGATTATCTGGATGGCGGCTCCGGTGTGGATACCTACGAAGGCGGCTATGGCGATGATACTTTTGTGGTTGATAGCCAGTTGGAAATCATCAGGGAAATTGCCGGACAAGGTAACGATTGGGTACAGTCCGGTAACGTCACTCTGGATTTGTCTACGTCGACTACCTGGTTTGACATCGAAAATGCCAGGCTTACCGGCACAAGCAACCTGAACGTAACCGGGCAGGGATCCAATAATTATCTCATCGGTAACGGGGGCAGTAATTTCTTGGACGGTAAAAACGGTATCGATAAGCTGGAAGGCGGCTTAGGCGATGATTTTTATTTCGTTGATACAACGACTGATACCTTGATTGAAGTCGCCAATGTGAAGGATGCAACGACAGGAAAAATCAAGGCGGGCTGGATAGATACGATTAACAGCACGGTTACTTTTAGTCTGGCAAAAACTGGATTTGGCTTTTTTGAAAATCTGACGCTCAGCGGCACAACCGGTGTCAATAACCCCATTAACGGCACAGGTAACGCCAATGATAATATCATTACCGGCAATGATTCCGCCAATATCATAACGGGACTTGGCGGTGACGATAGGATCATTAGCGGAGACGGTCCGGATACCTTGATAGGCGGTATCGGCAATGATACTTACGTAGACCCTAATGCTGTCGATATCATTATAGAAAAGGCCGGCGAAGGCACCGACACCATTGAAATCCAAACGACTACGGATCTGAGAAAATACAATAATATAGAAAACCTGTCCTTGTCTGGCGGTACCAACGACGCTAACGGTACCGGTACTGATGCCATTAACGTATTGACCGGCAACACAAAAATCAACGTGCTGAGCGGACTTGGCGGTAACGATACGCTTTTTGCTAAAGACGGCGCCGATATACTGATAGGCGGATTGGGCGCCGATACCATAGACTTGACCGAAGCCTTGGCCGCCAAAGATATAGTGCGCTACACCTCTGCGAGTGACAGTACGGCCGCCAGTGCCGCTCAAGCCGACAAAATCACTAAGTTCTCTGCATTTACAGATTCTCTGGATTTGTTCGGCACCATCAAAATTGCTCCGACTGCGGCAGCTGTTGATGGAACCAATCAAGGGGTCATTAAGAGTCACAAAATTGACAACGGGATTATTAAATTTGATGATGCGGATACTTACCTGACCCCTTTGTCTATTTCTGCGACAAGTAATTTAAGCGATGTAATCGAATATTTGAAGACCAATATTACTAATAATTCTACGGTCGCTTTTCAAGCCGGTAGTGATTGGTGGGTTTTCCAGGATGGCGGAGCAACCGATACACTAATTAACTTGGTCGGAGTGTCAAGTATTGTCAGCCTTTCCACCGGCAGCGTATTTAGCACGACCTCAATTCACGTAGACTAAGTCGAATAGGGGCGCGGGCTTTTCGTGTCCAAGTCGTTTTTTCGGACGGAGAGGGAGGCGGTTTGCCTACCTTCTCCGGTTTATATATTCTCGATCTTAATAGTTTGACATCCAAACTATACCATCAAAACATCCCTAACCCGATTCGGGAAGTCCGAGATTAAACCGCTTACGCCGGCGGCTATCAAGACTTGCATATCATCCTTGTTGTTGCAAGTCCACACATTGACAGCATGGCTTGCTTCGCGAACTGCGCTGATGCCGACCAGGTTGAGTTTTCTAATTCCTGCCGAGTCGCAGTCGTTATAACAGTCGGGGTTATAGGCATCGGCATCAAGTGACTGTAAATACGCGACCGGGTTCTCGATGCGTCCACCGGTTAAAACAGCCGTTGCGATAATTTTTGTGAGCTTGCGTACGTTCACCAGTTGCGCATGATCAAACGATGAAATCAGGACACGATGCTCCATTCCCATGCGTTCGACCAGTTTTACAACCGCTTCAGCAAGACCCGGATGCAGCTCCGGCTGCGTTTTGAGCTCGATATTAACCATCATGCCTGTACGCTCGGCAAGTTCCAGCGTTTGTTTTAAGGTTGGTATCCTGATCTCGCCGGATGCGTAGAACGCCCGATCTTCCGCGCTGACAAAGCGGGCCAGTTCTTCGTCTGTCAGCGTCTGTAAAAACGACTGCCTTTGCGAGGGAAGAAGCGCCAGTTGTTCGACATACCAACTGCCGGCATCCAGTATGGACAATTCATCATAATTGAAATCCGAGACGGCATAGGTGCTGCGATCCGGGAATTTGGCGCCGACATCGGTGCAGCGTGTTAACTGCTCGTCGTGATGAACGACCAGCTCTTCATCTTTACACATGCGGACATCCATCTCAAACATCTGGCACCCGAAGGTCTTCGCTTTTTCAAAGGCGGCAAGAGTGTTCTCCGGCGCAAACGCGCGAGCGCCGCGATGGGCTATATTCAAAACAGGCGCCGCAGATTGTCCGGCCATGCGTAGCGGATCAGGATTCAACATTGTTTTAATCTCTTAATGGGTCAATATCGATTGGATGATTCTGAAGTAAACTTCAACAAGCAACGTCATTGGTTTTTAGCAATTTTCGTAGTGTATTTTATCAAGAATGCGATCGGGTGGTTTGAGCTATTCCGGCGACAGATTTTCTTAAAAAAAGCTGGAAGCCCTTGTAAATGTGCGTATCATTAAAAGGCTTTAAGCAATAAACAAGATATATTTTATCGCTATTAATTTACGCTGTGTTTGATATGAAATAGTTTACCCCAATGAGGACAATTATTTATGCCCGGTAAAAGCAAATTTTTTATTCAGTTCATACGGTTAGCGGGTCCCTTTTGGACCTCTGAAAATAAGTCGGTCATCCAGAAACAGGCGCTGGCTTTAATTGTCCTCACTGTGGTTCAAATCGTCATTGCCGTGGTTATCACGGAATGGAGCGCCGCTCTTTTCAATGCGCTTGAACAGCATTCCATGTCAGGATTATTCAAGCAGATCGGTTTGCTTATTCTGATTTTTGCAGCCAGTATGGCCGTTACTTTCACGCACTTAACCATCAAGCGGCGATTGCAAATCGCCTGGCGCAGTTGGTTGACGGAGCGCGTTATCAGTCAATGGATGAGCAAAGGCCGCCATTACCAGGTGACCCACATACAAACTGCCGAACATGACAATCCGGATGGTCGGATAGCCGAAGATATTCGTATTGCCACCGATGAAGCCATTGCTCTCGCGCATTCGTTATTCTACAGCGTGTTGTTGCTGATCAGTTTTACTGAAATTCTCTGGTCGCTTTCAGGCGTCGTTGTTGTTGATTTGGGAATTATCAAAATGCCTGTATACGGGCATCTGGTCTGGATAGCCATTCTTTATGCCGCCGGTGCTTCCTGGTTGGGTTGGTGGATAGGCCGCCCGTTAACGATGACCACTAACGCCATGCAAACCGCAGAGGCTAATTTTCGCTTTGGCTTGGTCAGGGCGCGGGAAAACTCCCATGCAATAGCCCTGATTCAGGGTGAAAGCAATGAGAAAAAGCGCTTTCTCAGTCTTTTTCAAGCGATTACCGACGTGTACGATAAGCAAACCCATGCCTGGGCGAATATTCTCCTCTTTAACTCCGGCTATGGTGTACTGTCGATGGCGTTTCCTATTCTGGTTTCCGCGCCGCGCTATATTCTGGGAAGCATTACCTTGGGCGCTTTGATGCAATCGGTGCAGGCTTTTCAGCACATGGCTTCCGCATTATCCTGGCCAGTCAATAATATGGCCGGAATCGCGCAATGGCGCGCCTCGGTTGAGCGCGTATTGGGCTTGGTCGAAGCATTGGAAGAGCTGGAACAGGAGATCGCCCGTCCTGACCCGCAGCGAATCCTTATAGAAAAACCCGACAATTCTGTTTTGTGCTTCCATGATTTGTGTATCGCCAAACACAATGGTGAAGTGATTGTATCAGGTATCAACGATGAAATAAGACAGGGCGAACGCGTTCTCATCCATGGCGATGCTGCGACCGGCGCCAAGCTTTTCAAGGCGATTGCCGGTCTTTGGCCCTGGGGCTGCGGCAGTATCGAATTACCTGACCAGGAACCGATGTTCTTTATGCCGCCAAGACCTTATTTACCGGATGGCACGCTGTATGAAGCGATTTGCTACCCGTCTGCGCCTGAAACCTTCAGTCGGGACAAGATTGAGGAGTTGCTCAAACTGGCCGGGCTTGAAGATTTACTGGAGCAGCTTGACCAGACAGACACCTGGGAAAAAGTGCTTTCCCGTGAACAGCAACAGCGCTTGGGACTGGTTCGACTATTGTTATACCGCCCCAGATGGATCTTGCAGCAAGAGGCCTTTGACTCGCTCACGCCAGAAGGAGAATCGGAGATGCTGCGCTTGATCTGCCAGGAGCTACCTGAAGCCGCGATGCTGACGATTATGAATCAACCCACGGCTGAGGCATTCCATCATAGAAGGATTGCGTTGTAAGTGTTTTTCCTCTTCATAATTTAAGTATTAATTAAAGGTAAAACATAATGAAACCGGTATTCGACAACAAATTCGGCAAAAAGCTGCGCGGTGTTAATCTGGGCGGCTGGCTGGTGATCGAGAAATGGATGACGCCGAGCCTGTTTGAGGGCTTGCAGGCAAAGGACGAAACCTCCTTCTGCGTTGAACTGGGCGATCGTGCAGAACAGGCATTGAAAAAGCACTGGAATACCTTTATCACCCGCGACGACTTTGCCTGGCTTGCCAAAATCGGAATTAATGCAGTCAGGATTCCAGTCGGTCACTGGATATTCGGCCCCGGCTATCCTTATCACAGGTCTTATGGTGAATCTTTGCATCCTTTCGTTGAAGGAGGCATAGAGATTCTCGACCAGGCTTTCGATTGGGCCGAGCAATACGGCTTGCTGGTCGTACTGGATTTGCATGCTGCGCCCGGTTGCCAGAACGGCTTTGATAACGGCGGCATCCAGAATGTATGTGAGTGGCACACGCAGCAAGACTATATTAATTACGCGCTGGACATACTGGAGCGGCTGGCCGAGCGATACCACAACCGGCCCGCTTTGTACGCCATAGAGGTATTGAATGAGCCGCGCTGGGATATCGATATGGATTTATTGAAAAAATATACCACGGACGGTTACCGGCGGATCCGAAAATATTGTCCGGCCAACGATGTGGCTGTCGTTTTTCATGACAGTTTTCGTTCCTTCCGCGAATATAGCGGCTTTTTAACGGAACCGGAATTCAGCAATGTCGTGCTGGATATTCATCGTTACCAATGTTTTGGACGAGCCGAGATTGACGCGGATATTTACGGTCATATACGCGGCGCGGTGGTTGAATGGAAAACTGAAGCGGACGACATCATTCGTGATCTTGGCCACTGGGTTTATGTCGGAGAATGGAGTCTGGGGCTGGATTTAAAAGTGGTTGCGCTTTGGGAAAAGGGGCCTTTCAACCATGCACTGCAAGATATGGACGAGTTCCAGATGTCAGTCGCCTACCGAGGCTATGCCGCAGCTCAATTGCTCACTTTTGAAAAATATCTCGGCTGGTTTTTCTGGAGCTACAAGACCGAAACCACGCCGGCATGGTGTTTTCGCGAGTGTGTTAACAGAGGCTGGTTGCCTGATCGGTTTGACAATGGCGATGTGGATAGGCGGCATTTTCGCAAATCGGCGGACACGGATAGTAAAGCCTAGCGGGTAAGCTAATTTCTTTTTGAAAAAATTATTTAACAAAGAGACGGTAATTGAACTGTGTAATTAATTTATAATGACAACTATATTGAGCTCCCTCTCCCTCCGGGAGAGGGTTGGGGAGAGGGGAATCAAATGAAGCTTTATTTCCTGCTTCCTCTATACTTGGGCGATTTGTTTTTGTTGCCGAGCTTTTCAAATTTTTACTTATTTTTGATGAATCCTCATCAAACTCTCTTCTCCACAATTTAACCTATGCCTTTAAAACAGCAGCTTGGACAATTATTGTTAGCGCAGGAACTCATTAGCCCCGCCGACCTGGAAAAGGCTTTATATGTGCAGGGCCAGGTAGGCGGACGTCTCGGCGCCATTTTGATTCGTATAGGCGCGTTGTCGGAAGACGCCATTCTGCCGGTATTATCCAGGCAGCTCGATATGCCGCTACTGGATCTTAAAGACTTGCCGGGTAACAGCAGGCAAATGCTGGAATGGCTTAACAGCACCGGTCTGACTATCGACTGGTGGCTGGACCAGGAAGTGATCGCCTTCGAAAAAGGCGACAACGTTGTTTGCTGTGCAGCCCGCGACCCATTAAATAACGGCATCCGCGAAGTCCTGGAAAAAACTCTGCCTGAGTCTACGCTGGAATGGATGCTGGTTCGCAGTCATGATCTCGACCAGTTGCTGGATATGGTCAACCGTCTGGGCGAGAGTGATGCCGGTAACAGCGGTGTGGGTTATTTACGCGAACTGGCCGAAGAAGCGCCTGTCATCGAATTCGTCAATAATTTATTGGCGATGGCCTTTGATCAACGCGCCTCGGATATTCATATTGAGCCGGAACGCTATACGGTCAAGGTGCGATTACGCATCGACGGGATTCTTTATGAACGCTTTACCTTGCCGATCGAACGTTTTAATGCCATCGCCTCGCGCATCAAGCTGATTTCCGGCATGGATATAGCCGAGCATCGTTTGCCGCAAGACGGTCAAATTGAAACGCGGGTCAGCGGTGAGGATTTGGATGTGCGTATTTCCGCGTTGCCTGGTGTGCATGGGGAATCCATCGTCATGCGATTGCTGCCGAAGGAAAAGCAAAAGTTCAGTATTGATTCCATCGGTATGCGGCCCGATAACCTGAAACTTTTGAAGGAATGGTCGAGTCAACCGCACGGCATTATTTTGGTAACGGGGCCTACCGGTTCGGGTAAATCGACGACGCTGTATTCGGTGCTCGATAACATCAACACCGGCGAACGTAAAATCATTACCGTCGAAGACCCGGTGGAATACCGTATGTCCGGTATTACCCAGGTGCAGACGCTCGATACCATTGGCTATAACTTTGCCCGTGCGTTACGCGCTATTCTGCGGCAAGACCCGGATGTGATTATGATCGGCGAAATCCGGGATCGGGAAACGGCTGAAATCGCCATCCAATCTTCGCTCACCGGACATTTGGTGTTGTCTACGTTGCATACCAACGACGCCATTAGTGCCTTTACCCGCTTGATCGATATGGGCATAGACCCGTTTTTGGTGGCGACACCGGTACGTGCCGTCATGGCGCAACGACTGGTCAGGCGCTTATGTAAACACTGCGCCGTACCCGGCAATCCGGTGGTGGACATTCGTGTCAACACCGAACAAAATCTGCCGGAATTTCTCGTGGGTCAGCCCGCCAACTGGCTGGAGCCGGTTGGCTGCAAGCATTGCCAGGGATCGGGATTTAGCGGTCGCGTCGGTATTCATGAACTGGTGCCGGTTACTCCCGAGCTTCAGCATGCCATCGCGCAGGGCGGCAGCACCGCGGAATTGCACCGGATAGCAGTAGGGCAGGGCTTTAAATCATTACGCGAGGACGGTTTTATGAAAGCCTATCAGGGGATAACCAGTGTTGAAGAGGTATTGCGGGTTACCGCCAATTAAGCCATGAATATAAATACTCATCTTAGAACCGCAGGAATTCTATTATTCCCACGCCGGAGCATGGGAACGATAAAGTTAATAAGCAACTCATGAAATATCACTACAAGGCTATCAATAAAGACGGCGGCATCGTGACCGGCAGCATTGAGGTCGATACGGAACGTTCCGCCGCCCGGCAATTACAGCGTCAGGGTTTGACGCCTGTCGCATTAACGCTACAGGCGCAGAAGCAGGCCAAGGGCAAATCCACAGTTAAAGCTAAAGGCAAGGTGAAAAAAAGCGATGTGTTATTAGTGATGCATCAGCTTACAACCTTGCTAAAATCGGGTGTGTCGTTGGACGAAGCGGTTTCATCGTTAGCCGAATCGATACAGCAAGGCTTTTTAAAGCAGGAGCTTGATGAAATTTCCACGCAGTTGCGCCGGGGTATCGCGTTTTCCAAAGCATTGGCGGAATCGAAAATTGACTTACCGCCTTATATGTTTCATCTGGCGACGGCCGGCGAACTGACCGGAAGCCTTGCGGAATCGTTAAGCGACGGCGTCTCGCAAATGGAATACGAGCAGAGAATCAACAGTGAATTGCGTAATGCGCTTATTTATCCCACTATTTTGATTATTTCGGGTATTAGCGCCGTCATGATTATTTTCGTCGTTGTGGTGCCGAAGTTCACCAAGTTATTGAGCAAGGCCAAAGGCGATATACCCTTTTTAGCGAAAGCCGTGCTGGAAACCGGGCAGTTTGTTAACAGCCATCTGGCTGTTATCGGCGCTGTTATAGCGGCTGTAATAGTGCTTGGTATTATTGGCATGTCCAGACCGGAGATTCGCCAGCGTTTATGGGATCAATTAATGTTCGTTCCGTTGCTCGGCACTTGGCTGATCGAATCCGATATCGGTCGCTGGTCGGCGATGCTCGGTACCTTGCTGACCAGTCGTGTCGAACTGACCCGCGCGCTGACGCTGGCGCAGCAAGGCGTATCCGGCAGTCGTCTGCGCGCCAATTTTTCGCAGGTTACCAAAGCCGTTAAAGCCGGACGCAGTCTTGCCGATGCCTTGCAGGAAAGCGGCGCAATTACCGCCACGGGTTATGGTTTGATCAAGGTTGGTGAACGTTCCGGCGAATTACCCAACATGCTGAAATCACTTGCCACCTTATACACGGAAAGCGGACGTGAACGCATGAAGCGTTTCCTGGCCTTGCTGGAGCCGATAGCCATATTGGTCATCGGCGCCGTCATCGGTGTTATAATGACCGGTATAATTTTGGCGATCACCAGCGTCAATGATATTTCGGTATAATTAATTACACCCTCCGAAACTCTTTATTAAAAGTACACTATGTTAAAAAAATATCGTTTATTCGTAAAAATATCGCTCAAACAACAGGGCTTTACACTGCTGGAAATGTTGGTGGTACTGGTTATTATCGGCTTGCTCGCCGGTTTGGTAGGTCCCCGGTTGTTTGGCAAAGTCGATAGCTCAAAAGTGAGTACCGCTGAAACGCAAATTAAAATGATAAAAGGTGCATTGGAAACCATGCGCTTGGACATAAACCGCTTTCCGACGGTCGATGAAGGTTTGAAAATACTCTATGACCAGCCCAGTCAGGAGCAAGTGAAAAACCTCTGGCAAGGTCCGTATCTGGATGAGCCGGTGCCTCTGGACCCTTGGGAAAAACCTTATCAATACAGTATTCCGGGTAAAAACAACCAGCCTTTCGCACTGTATTCCTTTGGCGCTGACGGTCAACCGGGCGGTGAAGGTACGGCAGCGGACATCGGTTACCTGCCATAAGAGAATGCGCGGCTACACGCTTCTGGAATTACTGGTTGTATTGCTTCTGTTGTCCCTGGTTACGGGGCTGATTATGCCCCGATTAAACAATCTTTATGAGAGCGCGGTACGCGCCTTCCAAGTGGAAGACGTACTGCAACAAATTTCAGGGCTGGGCTACCAAGCATATCAACAGGGAAAAACCTGGAGACTGGGACAGCTTGAGGACAGCGTAAACAACGTACCCGAACCCCCTTTGACAATGCCCGAAGGCTGGACGATCGGCGTCGACTCGCCAATCGACTATTATTCGAATGGCGTATGCAGCGGCGGAATAATTACCTTGCGCCGGAAGCAATTCGTGCAGCAATGGAAGCTGCAAGCACCGCTGTGTCAGCCCGAACTCTATGAAGCGGGTTGACGGCCGACAAAAACAAAGCGGCTTTTCATTATTGGAAGCCATTGTTGCTTTGGTATTGGTGAGCACGACGGGCATGGCTTTATTTAGCTGGATTAACAATACCCTAAGCGGGCTTAATCACGCCCTCGACAGCAGTCTAAAAACACAATTCAGGCAAAACGCGCTGGCGTTGATGCAGCAAGTTAACCCCGCAGCGGACATAAACGGGGAAATTAAAACCCCATCCTTCACTTTACATTGGCAATCCACCGCGATTACTCCTCTAAAAGAGGAAATCGATCCCAGCGGGGCTCCGGCTGCTTTCGTGTTGGGATTGTTTGATTCCCGAGTCAGCATTTATCAAAATGATAATAAAGTGGATGAGTTCATTCTCAGGCAAGTGGGTTATCAGCAGGTAAAATGAATTTCCGTACAAAAAAGAACACTCACAAAGGGTTTACATTAATGGAAGTCCTGGTTGTGCTGGTGTTGATCAGCCTGATCAGCGGCTTGCTGATGGACGGTTTCGGCTATGTATTGAGGCTTCGGTTTAACGTAACCCAACAACTAAAAAAACAACGCATCCGGCAATTACAAGAACACTGGTACAGAAACCTGGTCAACGGAATTATCGTCAATAACCGGAATGAGCCAGCCTTGTTTGAAGGGACCGAATCCAAATTACAAGGACAATCTATAAGTACGCTGACGGCACCGACCGGCGTTCCGCAATCGTTTACCTTGTCGCTATCTGCTCAAGAGAATACCATTGCGCTTAAATACAGAATTACTGAAAAGGAGGAATGGTTGTTAGGTCAATGGACTGCTCAAAAAGCCTCATTCAGTTATCTCGATAATGAGGGTAACTGGGTATCGACATGGCCGCCAAAAATGGGTGCGGTGTTACAGCAATTACCGGAAGCGATTCAACTGCAAATAGACAGTGTCCAGAATCCGATAACCTGGATAGTCAGTATTCCCGGTAGAAAAAATCCCAAGCCCGGCATAGAAGATTTTTTATGAGCGTTAGGTTTATCCCGGCGGAGCGGCAGCAGGGCTTTATCCTGGTTGCAACACTGTGGTTGATTGCTTTTATTACCGTTGCTGGCGCCTATCTTGCCCAATGGGCGGGTGATGCGCGGCAACAAATCGCCGATCAACAACAGGATATGCAAGCGGAAATAGAGTTTCAGGGTACTTTGGCCACAGTGCTGTACCTGATCAATACACACTCTATCAATGAATACGGCGTCATCCTGACCGAATTGAATGCCGAGCAAAAAGAGGCGATGAGTTTCGGTATGGCTTTGGGGCCAAAAACGCTTGATGGCAAGACTATCAAGCTTTATGACCAAGCCTATCAAGGTCTGGGGGAAAGCATATTCTCGGTTCAGGACGAAAGCGGGTTGATGGCGTGTAATAACAGCGAGCCTGTTCATTTAAAATATTTTCTGGGGTTGTTCGGACTTTCCGGGACCGAACGGGACGATGCCATTGCCAGATTGCTCGACTATGAAGACCCCGATAGCTTTCATCGCATCAACGGCGCCGAGGTAGAGCAATACAAACAACAGGGCAAGCAGGCCCCTGCAAACAGGTTTTTGTTGACCAGTTGGGAGATGCGCAATATCCTGGGTTGGGATAAGTATCAGGAAATCTGGAACAACAATCTGCCGCGCTTGACCAGTAGCAGTTGGGAGGATTTGCCGAATTTCAATGTTGCTCCTAAACAGATCTTGCAAATTTCCATGGGACTTACTTCGGATAGTGTTGATAAGATTATTCAGGCAAGAAACCAATTACCGATTACAGAAGTTGATCAGCTTTATCAAATTACCGGCAAAACATTCAATATAGACGACTTGTCATTTACGTCGACTCCTTCAAATTTTTTCAGGGTAACCCTGTGGAATCGGCAAACTGGACGGATGCGGGAAATTCACATAGAATTACATAGCCCCATTACACAAAAAGACTACTCTTTAAAGAACCGTCGCCCTTGGAGTATTGATTACCAGCTTGATATCGCCTTAACCGCAGAACAACAAAATGCCCAACCCCAGCAGCTTGAAACAGACCTTTTTAGCAACAGCGGCTCTCAAACTAAACGTTTTCAAACAATACCAACTGCCACAAGTCGTACAGCAGTTTCTCAATAAATTCCTCACTGTTTTTCGAAGTAACTCGGCCAAATACACCGTTATACCGAGGTCACAATCTATCTATCGTTGTTTCGATTTGCGCGATGTTCCGTCCGGCGCGCAGCGCCAAGCCCTGCAACTTAAAATAAATCAATGGAGTCCTTGGCCGGAACCGATGACCAATATAGTTTGGCAAAACAGTGTTGCCCAGGTGTGGTGCTGGCATGCCGAAGACGGTGTAAATAAAAAGCATAGATACCTGATCGAGACCCGTTTTTTTCCGCGTCCGGAAGCCACGCAGTTGCAATTGCTGGATTCTGATCAAGGCTATGAAGCGCAATATTGGTTGCAAGGCATTTTAAAGGAAAGTCATTGGTGGGAGAAAAAGCCAGATCAAAGTGTCTGGCAAAATTTTCAACGCGCGGCCGGTTTGGAGGCTCAGGATGAGCTGCCTGTCATAATAACCCAAAAGCAGGCACAGCCATGGGGAAAAGATTATAAGCTGGATCAAAATGCGCTATTTATAAGTCTGGAATCCATTTTATGGAAGGCTTTTCCGATGGCGCTGGCTTTTTTGCTCAGCTGGCAAGGTACGCAAATTTATCTGTTGCAGCAGGATATCAAGGCGCAGCATCGGCAACAATCAGAACTCAGTCGACAAATAGAGCCTATACTGCAAACCCGTAACAAGATACAGGATGATCAGCGTTTCCTGAATCAGGTTGCCGGGTTGTGGAAAGGTCATCGGCAGTTGCTGTTGCTTGATCAGGTCATAGCCAAGCTACCTGACCCCGCCAATATGAAGGTGATGCTATGGGAATACAGTTCAGAGCAATTGCGCTTTACGCTGCAAACGAATAACACTGATCCCAGCCTGTTTGTAAAAACCTATTCCGATCTTGCTTGGGGAAAAGAGGTAAGCGCACAACCCGATGCCAGAACCGGACAAATAACCGTCATTATTCGATTTCAAGCTGATGCAGGCGTATAAACAACTGTTGTTAGAATGGCAGGAAAACCCGAGGTTACGTATCGGTGTATTGCTGATATTGCTCATTGTCATCAGCAATGGCCTGCTGGCATTAAATGAATACCGAAACGGGTTATTTGAAGAATACGCCCGCCAGGATAAAAAACTCATAAAACTGCATTATGTGCAACAACAAACCGACTGGGCGGAAAGAGCTGAAAGTGTAAAAAACATCCGTCTGCAATTGGAAAACGGATTATGGCGCGCGGAAACCAAAGGCTTGGCGCAAGCAAATGTGCAAACCTGGTTCAATGATAAAATACAGCAGTTGGGTCTCACCGGCTTGGAGATTGCCGGAGCCAGTGTGCAAAGCGATGCAAAAATGCCTTTCATCTGGAGAGTGGTGATTGAAATTAAAGGTACATTGTATGATGCAGGCTTGCTGGAGTTGCTTAGTCAAATCGAACAAAACCCCAAACTAATGCAAATCGATCAATTGCAAACTAATCGTGACCTGCAAGACTTGTTGGGGGTATCACTACAAGTCAGTTGTTTTTTTCAGGCGCCTGATAAACCATGACGGCAGCCGGGCAAAAACAGATCGTTATAGCATTGCTTGTGTGTATACTCGGCGGCATCAGCGCCTATTGGCAGTATTCACTACCCAAGAGTGATCCCAAAGCGGTTATCGATCTGGAATGGAAATTACCGGATTTGCCTGATACTTCCGCAACGCTCAATGCGTATAATGCACTCACTCAATATTACCAAACCAGTGCGGTTCAAGGCGTCAATGTGCCCGGACAGCAAAAAATCAGGACTTGGACCTTGCAAGGAATGGTTCAGCAAGGTTCGCAGCAGTATGCGCTAATTAAAAATAATTCCAAGATCACGCGCTATCGAATAGGCGAGAGATTGCCCGATATGTCGATACTGACCGCCATTAATAATAACGGAATTACCATTGAATTAGCCGGTAAGACTCTGGCTATTACGTTACATGGCGGACAACGAAAATAAAACTTCTACAGGCCTCGCCTAAATAAACCACAATGCCCTTTAAAACCTCGTCTTTATTGATTATCGCAGCTTTAATATCCAGTCTTTCATTGGCAGGCTGTTACACATGGCAAAGCCCTATTAAATTACCCGAACCGTTACGTCCGCGCCAGCAAGAAGTAAGGGCGCTCGATGATAAAACCGGCGCGTCAAATATAACCGGTATTGGGACGGTTGCGGAAGAACAGAAACAAGCTATTCCGTCAAATCGAACAAAGCCGCCTCGTTTTACCGAAACGCCGGGAATTATGCAGCCGTCGGCAATTGCCGGCCTTGATACCTTTGAAGAAACCATGCCGGGTCTTAAAGGCGGTCCTTTCAAACTGGATGTAGACAACATGCCGTTGCCGGCCTTCATTAATGAAGTCTATGGCAACATGCTGCATATTTCCTTTCAGATTGATAAGTCATTGCAAAGCGTCAGTGACCTGATTACCTTGCGTATAACGGAGCCGCAGAGCGCGCAGGAACTGTCGCGAGTGGTCGCAAAAGTATTGTCTGAATACGGCGTGGCGATAAAAAAAGAAGAGCAGCATTACCGTTTTCTGCAAAGCACTAAAACGCCTGCTGATGAGCCGCCGTTGTTAATCAGTGGAAGAACTCTCCCCGAAGTGCCGGTGACACACCGGCCCATTTTTCAGGTGGTCCCGCTTTATCATGTGCGCAATGTCAATGTCACTTCGGCGTTAAATCAAATGTACGCCGGACAGGATCTGAAAATAATGGACGATCTTGAGCGTAACACCATTACCCTGCAGGGTTCCCGCCATCTCGTTGCCAATGCGCTGGAAACCATCAAGTTTCTGGATCAGCCGACGATGCGAGGTCGCTATAGCTTACGTATTGATCCACTGTATCAAACGCCCGAAGCCTTAAGCGAAGCACTGGTGCAGGTTTTGCAATCGGAAGGTTACGGAGCCAGTTCCACTTTGCCGATGGGTAGCATACTGGTGTTGCCGATGAGTAAAATTAACGCCGTGCTGGTATTTACCGCCGATCCAAAAGTGCTTGGCCTGGTAAAGCAGTGGGTAGAGGCGCTGGATCAGCCGACTTACGCCAACGATAAAAACACGCTTTTTTACTATCCGGTAAAAAATACTGCAGCCGGCGCTCTCGTTAAAACATTAAGCGCTCTCGTGCCGAATATCGTTATCCAGCAAGCGGCACAGACACAAAAAAATCCTGGCGCCGCAGCGCAAGGAGCTACTGCGAATGCTGCTTCGCAAACATCAGGAACCGGTTCAGGGGGGCAAAAGTCCAGCTTGGTAGTCGATGAACAACGCAATGCTGTGCTATTTTTTGGTAACGCCGATACCTGGTCGCAAATACTGCCGATTATCCGGCAGATGGATACCCAGTCCAAGCAAGTCCTGATTGAAGTCACCATTGCCGAGGTAACGCTGGGGGATACCGATACCTTCGGTATTCAATGGTCTGCTCACGGTAAGTCGGGAGATTTCGGCTTCGATGTCGGTACGCTGGTGGGTGCCGCTTCACCGGTCGCCAATGCCTTTAATTATGTCCTCAACTCCGGCGGCAAAACCCGCATGGTCTTGAAGGCGCTGGCTACCGACAGTCGCGTGAATGTCTTGTCAACACCGAGGCTCATGGTCAAAAGCGGCGAAGAGGCCGCCATCGAAATTGGTGATGAAGTGCCTATTGTCACCAGTCAGGGGGTTCCTTCCGGCTCGCCGCAAACAGGAGGCGACAGCATATTTACACAAAACGTGCAGTATCGCAAAACCGGCGTGATCCTCAATGTCAAACCGATAGTGCATTCGGGACGACGCATTGATCTGGATGTCAGTCAGGAGCTCAGCAAGGCGACGGAAAATCTCACCAGCGCAATCAGCAGCCCCACCATTCAGAACCGGAAGGTAGAAACCACGTTAAGTCTTAAAGACGGTGCGTCGGTATTGATTGCCGGCATTATCAGGGATGACAACTCCTATGACAGTAGCGGCATACCCTATCTAAAGGACATTCCCTGGCTGGGTTATTTGTTTAGCTCCAAGGGACGCAGTCACGACAAGTCCGAAATCGTCATCATGATCACGCCCTACATAATGGAAGATGATGACGATGTGGAGTCGATCAGCGATGCTTTCCGTGATCAATATTCGTTTAATCAGAAACCGAATACGGCGTTGCAAAAGCCTTGATCGGAAAACAGGAAATTAAATCGGATCTGTTGGACAAAAATAGTCTGAACAGTTCCTGTTCGTAGGGTTTCTTGAGGGGTTCAAGGATTGCCGCCGTATCAAAACGTTTGGGACTGGGTTTAAACCCAGTCCCGCTTCGTCTCTCATTGTTATATACAACTGTCGTCATACCCGGCGCGAAGCGGGTATCCAGTGCCATGGACGGTAACTTCGAATACATCCCTGTATTCTGGATTCGCTTACGCGGTCTAACGGCTCCGGCAATCCCTGCCGGAATGACGTGTTCCTACAGACTCGTGTAACGATGAGAGCCAGAACCTGGGGTCGAGCGAAGCAAGTGACTTTACTACACGCTGCTGATTATAAAAATTGCTTCGAGAAATTAGCAATCGCGATGGCGACAAGAACACCCATCATCCATTTGAGTAAATTAAGATCTGCCTTGAGGGGTGCGAGCTCGATCTGTAAATCCCTTTTAGTGACAAGCTCCGATTCGTCAATCGCCGCACGCATAGCCTCAGTTAAACCCTCGGCTTGTTTTTGATCAAAGCCCGCCTCTTGCAATTTGCGGACAAATTTGTGTGTATCAAATGTAATTGTTGCCATACGCGACCACCGTCCATAAATATTCATTAAGATAGAGATCATCAAAATATAACACAATCCATAGACCGGAAATAAAAATCCTTGCTTGGACAGTGGCGGATACCGAAACAATTGAAACAAATCCACGTTGTTCTGAAATAAGCCGGAAACAATGCTACTCTACACTGTACCCCGACTCGTCGTTAACAGCGAGTTAAACAGGTCTTAATCCAACAGAACGGTAATCAGGAAAAGAACTATTCATTTAGTAATAAACCTAAATCCCTAGTAAAATTCACATCGCCGCTTCATCAGGCTTTATAGCCCTGTTTTTTGTATTATTAATATTCGATGCTATACTTCATAGCACCTGTTTCGATAAAGGAGTCAAAGCCTATACAAACAGGGTCGATTTTTAATAATGCTCCGTGTGAGCCTCTTTGCAGAAGATTGAGAGTCATACAGGCCGGTAATAACTTAAGGCTTGCAATTTTTTAATAATCCGCTAAAGTGACCACTCACAGTATGACTGCCCTTTATCAAGGGCTATTTTCAATTAGCTAAGGAAATAATTATGTCTTTTAATAAAAATATTTTAGCGCTGGCGATTGTCGGCGCATTGCCTGGGGCATCTTATGCCGTTGTCAGTCTGATTCCACCAGGTCCGTCGGTTCCTGTAACCTATGCTCAGGAAGTTATTTTGCCTGCTGACTTTACGAATGCGGGCGGTGCACCAGCGGATACTAATGGCGATGGTGACGGTGATGGTCCCGCTACCGGTATTCTTGGTGTTAAAATGCAGCTCGGATTCTCTATCGTAGGTTCGTCTAAATATGTTCGTCTGGATTTTCCCGATACAAAATTGGCTCAAGCTTTGACTGCGAGGAATTTTAGTACAACGCTTGCCGGAGGTGCTGTGCCACCTGTTCCAGGCACACTGACTATTTCTGCCGGTGGTGCTGTGGGTTCCAGTTTTGTCATTGTCGAAGTTGCCGGTGCCAACCTGAGCAACCTTGATGAGTTTCATTTTACGCTGAGCGACGGTGTTACAGCTGCAGTTCCTAGTATATTACCGGTTCAAAAAATTCAACCCCAATCAAAATCCCCGCATACGATTACTTATCGCTTGTACAACAGTCCGGTTGATGCCGTCACTAACAATCCTGCCCTTGCATTATCTAGCGCAAGCGATATTTGGTATAAATTCGGCCCAGGTTTAAATTTGTCATGTGCTCCATCGGCATCTAAAAAAATCAATGTGACAGATAAAACGAAGTTCATTGATGGGACTTCTATTACAGATCTTTTCACTTTGACGGCAGCTGGACTTGGCACACTCAAGCCGGACGGCACTGCTGTTGCTACTACGGACTACCTGCCTGCAGGTTCTACCTTTAAGGTGACAGGTAATGTTCAAAATATTCTGGGAGGCGGCTCTTTAACTCTAAATGCTGTGCCTGCGGTTCTTACCGCTACGACGGGAACATGGACTACCCCACCACCAGCGCCGGATTTACTGGGCGCCTTAGTGGTGTTTGATCCAGACGGCGTGACCCCAATGCTTGATGGTGATTACACTGTTTTGGTTACACAAGGCAGCTCTCCTGTTTTCCCTGTGTCTCCGAATCCTGTCGATCTAGGTGTTTGCGGTAGACTCAATTTTAGTGGATCAAGTGACCGAGTTGACTACGGCTTAACCCCTGGTTCCGTCAATAAACAATATCTGCGTATCACCAACCCAACGAAGACTGGCGGTGCGGTTAATATCAGCGTCTGGAATGATGCCGGTGTTCAGGTTGATTTCCCATTGTCGGCTATTAAAGTCGGTCCTGCGCCTGGCGTAAATCTCCCAGCTGTACTGAATGGTTTGGCGAGTACTCCGATCATCGACGTTAATGCGTTTGATGCAGCGGCGAAATCGGTAAATGCAGGTTTCTCAGTAGGCACCGGTGTAGATGGCAAGCCAGGTAAAATCAGAATCGAAGTGCGCGGCGCCTTCGGCGATGATCATTTGGATGGTAATTCCAAATTGACGTTTGGTCCAACAACCTTCACGCCAGGAAAGCCTTCAACAGTGCGTTTGAAAGAGGGTATTTACATTCAAGCCATCAACAATGGCGCTTTCCATCAATCACACTAATTTAGTTTAGTGTGGTAAGTTGCCAAGGTTGGGGTTAGATTTCACTTCTCCATTTTTGTAATTACCGTTGATTGAAATAAACCGCTCCAGGGTAACCCTGGAGCGGTTTTTTTATGCGAGTTTCTATGGTTTTATAAGCTCAATAAGGGCTCCAGACCTGATTAATAATTGAAAATAAACCTGAGCTTTCAAAAGAGCATAGATAAAATCCGGATCTCAAAGGTGAGATTCAGGTAATAAGGCTGACAGACGTTGGCCCTTGATTCCTATTTAAGGATACAATAGCTGCACTATTTTTTTGAAATAAAGGATTTTCTTTTGGCTGAAAAAATTATTCGTATTGCAACGCGGCAAAGTCCTTTGGCCTTGTGGCAGGCAGAACATGTCGCAGAGCGCCTGGAGCGGGCATTTCCCGGCTTAAAAACCGAGTTGGTTAAAATGGTTACCCGAGGCGATAAAATACTCGATGCGCCTTTAGCCAAGGTGGGTGGTAAAGG
>SXIP01000276.1 GCA_005772825.1 Methylococcaceae bacterium | reverse complement strand
ATTGCCTGTCGCGAAAAAAAGTCGATGAAACGGCGGAATGGCTGCGCAGCAAAGGCGTCAATGCGTTGGCTTATCATGCCGGCATGGACGCCGATGTACGCTACCGCCATCAGCATCTGTTTTTAATGCAGGACGGCCTGGTGATTGTCGCGACCATCGCTTTCGGCATGGGTATCGATAAACCCAACGTCCGTTTTGTCGCGCACCTGGATTTACCGAAAAGCGTCGAGGCCTATTACCAGGAAACCGGCAGGGCAGGGCGCGACGGTTTGCCGGCCAACGCCTGGATGGCGTACGGGCTACAGGATGTCATTACACTGCGACGCATGTTGGCGGACTCCAATGCCGATGAAGCCCATAAGCGCATTGAATTCCATAAGCTGGAATCAATGCTGGCTTTGTGCGAACAGGTGCATTGTCGGCGTCAAGCCTTGCTCGGGTATTTCGGCGATCCTCTGGAGCAACCCTGCGGCAATTGCGATACCTGTCTGGAGCCGGTCAAAACCTGGGATGGGACCTTGGCGGCGCAACAGGCCTTGTCCTGCATTCATCGTACAGAACAACGTTTTGGCGTTGCATATTTGATTGATGTGTTACTCGGTAAGACTACAGAGCGGGTTTTAAAATTTGCCCACGATAAGCTGTCAACCTTTGGCATAGGCAAGGAACTGGATGAAAAGCAATGGCATTCGGTGTTCCGGCAATTGGTGGCGCGCGGTCTGGTGGCCGTAGACTTTGAGCATTTCGGCGCCTTGCGGTTGACGGAGGCGTGTCGTCCCATCTTGCGCGGCGAACAGCGGCTGATGTTACGCAAGGATTTGCAGCCGGAGAAAATAAAGCGTACTAAAAGCGCGAGCGGGAAATTATCGCATGCTGAAAGTACCTCGTTGTGGGAAGCTTTGCGCGACAAGCGTCGGGAAATCGCCGAAAATCAGGACGTTCCGCCCTATATTATTTTTCACGACGCCACCTTGATGGCGATGCACGAAGCCAAGCCCACAAGTCTCAAGCAAATGGCCTTGCTATCGGGTGTCGGGGCACGCAAACTGGAACTGTACGGCGAACAATTCCTCGAGGTTATCAAGGCGTTTGTCGATGCCGGAAGCAACGGCGTATCCGATACCGTGACAGTCTCGGTCGAGTTATTCAAACTGGGTTATAGCGTCGATAAAATCGCCCGGCAACGAGGGGTGAAAGAAGATACTGTCTATAGTCATCTGTCTCAGGCCCTGGAGCAAAACATGCTGGTATTGGCCGATGTCGTAGAGTTGCCCGAGCGGGAAATCAGGCGTATAGAAGAGGCTATTCTCAATTTACCGGAAGAGCAAAAAAACGCCCTGAAGCCGGTTTATGAGTTGTTTGACGGGCAATACAGTTACGGTGTTTTGCGTTGCGTGAGGGCCGCTTTGCAGTGCCAGACGGCCTGATCGACATCGCTATTTGAGTCAGTCTTCAGTCCTGATGATTTTCCTGATCGCTAATATCCTGGGGATAAATCTGGATAGTTGCTATGCGTGATCCGTGCATTTTTTTAACGACGACGTCGAATTGATTGAATTCAATTTTTTGGCCTTCAACAGGAATGTCACGCAGCTTCGACATAATGAGGCCGCCGATTGAGACTTCATCTTCCAGTTCGAGCTCTTCGTTTTCAATGTCGATGCCCAGAATTCTTTCCAGCGAGAAAATCGGCAGGCTGCCTTTGCCGATCAATGTGCCGTCGTCAAGGCGGCTCCAGTCATTGCTGTTTTGACGGAACTCGTCGCGTATTTCCCCGACCATTGCGCTGAGTAAGTTATCCAGCGTGATAAAGCCTTGCGGCTTGTGTCCTCTTTGCCCGATGACGGCAAAATGCGATGCGCCCATACGGAAATGCCGGAATAATTCCAGCGCCGGCGTGTGCGGGGAGAAATATTCTATCGGACGTAAATAATGTTTTAAATCTTTGACGACGGCTTTTCCTTCCTGCTGAGCGAAAAACAGGTCTTTCAAATGAATGACGCCGAGTACGTCTATGCCGTTGGTGTCGAAGTAGGGATAGCGGCTGAAACGAGACTGATAGACGATTTGCAGGTTTTCCTGTGTGGATTTGGAATTTTTTAACGCGACGATTTCGTGGATTGGCCGCATCAGGTCGGAAACTTCCAGTTCGCTGAAATCCAGGGTTTTCGCCAGAATGTTCCATTCGTCGCGGGTAAAGCGTTCGCCGGGGCGGTTGCTGCGTAAAATCAGTTTGAGTTCATCGGCGGAATAGTGTGCATCATGACCATGGACATTTCTGAGTCCGATCAGGCGCAGCACCAGATTGGCACTGGTGTTGAGTATCCAGATTGCAGGATACATCAGCCAATAAAAGCAGTATAGCGGGACGGCGCTCCATAATGCCGTTACTTCAGGATTACGAATGGCCATCGACTTCGGTGCAAGTTCACCGACTACGATATGTAAAAACGAGATGGTGGAAAAGGCCAGCGTAAATGCTATGCCGTGTATCAGTTCTGCCGATGTCACACCAATCTTGTCAAGCAAGGGTTCCAACAGACTGGCAAACGCCGGTTCGCCAATCCAGCCCAAACCCAGTGAAGCAAGCGTTATACCCAGTTGGCAAGCCGATAAATAGGCATCGAGCTTGCCGTGTACTTTCGCCAGGATGCTTCCGCGCCATCCATGTGTTTTGGCGATTGCCCGAATGCGTGTCTGGCGTAATTTCACCAGCCCGAATTCGGCGGCGACAAAAAAGCCGTTTAGAACAACCAGTAATAAAGCGACAATGATCAGGAAAAGATTAGTCATGGATGAGCAAGCGCTAATGTAAATGTATTGATAAAGTTGATCCTGTCACGGGCGGAGATGGTCATGCGTCGGAAAATAATATCAGTCTTTAGTCCACGGGGAGCGGTCATTAAGATCAAGCCTTGTAGAAGCGGGCCATGCTCACGATGAAGAAAAGCGGAATTTTGCAAACGCTGTCAACAGTTGCTCCCGGTCCTGTGTAATACAACGGCAGTGATCGATGACACTGGATACTCGCTTCCCGGCGGGTATGATGAAGCTCGGCATTATTAACAAAATAGAGTTGGAGTGAGCCCTTTGGGCGGGACTTTAGCCGGGATAATCGAGGCTAAAGTCATTAGTGCAGTTTAAACGTTCGCCTGATAAGGCCTATTAATTAACAAACCATTATCGGGAATCGGCTGTTTTTTTGATACGGTTCAGCAGGTTGGTCACGATATTGTGGGGGTGAGACAGGTCAATGCGAAACGTGTCTCGAATAAAGGCCACAATCTGATCGCCTATCACCATATAGATGACATACACGACAAAGACAACGGTTAAAATATAAATGACTGCTGACATAATACACCCCAAATTAATATTTTTATTATTATTGTCCTTATGGGAGCTGATTCAAGTGATTTCAGGCTATCCCTAAGGCTGCACAGGGAATATACCAGAAGCCATGCGACCCGGTAAACCATTACCGTAAGAACAATACGCTTTTTTGGCGCGTGTTAAGATATTTTCGTGGTGTTGTTTACAGTGCTTGGAGCTTTGTTGGACAGTAAACGCGGAAAGCAGCTGTTGTTGTGTAAAGCGGAAGGATGGAACAGTGCCGGGTATCGTATGAACACAAATAATTCCGGCACGGTTTTTAAAACAACGGTAAAGGCGCGCGATGCGCCCTTACCGATCAGGCATAAATCAAGCTTTCAGTAAGTCTTTTACTTTCGCCATAATGCCCGCTGGATCGATGCCTTGGTGCGGGAATTGTTCCCACAAGCCGCCGCAACCTTCTTTGTAAGTGCCAAGGTGTGCGTACTTGGGTGTCAGTCCGCGTTCCAGCAGCCATGAGCCGAAGCGGCTACCCAAACCGGTTTTACGGTTGAACGCTTCGACAACCAAAACCATCGGTGAATTGCCGATTTTAGCCATCATTTCTTCATCGATGGCATTCAGGGTTGGCTTGTTGATCAGGCCGACATCAATGCCTTCCTGTTTCAGGCGTTCTACTGCGTCCAGAGAGCGATACAAGGCTTCGCCGAAACTGACGATATAACCCTGGGTGCCTTCGCGAATGACTTCATCCTTGCCGGAGACGAATTTGTAATCACCGCCGAAGAAATCCTGGCCGTTGGTGTCCAGGATAGTAGGCACTTTGGAACGGGTAGAAAAGACAAAACGCAAGCCCGGATTGAAGAAAATAGTTTCCAGACAGGCCTTCATTTGCAACGGGTCGGCTGGGAAGTACAGATTGGTATCAAAGCCGTCGCTCAAGCCGTTGTCGGCAAACATATTGTTCAAACCGAAATGGCAGGTGTTGTCAGCCATATCGTCTATTCCCGAGTGCGAGAAATGACTCAGTACATTTGAGTTGTTCAAACGCGCCATGGTGATTTCAGAGATACACATTTCCAGGAAGGCGCTGAAAGTACCGAAGATGCCTTGTTTGCCCGCTTCCATACCGAAACCGGCGGCTGCGGAGAAGTTGCCGCGCTCCATGATACCGGAAGAGATAAATACTTCAGGATAGGCATTGTGGATCTTGATCAGGCCGCAAGAACCTTCGAGATCACTGTCAACAACGCGGACTTTTTCGATGCGCTCGGCTTCGCTCATACGGCTAAGAATAGCAACCGCCGCATCACCGAAGACGTTACGGTTGGCGTCCCATTTATCGCTGGAACCCAGGAATACCGCGTCGTATTTAGGCGCTTTGATTCCTTTCAGGTGGTCTGCCGCAGCTTGATGACCCTTAGATTCCAGGTATTCAACGGCAGCTTTTACGGAGATGACGTCATGACCGTGATTCGAGCCTTCCAGACCGACGATGCCGGGGCACATCGGGCGGTGGTTGATAACGGCAACCGGGCCTGCGGTGTTGATTGCGGTGCAAATACGTGCCCACAGGTCATCAATATCTTCGCCGTCGCCTTCCAATACGGTAACGCCTTGTCCGGCCAAAGTTTTCGCTGTCGAACAGCCGGGCAGGTAATGTGACGGATGGCCGGCGATGGTGACGTTGTTATCGTCGATGATCAATTTGACGTTCAGGCCTTGAGCCACTGCCAGACGTGCGGCTTCGGCATCGTTGCCTTCCTGTTGCGAGCCGTCCGAGCCTAGGCAAAACAGGGTTTTACTTGGATTGGCAATGGCTACGCCGTTGACATAAGGCCACATGTGACCTAAGCGGCCTGAGCTGAATTTAACGCCGGGTGTAAAGCCGAGTTCAGGGTGACCTGGCAGATGTGAATGATCCGCGCGGTATTCCATCAGGCGTTCTGCCGGTAGGTCGCCGTTCAGGGTTGACATCAGGTATTGGGTGGCAACGCGGTGTCCGGCTTCGTCAAAAAATATCGGTACGAATTTTTCAGCCGAACCGCGAAACAGCGCATCCATAATCATCACTTCAGGCACGGTGTCGTAAGGGCCGCCGGTGTGTCCGCCCACGCCTCTTGCAGCGCCTGTCGCGGTAAAGAAAACGATGGCGTCGCGGCAAAGCTGGATATTGGCTTTAAGGGCGGCTTTTTGCTCAGCGCTCAAGGTAGGAACGCTGGGATCCAGTGTTATGCGCTGATAGGCGCCAAGATCGATAGGAAATGTGCTCATGGTTAATTTCTCGTGGTTAAGGATTATTTTTATGCTTGTAATATAGCTTGGGTTTTTCAACAGATGAGTCGAATAATTTTCAATGATGGCTAAAGTCTGAAAGCAGGGTTAAGACTCTCAGGGCAGGTTGTTTTTCATGTGCCGATCAAAATGTGTCGCCTATTCTAACCTAAAACGGCTCGGGTTTCACGCCGCTAAAACTATTCCATCCTAAGGCGTTCTTTATTGTCAGTCGAACAGGCTGTTACCGGTCCTGAAAGCGTCGGTAAATGCGCTCAGACCGTGACTACCGCCGTTGACCAGTTTTCGGGCGAGGGCCATGTCGTTGTCGGCCAGGGCATTTCTGATACGGTCTTCCTTAGCTTTAAGAAAACTTGCCAGCAATTGAGCGGCAATGTCGGGATCATTGGCCAACTCGGGATTGTTGATCAGGTCCTGGCCGATCGCCTTGCCGTGAATGTCGTAATTGGTTCGTCCGGTTAACTGAATGAATCCCCGGCCCTTGAACCGTTCGCCATCGGGACTTCCTTTATTGCCCAGGTCTTTCCGATTGTCATACAAGTCAAAAGGATGCCCGTTAGGCGAGGTATTAAAGCGCGACTTGAATTCGCTGATCGGCTCGAAACCGGCGGTTTCTGCGCGAATCGTTGACAATGCCATCAATACCATGGCTTTGTCGGCCAGATCGGCCACTTGCAGGGCTTTCAAAAGAGGCGGCAGGTTGGCGGTGATGTTGCCCAGCGGTGTGGATGGAAACATCTTGGAGACTTTATTGACAGTCACACTGTCGATTTTAAAAGCGGCGGTGGGTGTTGCTGTTGCAGTCACCAATCCCAATGCTTGCTGGGTTTTGGGACCCGCTATACCATCCGCCGCCAAGCCTTCGCTTTTTTGGAAAGCGATGACAGCGGCTTCGGTGCCCGGACCAAAAATGCCGTCTATAATTCCAGGATCAAAGCCTTGTGCTTTGAGCGCTTTTTGAAGATTTTCTACTTCAGAACCGGATAACCCTTCTTTTAACGTTGTCATGTTAATCTCCCGTAATCAATGGTTGTGAACATTTGATGTCAAACTTTGCTGATGCCTCACTGTACGGAAAGCCGTAATGAACGGCATCGGAAGTTATGTTACGCCCAACATTATAAAGTCACAATCGGGAATGGCGCGATTCGGCAGGCCGACAAATTTAATTATCGAGAAGAAGATTCCAGGTAATCTAAATAAGCGTAAAATCTGAAAATCTTGATTGTCCTTATTTTAATAGTCAAAGGACAGCCAGCCAAGTATTCGATCCGGCGTTATCGGTGTGCTGCGTACCGATTGCCCGCATTTGTCAGCGCAGCCAATAGGAGTGACTATATGTCTATCAATCAGACAAAACAAAGCCGATATTTTTATTCCGTGGCAAGTCCTGCAAAGCAGCGTATCTCTGCGTTTACAGCCGCCTTGTTGCTCGGCTTGTCCGGCATCGGTGTCGTGACAACAGCCGAGGCGGCGATCGTATTCCAGAAATTAGTCGATCAGGGGCAGGAGCGACCCGACAAGGCCGATCCCAACAGCGCGGATACTTTTTTTGAAGTGGCTTGTGCTGTAGTCGATGGCGATGATGTGGTGTTCCGCTCGCTTCATGACGGTTTTCGCACAGGCTTCGATTCGATCTGGACCATCAAGACGGATGCTAGCGGATTGCGTAAGCTGATCGGCAAAAACCGGCTGGTGCCTGGCGGCGCTGGTAGATTTAGTGCTTTCGGGCCAAATTTCGGCGGGGATTACACGACTTCGCCGTTACTGCGTAACGGCAGAGTGGTGTTCTTCGGCAATGACTCCAATCCCGACCTTAATTTGCGGGGAGTGGGTGGCTTATATTCGATACGTTTGTCGGATGGCACCCTAAAACGCATTGCCAACTATAATACAACCAACCCCAGCGCCGGTGGCGTCAAGTTTGGGCAATTCACCAATGGGGGCAGTCGGCAGGTTTGCCACAATAGTTATGCCTTTAACGGCAGTAAGGTGTTTTTTGCGGCGGCAACCCTGGGTAATAACGATCCTGCGGGTGTTTATCAAGCGGCATTCGACGGACGGAGTTTGAGCAAAGTACGCGACAACAACGATCCTGACACCAGTTTTGCTTTTTTTCAACCGCGCAATTTTTATGGTCCAACGCTCGGAGCCAATCCGCTGAACGGCGCCACACTCTATGGCTATGCCGGCGCCAATGTCTTCGGCCCGCAAGCCCTGTATCCAGGTTCTCCGGGGAACTCTCATTTATTGGTCGGCGCCGATAACCTGCCCGGTGATCCGAGTCCCGAAGACGGTGGATCGGCTTTTACTGATTTTCTGTTTGACGGCCGCACGGCAGTATTTTTTGCAGAAGCTTTTACAGTTAGCGGTCGGGATTATTACGGTATTTTTTCCAGGGCAGGCGTGTCAGCTCCGATTCGCAAGATTGTCACCAATCTAAACAAGCTGCCCGGCATCGCACAATGTCCGGTTAATGAGATCGGTAGCTTCGTTGCCGATGCGGGACGCGTGTTCTTCTTCGCCAATACCACCAATTGCGACGGATTGACGGCCAATGGCAGGATGGGCATTTTTATGGCCAAAGACAATAAAATCCAGCGCATCGTCAGTATCGGCACGCCGCTCGGCGATGGTTCCTCGGTTGTGGAAGTGATGGACGAATTGGGTCCCGGTTCTGTTCAAGGCAATCGCCTGATTTTCAGTGCGCGAACGACGAAAGCGCTTCGGTCGCTTTACGTGGCGAATTTGCCTTAAGAAAAATGTGTCGCTATTGCGTTAAGTTTTTCCCTTGAATATCCGCGAGGCCTATGTCTCAGGTCTCGTGGTCTTATAAATGTTCGATGCTGGCTTCGAAATTAAAAACGTGTTGAGTTGCTGTAATGGCTATCAATAATATATGCCGCAATCAATTCAACTTACGGTAATTCGCCGGATTAATTTCATATTTTTTCAGTTTGCCATAGACGGCGCGGACAGTCATTTCCATGCTTTCAGCGACTTTTTTTATATCGCCCTGATGCTGTTTCAAGGCGTTTTTAAGAAACGATTGTTCAATCTTGCTCAGCGCCTGTTCTCTGATGTCTTTCCAGGCTTCAAGGTTTTTTGCCCCGCTCGGAAGCTCCAGATCCAGTTCGGTCATGACTTTGCCTTCGGCAAACAACAGGCTGCGCTCAAGCACGTTTTCCAGTTCGCCAACATTGCCGGGCCACGGGGAGGCGCGGATTTTCTGCATCACTTCGCGGCTGACCGACTCGACCTGTTTGTTATATTTCTTGCTCAAACGCTGCACAATCAGTTGCACCAAGTATGGCAAGTCTTCATGCCGTTCGGATAGGGCAGGGATGCTCAGCCGAACAACATTGATGCGGTAATACAAGTCTTTTCGGAACAGTCCCTGCTGCACAAGGTCTTCCAGGTTTTGATTGGTCGCCGAGATGATGCGCAGGTCAACCGGCAGGATTTGTTTGCCGCCCACTCTTTCCAGTTCGCCTTCCTGGATGACGCGAAGCAGGCGGGTTTGTGCGGCGGGTGACAGCGAATCGACTTCATCCAGAAACAGTGTGCCGCCTTCGGCGCGTTCAAAATAGCCCTGATGGACTTCGATGGCGCCGGTGAATGCGCCTTGTTCATGGCCGAACAGCGCGCTTTCTATCAGGCTTTCGGGAATTGCGCCGCAGTTAATCGGGATAAAAGGCTTCTGCGAACGCTCGCTCATCGCATGGATGGCGCGAGCAATCAATTCCTTGCCGACACCGGTTTGGCCCTGGATCAACACCGTGGCCTGGGTCGGCGCAATCACTTCAATGGATTGCAGTATTTTCTGCATCATCGGGGATTTGGCGATGATCGCCGGGGGCTGGTGTTTTTTCGAGACCGGCTTGCTCTGTTTGTGCCACAGTTGTTGCATGCTGGCTTCAATACGCGAGTGTAATTCATTGATGTCCTGCATCACCTTGACCGGCGTGGTGTCGGTGTATTCCATGCCGGTACGGCCTTTTGCCGCATTCGGGTTGGTGTAAATACACACCTCGCAGGTACCGTCGTGACGGGCGATGCTTTTTTTGATTTCGACCTTGGCGTAACCGAAATTTCGCGCTGCGATGCCGCCAAAGACACTGGATGTCATTCGGCATAATTCCGGGAAATTGGTCACCCGGTCGCCGAAAGGGCAGCAGGTATTGGTAACGGTGATGCAGTCCTGATTGCCGGATACCAATGAAAACTTGCCGCCGATATTGTTTTTAAGGCCCAGTATCAGCTCGATATAGCTTTCAATGTCGAGCCGTTCATTTTTAAGAGTTTCGTCCCGATAAGTTTCTTCAAAAAAACACCCGGCGGTTTGCGCGATGTGTTCAATCAGTTGCTCGCAGTGTTTTTGACCTTGCTGTTCGCTGGCATGCATCAGTTCAAGAATGATGGTTTGCAGAAAAAAAACCGGTGATAAATCGGAAAGCGGGTTATTGCTCATAAGCACCATGAGGTAATTTGTGAAGTAAAATTTCACTCATTGAAACATAACTTCACTCATTATGGCAATGTCAAAATGCAAGGCATTGTAATTTAAGATAAACCGCATTAAATAATATCGGCACGACATTTGCTCTTATCTTGAGTACATCCAACACCAATGAGGAATCAACAATGAATCAAGAAAAACCGCCCCTGGACCCGCATCCTTTAAGCGAATATGTCGCCTGGGCCGGAAATCGCAATCGTGAACCGTTGTTAGGCGTTTTGAAAGAAAAGCTGCCGAAAGATCCGGGCAATGTGCTGGAACTCGCCAGCGGCAGCGGTATGCACATCAACTATTTTGCGCCGCATTTCGATCATTTGTATTTTCATCCTTCCGATAAAGACATCGAGGTTTTTGATAACATCAAGAAACTGTCTGTCGATCATGGCAACGATAATATTGCCGATCCGGTGCATCTGGACCTGACCAGACCTGAAACCTGGTTTAATCAACGCAAGGCAAGGTCTTTTGACGCCATTTTCTGTATCAATATCTTCCAGGTTGCGCCTATTTCGATTGCCGACGGCATGATGGAATGCGCGTCAAGTTTATTGGGGCATGACGGCTTTTTATTGATTTACGGGCCTTTTCAGGTTGAAGGCACCTTTACTACGGATTCCAACAAGGAATTTCACGAAACGCTAAGTTCTGCCGGCGTTTCGGAATGGGGATTAAAAGATGTCGCCGATCTTAAAAAAGCGGCCGAAAAACACGGCCTGGAATTAAAAGAGCAAATCAATATGCCGGCCAATAATTTTTCCCTGATATTCGGCAGAAAACACTAAAGACGCTAACACGAGGAGATCACCATGACTAAAATTTTAAATGAAGTATTAAGCGCTAACCGCGACTATGTCGCGAGCTTTGACAAAGGCGACCTGCCGATGCCGCCGGGCCGGCATTTCGCCATCCTGACCTGTATGGATGCGCGTCTGGACCCCGCCAAATATGCGGGACTTTCTGAAGGCGATGCGCATGTCATTCGCAACGCCGGCGGCAGGGCCAGCGATGATGCGATTCGCTCTCTGGTTATTTCCTACAAATTACTCGGTACGCGCGAATGGTTTGTTATTCATCACACCGATTGCGGCATGGAGACGTTTACCGATGAAATCATGCGCGACCTGCTCGCCAGCAGTTTGAAAACCGCTTCTGTCGATGCCAGCGGCTGGCATGATTGCTGTGAAGGTCCGGGTTCCGCCGAAGCCAAATACATCGATTGGCTGACCATCAAGGACCAAGCGCAAAGCGTGCTTGAAGATGTTGTGCGCATCAAGTCGCATCCGCTGGTGCCGTCCGATATTCCGGTTTACGGCTATATCTATGATGTTAAATCAGGAAAACTGATTGAAGTGCCGGACGCTACGGCAGCCGGAAAATAACAGTGGCGCAACCATGCTCAGCCGTTATCATCGGAGTAGGGCCGGAGCAAGGGCTGGGCGCTACGCTTGCTACCTTTTTTGCTGGCAAAGGTTTGCACGTTTTTATCGCCGGTCGAAGTGAAGAAAAGCTACAGGTGATTGCAGACAACATCCGGCAAGCCGGCGGTTCAGCGACACCGGTGGTCGCCGACGCAACGCTTGAAACCGAGGTCGCGCATTTATTCAACACGGTACGGCGTGACGGTTTTGCCGTCGATATTGCCGCCTACAATGTAGACAGCAATATCCCGTCGCCTTTGTTGAAAACCGACACGGATACCTTTACCCAGCTATGGCAACAAAATTGTCTGGGTGCGTTTTTCTTCGGCAAGGCTGCTATCCATGCCATGCAAGAACGGCAGCAAGGTACCTTGTTTTTTACCGGTGCGACGGCATCGCTAAGGGCAAAGCCGCCGTTTACCGCCTTTGCCGCCGCGAAAGCGGGGTTAAGGGCATTGGCGCAAGGCATGGCGAGAGAATTTTCGCCGCAGGGTATTCATGTCGTGCATACCGTTATCGACGGCGTGATTGATGGCGAACGGGCCAGACGGCAATTCCCCGACTATGTGGAAGCCAAGGGCAAGGAGGGTTTATTACAGCTTGAAGCCATTGCCGAAACCTACTGGGCGATTCACCGGCAACATCCCAGCGCCTGGACGCATGAGCTGGATTTGAGGCCGTTTAAAGAACCGTTTTGAAATTAAGGCCGGTGCAAGGCGGTTATTCTCAGCGCTGAGTATAACCGCCAAGCCCGTCATGCCGGGTCTCTCGGCTAATGCCTGTTTGTCCTCATTTTTGATCGGGTGATTCGGAAAAGCCGCCCGGTGTTTCTCCCGACCTTGTCAACGCTTGGGCTTCCTGTCGAGCCGCTTGTTTTTTTTGTTCCGATAGCAAAGTGCCGCCCACAATGATTCCCAGGATTAAAAGATAAATCACCGACGCAATGCGCCTGACTTTTTTACTTTTTTCGTATTCGCTCATCATTAAGTACCTGTCATTGAAAGAAAGTTGGAATAATACGGTAAAGGTTACAAACAATGGTTATCAACTTAAAGACGAGACAAAAGCCCTCTCCAGAGGGAGAGGGTTGGGTGAGGGGAAGTATTAAATCTCCCTCATCCCAGCCTTGTCCTTCTGGAGAAGGAGAAATCGCTGTCTCGCGTTAAGTCGCTAGCCATATTTTTCTTGACTCTCCGGTTGGAGCACCCGATCTATATGGGGTGAAAATGGTTTATTGGCAAGCGGGTCCGGCCGGTTCGCAGCTATTGAAAATCAACCTTTCCTCTCAAAGCCTTAAGTTGGCCCTGCTTGGCTTTGCTATCCAGGCGTTTGAGCTTTGATCCTTTGGTCGGTTTTGTGGCTTTACGTTTTTTATGCACGATAGCCACGCTTTTGATTAAGGCCTGTAGCCGGTTGCAGGCATCCTCCTTATTTTTTTCCTGCGTACGGTACTGCTGCGCCTTGATGACAATCACGCCATCCTTGGAAATACGCTGGTCGTTTAAAGCCAGCAGTTTTTCCTTATAGAAATCGGGTAGCGATGACGCATGAATATCAAAGCGCAAATGCACCGCCGTCGATACTTTATTGACGTTCTGCCCGCCGGCTCCCTGCGCGCGTATCGCAGAAATCTCGATGTCATTATCGGGAATGCTGACCTGAGTCGATATTCGCAACATGGTCGGTTAACTCTGGCGGTCTTTCGGCGGCAGTTCATGTGTGACCGTATGCAACAACACATCTGCCAGCGTCGCTGAATCCAGTGTTTGCAAATAGGCGTTTCCGGCGCGCGCCAACAAGTGTTTCAGGCCGCAAGCCGGCAGCAATCGACAGCGCTGTTGCGCGGGATCAAAACATTCCACCCAGTTAAAATGATTTTCCATGCTGCGCACCACTTCGCCGATGCTGATCATCTCCGGTGCGCGCTGCAATGATAAACCGCCGCCTTTACCGCGCGTTGTCTTGACAAAGCCCTTGCCGCCCAATTGATGCACAACCTTGACCAAATGATTGCGGGAGATATTAAAAAATTCGGATATTTCCGTAATAGTGGCTTGCCGTTCCGGTGAGCTTGCCAGATAAATCAATACCCTGAGCGCGTAATCTGTGTAACTGGTTATTTGCATAGTGCTTATTGTCAGGAAAAAAATATAGTATAAGTTGTATTTATAATATATCTTATGGCGAAATTATCTAATTATGTTTTCCGGAATTATACCGTAAGCCTGTCCTTGATGACGCTGAGATGCGGCGCCGGGAGATCATTTAATACATAAGCTAAGGGTTATTATGTCTATTGTTGATAACGTCACACCCGGCCAACAGTCGCGGGCGCTCTGGTCAAGCACCATTGCCTTTACGCTGTGTTTCGCCGTGTGGACCATCTTTTCCATCATCGGCCTGCAAATTCAAAAAGATCTGGGTTTAAGCGAAACCGAATTCGGTCTGTTGGTCGGTACGCCGATTCTTTCAGGCTCATTAATCCGCCTGGTATTGGGCATCTGGAGCGACCAGTTCGGCGGTCGACGCGTTTTTACCATCGTCATGGTGACGGCGGCGATTGCCACGCTGCTGCTGACTACGGTTGATACTTATCCGATGTATTTACTGGCCGCATTAGGTATCGGTGTCGCGGGCGGCTCGTTTGCCGTCGGTATCGCCTATACGTCACGCTGGTTTCCGACAGAAAAGCAGGGCACAGCACTGGGTATTTTCGGTTTGGGCAATGTCGGGGCGGCGGTCACTAAATTTATTGCGCCATTTGTCATGGTCGCTTTGGGCTGGCATGCCGTCGCGCAAATCTGGGCGCTGGTCTTGCTGGCGATGGCGGCGATTTTCTGGTTTGTCACCGACGACGAACCGATGCTTAAAGCACGGCGCGAATCGGGCATTAAAGCCGATTCATTTATCAAACAACTGGAGCCGCTGAAAAACATCCAGGTGTGGCGATTTTCGCTGTATTACTTCTGTGTGTTCGGCGCTTTCGTGGCATTGGCCTTGTGGTTGCCGCGTTATCTGGTCGGCGCTTACGGCTTTGATATTAAAACCGCCGGTATGCTGGCGGCGGCCTATTCCATCTTTGCCAGTCTGTTTCGTGCGCTGGGCGGCTGGTTATCGGACCGCTACGGCGCGCGTATGCTGATGTACTGGACCTTTATCGTCGCCGCTGTCTGTACGTTTTTCCTGTCCTATCCGCCGACCGATTACATCGTCCACGGCATTAAAGGCGACATTAGCTTTAGTCTGGCGATTCAACCGCTCGGCTTCATTATCCTGGTTTCGATATTGGGTCTGTTTATGTCGTTCGGAAAGGCCGCCGTGTACAAGCATATCCCGGTTTATTATCCCGATAATGTCGGCGCGGTCGGCGGTGCGGTCGGTATGATCGGCGGGCTTGGCGGTTTTCTGCTGCCGTTGACCTTCGGCATGTTGAACGATTTGACCGGTATCTGGAGCAGTTGCTTCATGCTGCTGTTCGTTTTGGTAATCATCGCGCTGACCTGGATGCACTTTTCCATCGTCGCCATGGAACGCCGTGTCGTACCTGAATTGGCAAGGGTGTCGACCGACTTGCCCGAATTAAGTCATCCTTCTTCATTGGTGCTTACTGACTGGAATCCTGAGGACCCAAGCTTCTGGGAAAAGACCGGCAAGCGGATTGCGGCGCGTAACCTGTGGATCAGCATTCCCGCTTTATTGCTGTCTTTTGCGGTGTGGATGGTCTGGAGCGTGGTGGTTATCAACCTGCCCAGCATCGGCTTTAGCTATACAACCGACCAATTATTTTGGCTGGCGGCATTGCCCGGTTTGTCCGGCGCGACTTTGCGGATTTTCTATTCCTTCATGGTGCCGATTTTCGGCGGTCGACGCTGGACGACGATCAGTACCGCCTCGTTGCTGTTGCCGTCAATCTGGATAGGCTTTGCCGTGCAAAATCCCGAAACGCCTTACTTGCTGATGGTGGTATTGGCCTTGTTATGCGGTTTCGGCGGCGGTAATTTTGCGTCCAGCATGGCGAATATCAGCTTTTTCTATCCGCAATCGCAAAAAGGCACGGCGCT
>SXIP01000275.1 GCA_005772825.1 Methylococcaceae bacterium | reverse complement strand
TGAAGCTGATTTTGGTCGCCAGCATCGCATTGGCCGCATACTTGGTCAGTTCGGCGGAACGAATATCCATCGTGATGACCCGTTCATGGCTGCGGTTAAACGGCGCGTATAGCGCTTTTAACAGCTCCGCGGTTCTTGGGTTGTCGGTGCCGACAATAATCCGGTCCGGCTTCATGAAGTCATTAATGGCCGCGCCTTCCTTTAAAAACTCGGGATTGGAAACCACATCAAAATCAATCTCCACGCCGCGCTTGCTCAATGTTTCAAGAATAGTCGCCTTCACCTGATCGGCGGTGCCCACCGGTACGGTCGATTTGTCGATGACGATACGATAACTGTCCATGTGCTCGGCTATCGACTTCGCTACGGCCAGCACATACTGCAAATCCGCCGCGCCGTCTTCATCGGGCGGCGTACCGACGGCAATAATCTGGAAAGTTCCGTGACTCACCGCTTCCTGTATGTCCGTGGTGAATTTTATCCGGCCCGCCTGCCGGTTTTCTTTAACCAGTGCTTCAAGTCCCGGCTCATAAATAGGAATAATGCCTTTTTTCAGGTTATCGATCTTTTTTTGGTCGACATCAATACAAACCACATCATTGCCGACTTCCGCGAGACAAGCGCCGGTCACCAGGCCGACATAACCGGAACCAAATATTGTTACTTTCATTTTTTTACATCCTGACCTTGTGTAATTGAAGTGAAATGGAAACTTGAGCGGGGTTCTTATAAGATAACGGCCTGCTGCCAATTTCCTGTATTTTTAATCATCAAACCGTTATAGACTGTTATTGTTACAACAATAAAACATCACACGATCATGAAATCAAAATTAATCATTAGCGCTGTTCAGCAACCCTGTAATGAAGACAGGCAAACAAACCTTGATTTTTCCATTGCCAAAATTCATGAGGCCGCCGCCTTGAATGCAGACCTGGTGGTATTGCCCGAACTGCACCTGGGACCTTATTTTTGCCAGGACGAAGATTATAATCATTTCAGTCTGGCGCAAACGATTCCGGGCCCGGCCACGGAAACTTTGTCAGCCGTCGCCAAAAAACTGAGCATCGTTATCGTTTCCACCATTTTCGAAAAAAGAGCGCCGGGGCTGTATCACAATACCGCCGTTGTTTTTGACAAAGACGGTAGTATCGCCGGCAAATACCGAAAAATGCACATACCCGATGATCCGGGTTTCTATGAGAAATATTACTTTACCCCCGGTGATATCGGCTTTAAGCCGATAACAACGTCTATCGGCAAACTCGGCGTATTGGTCTGCTGGGATCAGTGGTTTCCTGAAGCGGCGCGTTTGATGGCCCTGGCCGGTGCGGAAATTTTAATATACCCGACCGCGATCGGCTGGGATAAGCAGGATACCGCAGACGAACAGCAGCGCCAACTGAACGCCTGGATAACGATTCAGCGTTCTCATGCCATTGCCAACGGCATCCCGGTGATTGCCTGCAACCGTATCGGCTTTGAGAAAGCACCCGGCTCGGAAACAACGGGCATTGATTTTTGGGGCAACAGTTTTATCGCCGGCCCGCAAGGAGAGATAATAACGCAGGCCAATGCTTCGGAAACAAAACTATTGACCTGTTCGCTTGATGATTCAAATACGGAACGGGTCAGGCAAATATGGCCCTATTTGCGTGACCGCAGAATCGATGAATACGGCGATTTAACCAAGCGTTTCATTGATTAACGGCCTCATCAATTTTAAAAATAGTGCGGGAGCCGGTTTTTTAGCCCCGATAACGTGGTTAAAGCTACTCCTGCACTTCAAATTCAGACTTGTCATGCCCAGCTTCCAGCAAGGCCTGCAACCATTTAGGCATTACCCCGCGCCCCGTCCAGGTTTTTTCAGCATCATCGGGATGACGATACTTGACCGCCACTTTAACGCCTTTACGAAGCGGTTTTTTATCGTTTTCGTAAATATCCACCATCATATTGATGGAAGCCGCCAAGTCTTTAATCTGAGCTATGACTTCTTTGCGTTTATTCGCCTGTTTATTTCTTAATGCTTTTTCTGCGCTGTCGATAACAGCCTTTAATTCATTTTCAGAAAGATTCTGATAATCGGTCATTATTTACCCCATTTAATTAAAAAACCCACAAAATATCATACCATTATTTAGTATTAACAAAAACGTTCGCCTTATTGTCCGACATTTTTATATACACCTTGGTTGCACTATACATATTAACGGGATTTATGGTATTGCCAACCTGAAATTGGCATTTATTGTTTAAATTAAATAAGTATTTAAATCGGATAGAATGCGTTACTTTCAAATTATTTGAGTTAGCCGGAAACCATAATGAATAAAGGCCTGTTACTGATTATTGTCTTATTACTATCTTACGGCTTTTGGCTCAGTAACGGATTTAAAAATATCGCCGGGGGTATTTCAGTATTCCTGCTCGGTATGTTATCGCTGGAGAGAGGATTCAAGACCTTTACCGGCGGGATGCTGGAGCGTATCTTGCAGAAAACCACCGATACGCTTTGGAAGAGTTTGAGTTTCGGCTTTATCTCAACGGTGTTAATGCAATCCAGCGGCCTGGTTTCGGTGATTACCATTTCCTTCCTGAGCGCCGGTTTGATTGACCTGGTTGCAGGCATCGGTATTGTTTTCGGGGCCAATCTCGGCACTTCTTCCGGGGCATGGTTGATTGCGGGCCTTGGCTTAAAAGTCAATATTTCCAGTTACGCCATGCCGCTGCTGGTTTTTGGCGCGCTGGGCATCTTCCAGGCCGACAAAAAAGTAAAAAGCATCGGCACTATCCTGGCCGGTTTGGGTTTTCTTTTTTTAGGCATACACTACATGAAGGAAGGCTTTCAAAGCTTCGAAAACACGATAAATCTGGTCGATTACGCCATGACCGGAGTCAAAGGCTTATTGGTGTATACCGCGGTGGGTATTATCGTCACCATTATCATGCAATCCAGTCACGCGACTATCTTATTGATCCTTACCGCGCTTTCCGTCCGGCAAATAACCTATGACAATGCCCTGGCGCTGGTCATCGGCGCCAATGTCGGCTCAACCATCACGGCAATCATCGGTTCCTTAAGCGCCAATATCCAGGGTAAACGACTGGCCGGCGCTCATTTGTTTTTGAATCTTTTTACCGGCTTATTTACCCTGGTTTTCATTAACCAGTTTATTGCCGCTGTTGATATTATCAGTGCCAGTTTGGGTATTGCCGCCACGGACAATGCGCTGAAATTGGCGACTTTCGACAGCCTGTCCAATTTGACAGGCATTATCCTCATTCTGCCTTTTGTTAACTACTTGGTCAGCGTGCTGGAAAAACTGTTCAAAGAAAAGCATCCGCATCGTTTCAAGCCAAAGTATTTGAACCCGTCTGCGATGAAATTTCCGGAAACGGCCATTGAATCGGTCAGACTGGAAAGTATTCATTTATATGAAAACGCGATCCCCGTCATCTTGCATACGTTTGGTTTGCATAAGCGCGATCTCGTCGATGCGAACCATATTAAACAACGCCTGGAGCAGATTAATGATCCCGTTGAATGGGAAATCGACGCCCGCTATGAAGAGCGGATTAAAGGTATCTACAGCGCTATTATTGCTTTTATCAGCCAAGCCAAGTTTACACGCGAAACATCGCAATCCACGCAACTTTCGTTATTACGTGATGCTAACCGGAATCTTGTCGAAGCGATAAAAGACACCAAGCACCTGCAAAAAAACTGGCTGCGCTTCATGGCGTCGGATAATCGGGCGACGATCAATGAATACAAAAAAATAGCCTGTCAGATAGGCCTGCACATACAGCGGATTGAACAGTTCAGGAAGCAAATTGAAAATAACGAAGCCCCGTCGTTATCACTGGATGCGTTGAAGCTAACGGTTGCAGACGACGATTTACAAATGAACCGTGTCATTGAAACCCTGATCAGAGAACAAAAGATAAAACCGGAAACCGCTTCCTCATTAATCAACGACAGCACCTATATGCGCGACATCAAGAAAAACCTGATAAAAGCGGCCGAAGTGCTGTTTGCAGGCAACGGCATCAGTAACGGCAAAATTGAACAGCGGCTTGAATAAAATCGAACTCTGCGTTGCGCACACTTATATCTTGATTCCAGGTCCCCAAAAGTACAGAATCCCCGACTGAACATCGGGAGGCCGCGGTGGAAATCCAACCCGGTTTAGGAACGAGCATTAAAAAACACCGGCGTAAAAACAGCATTTTTACCGCCAGGAAATAAACAATCGATCTCAGGAGAAGAACGGTGATGCAAGCAACACGACTGCTTTACCTGTTACACAGCGGTAATTTATACGGCACCGAACGCATGGCGCTGGTCACTTTGGACGGCTTGCGCGAACATTTGCAGCCCTTGTTATTCGCACCGCCCGGACCCGTGCATCAAGCCGCCGCGGAACTGGGCATCGAAACCCGCGTATTTAACGGCAGCCTGGATTTACTAAAGCAATTACCGGCATTTTTACGCAGTCAGCAACGCATTGCCGTCTGCGCCACCGGCGTTTCGCATTCGCTGATTTTTTTGCTGTTAAACGGCCTGTTCCGCCTGGATAACGTTCATCTGCATTTGGTCCACGGCGGCACCGATGAGCGGCTCAGTTACGGCAGGAAAAAATGGCTGAATTACCTGCCGGTTCAATTGGTCGCCGTATCCGCCTATGTACGCGAGCGCTTGCTGGCGCATGGCGTGCGCGAACAACAGATAAAAGTCCTGGAAAACTTCCTGCCCGACCGGCAGATTGCTACCGCACGACAACGAGCGCCTTTTACAGAGGCCGGTATCCGCAAAGTGATTGTGGTGTCGCGCGTTGACCCGATCAAGCGCATTGACGTCCTGCTCGAGGCGCTGGATATCGAGCCCTCATTACAGTCGTTGGAAATCCGCATACTCGGCACCGGTTGGGATTTTGATCAATTACGCGAACGCGCCGGGCAAAACAATCCCAATGTCACCTTTGTCGGTTTCAGTGAAAACGTCGCCGAAGAACTGGCCGCCAGTGACTTGTTGGTGCATTGTTGTCCGGTCGAGCCCTTCGGTCTCGCCATCCTGGAAGCGATGGCGGCAAAAGTGCCGGTGTTGCTGCCCGATGAAGGCGGTTCAGCAAGCCTGATACCGACGCTGGACCTGGACAGCATCGAACTGGCAGGCCTGCATTTTAAAGCCAATAACCCGCAAGATCTCGCCAAACAACTATGTACTCTGCAATCAGCCGGTGCCGATCAATTAAACCGGATAGCCGATAACGCGCACCGCCGCTTGCTTGAGTGCTATTCCAGTCATGCCGGATTAAATAACTACCGGGTTCTTTTTGAAAAGGTGATCATCCAATGAAAAATCCAAGTGTTTCTGTCGTAGTGATTGGCCGCAATGAAGGACAGCGCCTCGCCGATTGCTTGGCTTCCATCAAGGCCGTTAACCCTATTGATGGCGACATAGAACTGATCTATGTCGATTCCAATTCCCAGGACGGCAGCCCCGAATTAGCCGAAACCTTCGGCGCAAAAGTATTGCGCGTGCTGCCGCAACGTCCGTGTGCGGCGATTGGCCGTAATGCCGGTTGGCGGATAGCGAGTGCGCCGTTTATCCTCTTTCTTGACGGCGATACCCGCCTGCATCCGGCCTTTCTACAAACCGCCCTGCAAGCTTTGGCCGCACATCCCGAAGTCGCCATCGTCTGGGGCCATCGCCGCGAACGCTACCCTGAACGCACCCTGTATAACCGCGTACTGGATCTGGACTGGATTTATCCGCCCGGCATCACCGATTTTTGCGGCGGCGACGCGTTGATGCGCCGCGAAGTCCTCGAAAGCGTCGGCGGTTTCAGCGAAGACCTGATCGCCGGTGAAGAGCCGGAACTCTGCCAACGCATCCGCGCCCTCGGCAACACTATCCTGCACATCGACCAGCCGATGACCGATCACGATCTGGCCATGACCCGCTGGCAAGCCTACTGGAAACGGGCCCTACGCGCCGGACACGCCTACGCCGAAGTCTCGCAGCGCATGAAAAACACCGCCTTCCCGCTATGGGTCAGCGAATGCAAACGCAACGCCATCCATACCGGCGTATTACTGGCGATGCTGGTCGGCGCGCTTACGCTGGCAGTGCTGATCAGCGATGTCTGGCCGCTGTTGGCTTTGCTGTTGACGTACAGTTTTTTGATCGTGCGCTCGGCCTACAAAGCCCGCTGGAAATGCAGCCAGCCTGTGACCTTGCTGTTGTACGGCGTACATTCGCATTTGCAGCAGATACCGATTGCCTTGGGGCAGTTGGGGTATTGGGTTAATCGAGTCAGGAATCGGCGGCAGGGGTTGATTGAGTATAAATGAAGTTGTGTAGAATTTGGCAGGACAGGCTTGACATCCAATCTAATAACAGGACAATCGTTTTCGGGAGGTGTCTAACATTGCGCTGCATATAGAATTTTCATTTTCTAAGAGCAGCATTCGAGCCAACTGAAGTCTATTAGTTTTGCTAATAGCCGAATTTGGCTTCCGTATCATCATTATAAATACGATCTTAATGATAAGTATCATGCCAAGGTTAGGCCACCTCTCTCCACTTTTACCAGCGGTTATGCCAGATTACAAAAAATTTTTCGATGAAAAGGCTATCATCAACGCTCTTTGCAAACAACGGATGTCATTGTGCAGCAAGACTCACGAAAAAGAATTTTTTGAGAAATACTCGCCATCCAATCTAAAAGAAGTTGATCCCATTTTAAATTTGATGCCACCACGCTCACGGTGGAAACGCCCATCGAAAAATAAACGCGATCAAGCAGATTCAAGACAGCAAATCAAATACTTGTATTGGACTGTGTATTCCCTCAGAGGGGCATCTGCGAATCAAGATATAGATTGGATAAACAAACAAGACGGCTTAATTGATTCAATTCGAACAAAAGCCCTTATTCAAAACCAGCTATTTATTTCTCCACCAGCAATCAAGCCTTTCCCTAAAGATAAATCAAAATCAGAATATCGAATTATTGCAAGCTACAGCGATAATCTGGTCGATTCAATTTTAATCGGACAATGTGCCAAGTACCTTCGTAGAATGTTTGATGATTATTTCTTTCCTTGTTCATTTGCATTCCGCTATCCATCCAATCGAGATACGCCAGTCATTACACACCATGATGCATTTGCAAAGCTGGTAGAGTTTTGGCAAAAACATAAAAACCAATCAATTTATGTCGCAGAATCCGATATACAAGGTTTCTATGACACGATAAGCCATGAGGTCATTTTGGATTGTTACGATCAAGCGATTAAGGAACTTTCTCAAAAAGGCATCCAAATTGATGAACAGGCCCGACATGTTATCGTTGCTTATTTAGAATCATATACATATAAGTATGCACGGGAACAAGTTTTATTAAAAAATTCAGATATTCCTGAAAATAAAGTAAAGGATAGATACGAGACCCTTAAGGTTTTTTCAGAGAGGTATGGAGATTATAAATACGGAGTTCCTCAAGGAGGAGCGTTTACGCCATAGACACAAAAGAGAACTTTGAGTTTGATCGGCAAATTTCATTCTGCCGATCAAATTCATTGATTGACATGAGACGTAAAAGGTAATAAATATATGTCTCATGACGCGATCCTCAAACACCGACAAAACCCAC
>SXIP01000274.1 GCA_005772825.1 Methylococcaceae bacterium | reverse complement strand
GTGCTGGATACCGAAGTTTATTCCAACACCGGCGGGCAAACCTCCAAATCAACCCCGCTTGGCGCGGTGGCGAAATTCTCGGCAGGCGGTAAGGCGACCGCGAAAAAAGACCTGGCGCTATTGGCGATGGATTACAGTAATGTCTACGTTGCTCATGTCGCCTATGCCGGTAAGGATACGCAAACGCTGAATGCCTTCCTGGAAGCGGAAGCGCATGACGGGCCGTCAATTATCATCGCTTATGCGCCCTGCATCGCGCACGGCGTGGATTTATCGAATAATCACCGACAGCAAAACCTGGCGGTCAAGAGCGGGCATTGGCCTTTGTTCCGCTTCGATCCGGGCAGGATCAGGCAGGGTAAGAACCCTATGCACCTGGATTCCGCCGAACCGTCAATCCCGTATCGCGATTTTGTCAAAACCGAAACCCGCTTCAGCATGTTGTGGCAAAGCCATCCTGAAGCCGCCGAACAGTTCCTGGCGCAGGCGCAGCAGGATGTCAAAAACCGCTATCACTACTACAAGCAACTGTCGGAACTGGAATGGAACGAAACGACCAGCGTGTCGGCGGTCAAAGCTCAGCTAAAAAATGACTTAGCGAAGGAGGTGAGTAATGATTGATTTAAAAGGTGTTGATTTAACGACTGAATATTTAGGCTTGAAACTGGCAAACCCGCTGGTGCCGTCCGCATCGCCGTTGAGCAAGGATGTGGCAAGTGCGTTAAGGCTGGAAGATGCCGGTGCGTCGGCGTTGGTCATGTATTCGCTGTTTGAAGAAAAAATCGAAGCCGAGCAACAGCAAATGGCGCGGTTTTTTTACCAGCAAGCGATAGGACACGGCGAAGCGGATTCCTTTCATCCGGTGCCGGATACGATTAAAACTTACCAGGATCAGTATCTTGAGCATATCCAAAAGCTTAAGTCGGCGTTATCAATTCCTGTTATTGCCAGCCTGAACGGGACCTCGTTAAGCGGTTGGATTGAGTACGGCAAGCAATGCCAACAGGCCGGCGCAGACGCACTGGAACTGAATATCTATCATCTGGCGGCTAATGCGGAGGAGGGCGGTGAGACGGTCGAAAACCGTTACCTGGACATATTGCGGGAATTGAAACAGCACGTCAGTATTCCTATCACAATGAAGCTGTCTTCGCAGTTCAGCTCGCCGATTCATTTCATCAAACGCCTGGAAGCCGCCGGAGCCGATGGCGTCGCGTTATTCAACCGCTTTTACCAGCCCGATATTGACCTGGAAACCCTGGAAGTGATTCCCACGCTGGCTTTATCGACCTCGCAGGAAGCGTTATTGCGCATCCGTTGGACGGCTTTGATTTACGGGCGCGTCAAGCTCTCGATGGCCGTCACCGGCGGCTTTCACCAGACGCCGGAGGTATTGAAAGCGCTGTTGGCGGGCGCCGATGTCGTGCATCTTTGCAGCGCATTATTGCAGCAGGGCCCCGGTCGCCTAACGGAAATCCTGAATGAACTGGAGCAGTGGCTGATCGACCATGAATACGAGTCTATCCGGCAATTGAAAGGCAGCGTCAGCCAGCAACACGCCATTGATCCCGCGGCTTATGAACGGGCCAATTATGTGCAGGTGCTGGACAGTTATTCTTATCCGGGCGGCGTCTTGAGATAGCCGCACACGGCCCTGACCTGATGCACATTATCGCCTTATTATGCATCGGCTTTTCGCTCGGAACCGCCGCTTTGCTGGTGGTCGGCGCTATTTTGCAGCAACAGGAGCCGCACCGCTGCGCCTCGAAGTTTGCCGGGTTTTTGTTGATTACAGGATTGGCGGGCATTCAAACCGTGCATTTAGGCATTCTGTTAAAGCAATTCGACGGCTTTCATTCAGTGATGTATACGGCGATGCTGTACGGCATTGCTCCCAGCTTTTATTTTTACAGCCGTCAACTGCTGATTGCCGATAGCCGCTATCGAGGGCGCGATCTGCTGCATGCGACGCCGTTGATTCTCTGCTTTGCCTTACCTTATCGAATAGCGCTGCCGTGCGCTTTTTTAATCGGCAGCGGCTATTTATTGTGGCTGGCCAATATCGTGTACGGATTGCGTCGGCAGCGGCAGCGTTTTCGCCTGGAGCTGACGGCATTAGGTGTCTTTTTTGCGATTGCCGTCGCTGTATTGGTGTTGGGTTTTATCTGGCCCTTGCTGAACGAAGCGGATTTTATTATCGCCTACAGCATTCTGATTGGATTGGCGTTTTTTGCCGCCACGTTGACCCTGCTGCGTTTTCCATCGATTACCGCCGATGTGTCGGAAGCGGTGCAAGCCGCTTACGCCGAATCGACGCTGAAAAATATCGACAAAGCGGCGGTTCTCGCCAAACTCGATGCGTTGATGACCAAAGACAAACTCTATACCCTGGAAAATCTGAGCCTGGCTGTACTGGCGGAGCAATTGCAGATCAGCCAGCATCAGCTGTCCGAATTGATCAATACCGAATTTCAGCAGGGTTTTTCGCATTACATTCGTCAACATCGCATTGACGCGGCTAAAAAACTGTTATTGGCGGAACCGAACGCGTCGGTATTATCGATCGGCTTGTCGGTCGGATTCAGCACGCAATCGAATTTTTATTCGGCATTTCGCGACATTGTCGGCATGGCGCCGGGGCAATATCGAAAAATCCATTCGTAAATCGGGCGTTCTCATACTGCCGACCGCTTTTTTCCGGTTAATACTATCGATCAGTTTCGATACGGCCGTCGCAACCAGTCAAACAAGCTATTAAGAAGCATCCAGTTTGTAGCCGAATCCGCGCACCGTTTTGAGAAGTTTCAGCTCATAATCGTCGTCAATTTTTCGCCTCAATTGGCGAATATAGACATCCACGACATTGGTCAACGGATCGGCGCTGTAACCCCAGACCTGTTCGAGGATGCGGGTGCGGCTCAAGACCTTGCCGGGCATGCGCATGAAGCATTCCAGCAAGGAGAATTCTTTCGGCGTCAGGTCGATGAGTGTTTCTCCTCGCCTGACTTCATGGGTTTCCAGGTTCAAGACCAAGTCGGCTATTTGCAATTCCCTGATTTCCGTTTTGATTTCGCCGCCGCGACGGCGCATCAACGCTTCGATTCGGGCCAACAGTTCCTCAAATGAGAACGGTTTGGTCATGTAGTCGT
>SXIP01000273.1 GCA_005772825.1 Methylococcaceae bacterium | reverse complement strand
GCTTTGACAACCATTAATGTTACGCTGGCCAGCCGACCAATGATGCAGGCATCAGTGACCGCCAATATAGGGGGCGAATCGATGATGATATGGTCGTATTTTTTACTAAGCACTTCCAGTAAGCGTCCGAAACGCTCGTGCAACAATAACTCCGACGGATTAGGTGGAATCGATCCTGTTGAGATAAAGTCGAAATTGGCGGCCTCAATATGATGAATGGCCTTATCCAATGCTACGGAATTGGAAATCAGGTCTGACAGACCACCTTCTCTGTTTGCTCCCAATGTTTTATGGATAAAGCCCCTACGCAAGTCACCGTCGATCAGCATAATTTTTTTACCGGTATTGGCTAATACAACGGCCAAATTGGTTGACACAAACGTTTTACCGACACCGGGACTGGGACCTGAAATCATAATAATATTGTTCTGCGCCTCCAAAAAAGCAAAATGCAAGGTCGTGCGTAAACTTCTCAGACTTTCTATAGCCAAGTCTTCATTGTTTTCCAATGCTAATATTACAGCCCCATCCGTCTGTTGTTTTTTTGATTTTTTTAGCTTTTCGTTGAGTTTTGCTTGTTCATTGCTATGAGGAATGGTCGCATAAACCGGAATATTAAGGTGTTTTTCGATTTGATCAGGATCCTCAACACCACGATGCATCGTTTTGCGAATAAAAGCCAGAATCACGCCGGCAATTAGCCCTAGTATCAATGACACAGCGACGATTAAAGGCTTTTTCGGCTTAATCGGATCGGTGGGTAGCACGGCTTCGTCAATAATCCTTACATTGCCAACGGTACCGGCTTTAGCGACTTTTAAGGTCTGCGCGTTGTTAAGTAATGTGGTGTAAAGTTCGGTGCTGACTTTAACGTCCCGCGACAATCTTAAGATGATTTGCTGGGTTTCCGGTAATATTTCAATTTTTTTATCATTAGAACTCATCTGCGCTCGTAACCGGGCGATTTGTTTATCAATGGCAATAATAGAAGGATGAAATTCGGTAAACTTCCCCCTTAATTCGTCCCGCTTTTGTTGCATTAGTGTAATTTGGGTTTGTAATTCAACTACACTGCCTAATACCTGTTGTGTTTCGATGTCCAAGTCGATTGAACCTTTGTTGGTTCTAAAATCGTTTAAAGCGTTCGTGGCCGATTCCAGTTGGTCTTTGATAGCGGGTAATTGTTTATCTAAGAATTCAAGTGTGCTTTGCGCTTCTTTTGATTTTTGTTCAACATTCTGCCGTACATAAATATGGGCCACTTCATTGAGCGTTTGTACCGACAATGCCGGGCTTGCGGATTCCATCGTAAAACTTAAAATTCCTGTATTTTTACCTTTCTCAGCGACGGTAAAGCCATCTTGTAATTGGTTGATCGCGCTAGCTAAAGATTGTCTCATGACAATAAATTGTGTGCCGGGCCGCGCTTTTAACAACGATACAAACAGTTCAAGCGTTTCCTGGCTGTCTTTTAGCTGCCTGATCAGAGGCTTTCCTACTTCTCCCTTAAGAATCAATTGCTTATTATAAAATAATGAAAAATTTCCTTGTTTTCCGGCCAGTAAAATTAATCCTTTGCCAATCCAGCTCTCAGGTACTATTAATGTGTCAATTCGTATCGCCTCGCCACCCCAGGCATACTTATCCCGCCCAAATAACGGAGCCGATACCGAGCCATTTATATTTGATTTTTCAAAACGCCTGGCAATGGCTTCGCCGATTATCGGAAAATATTTTGGTTTGGCGACAATATCCAAATTGAGATTTTTAACGGTTTCTCCCAGCACCTTGCGGGATTTAATGATTTCAATTTCCGCTAAAGCGGGCGTCTTGCTTTCCAGCAAGGGTGCAACGGATTCCAAGGCATCAAGCGAATTTGATTTCTCTTCAACCTGAAGCATGGCATCGGCTTTGTAAATAGGTGTATCTAACAGTGCTTTACCGACTCCTGCAGCTAAAAAAATCAATGTTATAATGCCAATCAGATACTTACCATCAAAAATAATCGCGATTAATTCCCCTATATTAATTTCATCATCCTCTTGATTGGATTGATAGTTCCCAGGTTGGTTTGTTGCATCTAAGAGTTGGTTTGCCATGCGGTCTTCTATATTTTTGTTAGTTTTTCTAGTCGTTTGAACGCTACGATTGCCGGTTGGCAGAAGAGAGAGTTTTAATAATGGGTGTGATTAAAATCGACCAAGTGCCGCATTCAACAATAAAAGCGTGGGGGCGATTTGTTCAATGATTTGATTCCAACGAATACCTTCTGCTCGATCAACAAAGACCACGTCGCGTGGCTGCAAAGGAAATCGATCAGCCAGGATTAATACGTCTGGCGATTTTGCATCCAGATGAAAAATTTCGGATTTGTTAATCCCGCTTCTAAAAACAAAGATTCGCGAAGAATCCGATGTGGTTTGGTTAACGCTTCCAGAGTCACTAAGCGCTTCTGTCAAAGTCATCCTGCCTTTATTCATTAAAACACTGCGTGTTCTTCCTGAACCGGTACCACCAATGGTTGTTTCACCTATAACAAATATTTTGTTGAGATTATTATCCGGTACATTCAGTACGTCACCGTGTTGCAACATTACGTTTTGCGTAATATCCCCCCCTTCATAGAGCGATAAAAGATTAATGCTGTAGGTTTTACCGTTACGCGTCAGTGTGACATTACGCAAGTCTGCCGTATCCGGACGCACTCCGCCCGCGCTATTTATCGCTTCCAAAACAGTCAGGGGAATGTCTTTTACCGTTTGAATACCCGGTTGATTGACTTCGCCAACCACATAAACCCGTTGGCTACGGTATGAAGTCACTCGTACATCCAACTGAACTTGTTCGATATATATGGATAATTTTTTAGTTAGCTCAGCTCTTATTTCTTCAACCGTTCGTCCTGCTGCTTTTACAATACCTGCGTAAGGGAAAAAGATGGTTCCGTCTTCGCCGACAACAGTACCTGCACTTTCAGCAGAACGAAATTCACCGGCGGGGATGGTCAATTCAGGGTGTTCCCATACGGTAATGTTGAGAATATCTCTTGGACCAACCAAATATTGGTTGCGGCTTTGTGATGCCGGTGTGCCTTTTACGGATTTAGAGCCGATACGATAATCAAAATAAAGATTCGCCGCATTATTAGGGCCTAAGCTGCGGTTGTTGATATTCTTTTCCAGATCGACAATCATTTGCGGGGTAATCGTCTTGATATTCAGTTTTTTTAAGATAGTTTTATTTTTTTCCGCAACCGGCAGCTCAGTGCTGGATTGCCCAGAGTAATCCATATGCATACCGGGAATTACTGTGCAGCCGGTTAAATTAACCACTATCAACAAGATGTAAGGTAAGAATTTTTCTAGCATATTTTGTACTCGCGTATTCAATATTCGGTTCTTGGTTAATTATCACGACTTTAAAATGTATAGCGTCAGCAGAAAAATATAATGTTATTTTTCACCTCAGCTCTCTCGGCAATTGCTCCCGGCATTGCCCTACCTACTGCATAACCCACACGGCGGTGGGGAATGTAGATATTGCAGGAGCAAATATCTGTCCATGCAGTCATCCCGGAGGGAGGGGGGAAGTTGTCAAAATTATTTTATGCACGCTCCTAAGCTAAGCCTCACATATTTTCACTGGTAAAGTTTCTTGACCCATTGGCTTACTCCTTGGTCAATTTGGACCAACACCGACTCAAAAGCCTGTATATCCAATTGATAGGGGTCCAGGATGTCATAGCCGTCCCATTCGCCCAATCTAAAAACTTTCCCTTTTGCACTAGGCTCATTATTTTCAATATGCATTTTATGAGCTAACTCCATCACTAAAATAAGATCAGCCTTCCGTATCATTTGTTGATTTAACTGGCAAGCTCGGTGCTGAGAAACATCCAATCCTCTTGCCAACATAAGCCGACTAACCTTCTCATCCGCTTTATGCCCGACCAATGCACTAATACCAGCCGAAATAACCGAACAATTGTGCTGTCTGATTTCACTAAGAGCCGCTTTAAAGAGCGCTTCCGCCATAGGACTGCGGCATATATTGCCTACACAGACAACAAGAATGTTATTGAACAAAAATGCTATATCCTTATCATTCGGTTAATCACCATAATTTCGTCTGAAATATAGTTAAGTTATGTGTTATCGAAATCAAATCAATTTTTCTTATAGCCGCTTAATTCCATAAACCCTTGTCCGGTATGGGTTCCCGTCACTTGAACAGCGCCTTCCCAGTAAACATTATAGGTTGTCAATGTGGCGTCAAACTCACTGTTGTTCAGGACGCTGCTAATGGTTACATCTATATTTTTGGCTGGGACTTTGAATAGCCACTCGATCGGATAACTAATGCCGGTTTTATTGCTGACCCATTTTTTACTTTTGTTTAGAGAAAAATCATTGCTTGAGAGAATTTCTGTTTTACCGTTCAGGGTGAAGCTGCCACTATAAAGCACCTCATTATCGGACTTGTCCCGCAACTGATAAATCATGATATCGCTATTGTCATCGAGTTGCAGGCTGAACCAGTCCCATGATAGCTGAGGTGTTGAAAAGTCGCCCCACTGATGGTCAAACCAGGCAAGACCTTTGGCCGTTTCGGTATGTCCGCCAATTTTGACGGTTCCGGAAATTGCCATGCGAGTCCGCGAATAATAATAACTGCTGCCTGCCGAATCCAATGAAATAACACCGTCTTTACCATGAAATACCGGAGCTTGTTTACTCACCAATTGAAAATTAAAACTGAATTCAGGTGTTGATGCTTGCAGCTGGTCAATGCCGTTGCCACCTGACATGCGCCAATCACCCGAGGTAAATTCGAAGTGATTGGCTGTATTACTTGGCAAAATCTCAGCTGTACTGCGTTGTTCCATGTAATGTTTTCCAGCCCGATGATCCGTAAAAGAAACATGACTAACCATCATTGTCGTCACATTGCTCACAATAAATGTAGTATAGTGGAAACTGTACTTTTTGCCCGATTCCGCTATTAAATGCCCATTGTAATACCACCACTCCATCTTGGATTGATGAGGAGCATCATCTTTCGGCAATGATATTAAGCTGCTCGATGCCGCCTTGGTTTCGAACCATACTGCCGCGGCTTTCAAGCCTGATACTTCTTTATAGAACCAAAATCCTATGCTCATTAATAATAAACTGACAAAAATAGCGATAATCCGATAATTCCGTGATGAACGGTGCCGTTTATAACGTCGACCTGCTTTATGTCTTCTACTCATAGATGATTTGTTATGATGATAGGCCGCAATCAAAAAGGGATGTCAAACCAACTATCTCAGCTTGTAAACACATCTTTATAATTAAAGCCAAAACAAAGCATTCCGAGTTGCAGAAAGTAAAAATCGCTTATCATCAGACTCTAGCTTTCTTCAATTTCGCGGTACTGTTTCATGGCTTTGGGAAACCTTCCCCCCTTTGCAGGCGCAGTTCATACACCAGTAATAGCCTGCAAACAAGCATAAGAAAGAAAAAAACAATATCCACTCCGGCACTCCTAGAAAAAAACTGGCAATGGTGCCTATAAGCGATAATGCCACTGCAAAAAAATCGATAATTATCAGTTTCTGGTTCACTTTATAACCTGCTTTGGACAGAATATGATGCAAATGCTCACGGTCTGGAGAGAAAGGCGAACACCCCTTGCTCATTCGGCGACACATGATGCTAACAGAGTCGAAAAGCGGGATTGCCATTAGCCATAAAACGCTGGTCGGCGTAATTATTCTGCTTTCCCCCTGTGATGCATAAATCGATAGCCAACACACCGAAAAGCCAAGCAAGGTGCTTCCTGTATCACCCAAAAAGATTGATGCTCTTTTGCGTCCGACAATGCGTAAATTAAATAGTAAGAAAGCAATTATTGATGCGATTAGAATGATGCAGAAATAATAAACCGGCCAGTTTTGAGAAAGCCAAGAGACCATGGCAATCGTTGTAATTGATATCAATGTCAGACTGCCGGCCAGCCCATCTATTCCGTCAATCATGTTAAAAGCGTTTATGCCGCCTACAACCGCAAAGATTGTAAACGCCGTTGAAAAATCACCAAGCTCAATACTACCGGAACCAAATAAGTCCCCCAATTCAGTTATTTTTATTCCCGCAAATTCGGTCATAATGAATCCCACTGCAATTTGGGCGATTATTCTGAACTTTACGCTCAATCCTTTGTAATCATCGATTAAACCTACACAAACCAGGATTGTTGCTGCGCTGAGAAAAGCTGCTTGATGAAAGGACGAAATGTCATTAACCAATAATGTGAATAATATGGCGAGATAAATTGCCAAGCCTCCTATTATAGGAATTGGCTTTTGATGTAGTTTTCTGTGATTCGGTTTGTCCAATAGCCCTATCTTTTGAGCAAAAGGATACAAGACGATTATCAAACCCACAGTTACTAAGAGCGAAGTAATAAATAATACTGAAGACATAGCTGATCCTTATAATCTACATTGAGATCTTCGTTTTTGGTTTTTGACCCCATACGATTCTGACACCCCTTATCGCTTCCTGATTAGGCATGATACTTCAAGCCGATATCAAATCGCCTTTCCCTTCCAGGGCATGACGAATTAGCTGAGACAGCTTACTAATCGAGTATCACTTTGAAAAATCTTTAGTAGAGGCTATTTGGAAACTCGACGTCATTTCTGGCATTAACATCGAGTTTCCAAATACTTCTTTCAGAGAATGGGGTATTTATTACAGTCACCCACGGACGGAATACACATACAGCCAAGTTATGTGGCGGGCACACAAAAACATAATGACTCATTAAATTACTCGTCATCAGACATTATCCAGATTCCTAAATCAGCTGAGCGGCATTAGAGGTGTTTTACCGATTTTCATAACACAATTTAGTCATTTTAATGTGGCTCTATTTAAGAATCCCCCGTATTAATTATGCTACTCTAAGACTGTGCACATTAAAACATAAGGCAATACTAAATTTCCTAAAAATAATGCGACATAAATCACAAAAACATCAATTAATAGGGGGTTTATGGAACCATGTGTACATTCACTGAATTTCCAGGGCGCGCCATAGACCCGTCAGTTCAACTATGAACCAATATTTTATAACATATTGATTATAAATATATTTATTGCTATTTCGACCAGCCAGTTTTGCCTAACACGTTGAAATTAGCTTTAAATGATAATCGGCATATCCGGCAGTTCGTTGATATTATTTGCTTTTGCCGGAAAATGCGCCGCCAGTATTGTTGTGATACCTTCGATACCTCGCAGTTCGCCGTTCCGAAAGTCACCCTGCCGAAATGCGCCCTGTATGGCCCCGGCGATTGCATCCCACTCGGTTTGCGCCACGCGCGCGGCGATCCCACAGTCTGCAACGATGTGAACTTCCGTGTCGGCCAGCAGCACATAAATTAACACGCCGCTGTTTTCTTCGGTATCCCATACCCGCAAATTTGAAAAGATTTCCGTCGCCCGCTGACGCGCCGACATACCTCGCCATACCCAACCCGGCGCCAGTGCATTTTCAACGGCAAAACGAAGTTCGCCGTTGTGCAGGCGCACAGACTGTTTTACCGCCTTTTCAATATCGTCAAGCACTGTCTTGGAAAAGGCAAGCTGCCACCGCCGCCACCGTTTGACCAACCGCCTCCACCGCTATGGCGAACACTGACCATGAAGAAAATCATCAGCGCTATCATCACAACCAGAAAGCCCAAGCCAAAGAACAATGCAGCCACGGCACCGGCTCCCAAACCTGCCAGTAATCCACCCATGACGCGCCCGATGATTGCTGACAATATAAACCCGACAATCAGCCCGCCCACAACGATAAACATAAAAGCGCCTTCACTGGGTGCTGAAGCCGATTATTGAGCAGGCGCAGGCAAAGATTCACCGGTGATCAGTTTCATCAGCTGTGCAACCCCGGCATCAATCCCGCCGGCAAAGTCGCCTGTTTTAAAATACGGCGTGATGATTTCGCTGATGACCTGTTTGGCAATCGCATCGGGAATCGCGCCTTCCAGGCCGTAGCCGACACCCTATGCGGGACGGGTTTTCAACCCGGCCCCTGATATTTCAAAATAACTTCCAGATAAAATACAGTTAATGCCGCATAGCAGAGATGTTACGGACGGTTTTGCAAAGCCCGTCCGGCCCCTAGCAAAAACCTTACTGCTCAAGGAAGCTAACTATTTTTTACCGGCGGCTTGATCTGTCCAAACTGCGGACTACCCGGATCACTGCTGATATTGACGATAAAGCCCAGGTCTGCCCATGCGGTCACCATCTGCAAATCGCCGGTGTTGCTTTGCGGGATATTGCCGGACCACTGTACCTGCCCGGTTAATTCCAGTTGCTTGTCTTGCGGGTTCCATTGCGTATCGAACACCATCATCGGCCGATGCGTCGGCCACCAGAAAATGCTTTGAATGATCGGCGCGACTGGATCGCCGACACTGGTGGGATAAATGCTGTTCCAGTCCTCGTAGGTGATGTCGATGTCTTGCGTGGAGCATTCATTGAAATCGGCTTGCCAGGGTAGCGCGTCATATTTGGTAATATCGCCGGGTTCCAGACCCAGTGCAATGTCATAAGCGCCCTCCAGCGTACCGAGTTCCTTGGCCGATAAACGCAACGCGCCGGGCGTGATGACGGCGCGCTGCCGGATACGATAGGGCTTGGCGTAGATAGCCGGGTTACGGAGTATCCATGACACTTCCCCGCCGGGACAAAACGCCCCACCCAACAGATTGCTGAGCACACCCTGATCCAGCGCTTCGCCCTCGGACAATGGCTTTGAGCTGATGCCTTCCTTGCGTTCATTGATGAACTTGCCTTCCGCCCATTGTTTCAGCATAAACAGCATGGTGTCGGTCAGACGCAGAAATTTCGACGGCGCGACATTGCTGATCGGGTTATCGCCGCATAAATCCGGCATGCCGATAATCGGCTGGTTGGACAGGCTTCGGGTAATGGCGCGGGTATATTGGTTTTCCTCGCCCGGCTGGCGCAGGACGCCGTAGATCAGGCGGCGGCGCTGATGCAGGTAAGCGCGCTCGGTCGGTTCCTGATCGTGATAGGGCGCTATGGATAACAGCTCTGGGTCGAAATTACCGCCGCCTCCCGGCGTCGTGTTGTGCGGATCGCCGCCGGTAAAGGAATCAAAATCCAGCACCCACTGGTAATTTTCGGGGCGTTGCAGTATCGGCCAGATGTCGCGCCAGAAATACGGGTAGTAATTTTGATTCCAGACGGCTTGCTCGCGCCACAATTTCAGTTCCGACGGCGTCGTCGGCGGTTTTTGGGCGTTGTCGAAAGGCGGCACGCCGTAAATACAGTTGTTGTAAGCCAGCTCGCGCAGCATGACATCGTAAACGGCGTCGTTTAGCGTAATCATGTCCTGGAGTTGCGGCGCATAACGCGGATAACCGACGATAACCCAGGCCGATTCGTCGACCGGGATAAACTGGTCGGAATAAGGCACGGAGGGCACTTTGCCGTTGACTTTGGTGACATGAATTTGCAATGTTGCCGTTACATAACCATCGGAGGTATCGTCGAACCAGCCGTCGTTATTGGCGAAACTACTGATATGCGGCTGGCTCAGGTCTTTTTTTACCGAACCGGAATTGCCGTAGCCGCCCAACACCAGCAAGCGACCATGACCATCCTGTTCGACCGCCAGCAGTTCACCCAGCGTATCGATGCTGTTGGGTTGCAACCTGGGCGGAAAACTTTGCGCATAACCCGGATTGCCGCCTTTGGCGAAAGCCGCGCGACGTTGATCGGGATCAACTATCGATACGCTTTGCGGGCCCGGATCGATAATCAGGTTCTGGCGTAAATCGACATCGGTCATCTCGGCGTTACGCAAGGGATGATCGGGGGCATAACCATGCTCGCCATTGGTTTCCTGAAACTGATACCAGGTGGCTTTTTTGTTGGCGATATAAGCCGTCCAGTTAATATCGACGAGCGTACCGGTCAGTATCTGCCCGGTTTTTTGCATCAATACGTCCAGTTCCTGGCCAATGCTCAGTTCCTGCCCGGAAGAGTTGGCGTCACTATAAGCATAAATGCGAAACCGCGCCGCCTGGCGTTTGATGCGGCCTTCCTTATCCCAGAAGTCCTGGTTCAATCGCTGTTCGCCGTGTTGCGGGTCGGCTTGCGTGTTGCCGTCCTGATCGCAGGCAATCGGTAGTTCACCGGGGGCTTCCGGCGAAATGCAGAATTCGGTGGGGCTGTTGCCGAGACGGGCAATGCCGATGGCGGGATGGATTTTAAATCGTGTGGTCATGGGTTGATCCTCGTGACTATGCTTTTATCAAAATGGCTTAAGCTAAATGGATTAATCGAAAAAGTTGAGCGCAACTCCGCGCAGGAACAGCACATCGTCAGCCGGTTGTCCCTGAATATCGAGCGTGACCACCTGCACGGTAAAATCGCTTGCGCCTTGCTCCAGCAGGCGTTGTACGGTAGCGGTGGCATCAAAACGCAGGTGCGATGCGGTTTTGCGATGGCGTGGTCGACGATCGAAGGGGCGTTTGTGATCAGGCGGCTCGGCGCAATGGCCTTCGCCGCCGACGCAGGAACCCATGAATAAATGGAACTGGCCGACAAATGCAGGATTACCGCGCGTCGGGGTTGTTGAATCTGCGCCCGGCTGGTTGAGAAATACCCGCACCAGGCCGCCGCGTTGTGCATAGCGGATATGGTGCAGACGCACTTCGGCCTTGCGGTGCTTGTCGATGACATGCGCGGGTGTTTGCGCGGGTTCTGAAGTAAAGCGCACCATGCCCTGGCTGTTATCTGTCGGGTAGTAATGCGAGGATTTCATGTACTCATAGCCGAACTCGGCGATGCTGTAGGTTTCCTGTACATTCTGCGCCCACGGCGGTAACACGGCATTGGGATTATCGGGATTATTACCGGGATGACGATCCTGCCACTCGGCCCACAGTCTGTCGACATTGGAGTGATGGGACCAGAAAATCGGGTCATAGGCGGTCGTACCGGGCGACACCATATAACCGGTTTCATTAGGGTTGGCAGGATTAATGCCGCCGGAAAAGTTGTGTATCAAGTTATGCACATTCTCCACCGCGCCGAAAAAATGATTCGCCGACGGGCCGCTGCCGAAGTTGAAGAAATTGCCTATGTCCAGGATATGATCGATGTCGTCAGTATCCGGGTAATCCTCGAACAGCAGATTGTTGTTACCGCCAGGCCAGCGCTTGTCGGTCCACAAGGGATTTACGCGCTGTAATTCGGCCAGGATGGCGATGGTCTCAGCACTGTTTTCCTGATATTCAATACCTGCTGCAGTAAACAGGCGATTGCCGGAGTTGTAGGTTTGGCCTTCGATGGTGCGCAATTTTTCAAGATCGGTGTCGGGTATTTTGCCTTGCAGATTAACCAGCGCCTGGGCGTCTATCCAGCAACGAAAGGCTTCCGGGATAACGCCGCTGTCCGGCGTCACCGCGGTTTGATCCTGGTCGTAATTATCGGTCCAGTCCCAATAAGGAATCGCGACGGTCGGGTCAATGTCGCGCAAGGCTTGTTCGAAGTAGTAAAGATACAAGCGATGCCAGGGCAGGAACTCCTCCCAACCGTGCTGGCAGTTATTGGCGTGAATACGCGCCCACCAGTTGAAGCTGCGCTCGTCGAGGAAGAATTGATCATAAGTGCGCATCTTGGCGATGGCTGCGCGATAGCGACGTAGTTCGTCGTCGCTCAGACTATTGATGTTTTTGCGCACTATCGGCGCGCTGTTGTCGTTGCGCTGTGCATTGGTCGACGTGCTCGCCAGAGGATGCGCTTCATCACCTAACGCCCTGGCCCGACGCTGGGCATTGAGGCGTTGAAGATCCGGGTTTTCATCTTCGGCGGGACAGCCGTCATCTATCCATTGGGCAATGAAATCAATGTCGGAGGCCGCGACCGCTGTACCGCCCCAAGGCAAGCGCGGGAACTGGCTGCCGTCAAACGGGTATTGGCCGTAAAGCCCTTTAATCAGACCCGAAGCCGCCGAGCGCTTGCCGCTCGGATCAGCTGCGGCAGCCGCCGGTTTCGGGGCATGATGGCAACAGCCACCTTGTACAGGCGCTGCCGCTGTGCTTGATGACGCATCAGGCCCTGGAGCAATCATGCGTATACCGTATATTTCCACATTAAGAAATTGCTCCAGCGGCAGTTCCCAAAATTTACCGTAGCCCTGGTAATTGGCGTCGCCGCCTTCCGCTGCTGTATTAAGAATGGTTTTTACCCGTTGGTAGCGGGATGAAGGCGATGCGTTGAGGTCAGACATAATATTTTTCCTCCGGATTTAATTGATAGTTGTATGGTTTATTTGCAGTGTGCGCATCGCGCACTTTGATTATGGCTACGGCTTAGATGATGCAGGCCAGCGTTACTCGCAACACTCGCCAATCACCGTCAAAGTCGCTTCCCGTATCGTCGCAATAAATTCCTGCTGGTTATCAAGCAGATTCTCTGTGATGTCTGCGGGCGCCTTGTCGGGATCGCCCGACGGAGGCAACGGCGGTTCAGGCGCATATTGGGCGCTAAGTTGCGCCGCTTGCCTTTGCCGGACACCGCTCAGGCGTTGCACCAGTTCCAGGGCCAGGTCGATGGACGACGAAATACCACCGCCGCTGAAACGCCGCTGTTGTTCGTCGATAACCCAACGCGGGTAGCCATCAGGGACGGATATATCGGGAAACAGCGCCAGATTACCCAGTTGGCTCCAGTAAGTGGTTGCCTGACAACCCTGTAATAAACCGGCGGCGGCCAAAGGGAATGCGCCGGTGCATACCGAGCCTACCCATTGGCTATTGGCTGCGGTTGCTTGCAAAAAGCCGGCAAAATCCGCATCGAGCATGACCGTCGCAACATCGTCTCCACCACCCGGTACAAACAAGATATCGAAGCCCTGTTGTTCGTCCAGCACCGCTGCAAAGGTCTTTTGCGGCACAACCTGAACGCCCTCGGTCGTGGTGATTGGGTCCAGTGTCGCAGCCAGCCACAGCGTCTCGTAACCTGCGACAAATTGAGTAAAGATTTGCGTTGCGCCTGCGAAATCGAGCAAGGTGCATCCGTTGTATAAAGGAAAGCCGACACTAATTTGGAACATAAGAAATCTCTGTAAAGGATAGTAAAGCGCTCACGACATTATTTATCGCCGTGAGCGCAATGGGCACCGGTTAACCGGGTTAGTGGAAACCAGTCGGTTAACGGTAGTTATTGGTACCGCATTAGTGAGCGTGCGGAGCCACTACTCCACCGGCGGTATCAACGACTTCCTCGACTTCCATCATGCCCAGGTCCTCGTGATCCAGGATATGGCAGTGCATGACGAATTTGCCGATGTATACTTCAAACGGTCAAGTTTTCGGTTTTTTTAGAAAACAGCTGGAAATTCATGGTCATTAAAGATTGCATTTTGTCTTTAAAACGGATATCCAGCCCGGCAATACAAGAGTCGATGTTGTCCTTAAACACCTGGAATT
>SXIP01000272.1 GCA_005772825.1 Methylococcaceae bacterium | reverse complement strand
GAGTGGTCAGAATAATGGTGGTGCCCTGCGCACGCAACTCGCGCACCATACGCCACATGTCATGGCGTAACTCCACGTCCACGCCAGCACTCGGCTCATCGAGGAATAATATCGTTGGCTCATGTGCGAGAGCCTTGGCAATCAACACTCGGCGTTTCATGCCGCCAGATAGTGACATTATTTTCTCGTTGCGTTTGTCCCACAGGGACAGATCACGCAGCACTTTTTCCAGGTATGCTGCGTTGGGCGCCTTACCGAATAACCCCCGACTGAATTTGATCGTGGCCCAGACCGACTCGAACGCATCCGTTTGTAGTTCTTGTGGCACTAACCCTATAGTTGCCCGCGCCGCGCGGTAGTCTCGCACGGTGTCGTGACCGTCGGCGATGATGGTGCCAGAAGTGGCATTGACGATACCGCAGATGATACTAATCAGTGTCGTCTTGCCCGCACCATTGGGTCCGAGCAAAGCGAATATCTCACCGCGTTTAATCTCCAGGTTGATTTTTTTAAGTGCTTGGAAACCGCTGGCATAAGTCTTGTTAACGTCGCGCACGAAAATAATAGAGGTGGAATTTTCGATAATCATGGTGGCGGATGTGGGCATTGTATGCATGGATGAAACATAGATCAGGCGAAAGAATTCCTATGGAAACGGGCATTAGCGCCATTAGACGGCACGTCTGACTAAGGTATAGATACAGAAGCCAATTAAGCGACATAGCCCCAACTGCATATGAAGGCTAACTCTTAGTAAATTCGTTTCTATGTCACTTTGTTAGCTTCGGACTCTATAACTCGCAATAAATATAATACCCACGAAAATGGGTGCCCCTCTTTGAAAAAGAGGGGGAAGTAAACTTATAATAACAGATAGGTTATTTGTTGCGCGTTACCTAACTAAAAAATCCTAGATCCATGGACACGCAAGATATCCGCAGACCCTGAATTATAGATTGTTGCTGCGCCGTGATGGTTTTTTGCTGCTCCTGGATAGCCTTAATCATCGGCGCCAGGAGATCGTTATAACGCACCGTCAGGTATTTTTCCGGCGAGCTGTCTTCGAACAATGACCCTAAAAGCTGCTTTCTGATCGCTTGGATGATGGTGCTAAAAGGTTTTCGGAGAGTCACCTACAATCACACGCCTTTCAAAATAATCTTACGCATCCTGACATAAAAATCGTCCATGACCTCAATAAAGGAGTTTTGTTTGCGCCAAAACGCGGGGAAATCACCGCCTTTTTTGATTAACAGCGCGGGAATAGCGGCAGATTGGCTGGGCTCTATCGCTTTGGGTAAAGGCTGTTGCCCCTGCCAAAAAATTTTCGGGCTGATTGGCTGCGACAATTCTGTGGGGACGGGGCGGGTGTAAAAACTGGTCAGCGGCACTAATGCTTCAGGCGTGCTGCTTTTAGCATCACTTAACACTTTTCCCAAGGGTGAGTTGGCTAATTCCTGTAACAATTGTTCCGGCGCCAGGCCGCGCATTGCAAATAACAGGAACGGATCCTGGTCCATTTGCGCAGCCAGCCGATAGCAGACACCGGCAATGTGTTTACACGGCACTTCATAATCCGGGCAATTGCACGCTACTTTAAAATCCCGATAATCTTTTGGCAGTAAATGCACGCCAAGATCGGCAAAGACGGTTTCTACGTTTTCCGGGATTTCGTTGAGCAGCAACCGGGCGATAAAGCTGGCGCGTTGACTGAGTTTTTGAATGATTGTTTGCCATTGTGCCGCAGATAGATGGATCATTTGCACACTGACTGTATAGGTCGGCTCTTTATAAACGCCAAAATAGGGATTCACATTGCCGCGCAGTTTTACCTCGACTTTGCCCTCTTTGAGTACCCATTGCTTGATACGGTTGTCGGTGGAATAGGATCGCCCACGCTGCAAACGGCCACTGTCGGTAAAATCTTCCAAGGCTTCAATAAAGCGCTGTCCCCACCAGGTTTTTGCGTATTTGCTCATGTCAATCTTCCATAATGCTGTGTTTATTGAGGGCAATCAATTCTTTAAACGCCTGGTTGTCCAGCTTGGTCAGCCAGCTTTCGTCATTGCCGACGATGCTGTCGGCCATTTTTTGCTTGTTGCTGATCATCTGATCGATGCGCTCTTCCAGGGTACCCAGGGTGACAAATTTATGCACAAAGACATTCTTCTGCTGGCCGATACGGAAGGCCCGGTCGGTGGCCTGGTTTTCAACGGCCGGATTCCACCAGCGATCAAAATGAAATACATGATTCGCTTGCGTTAAGGTGATTCCGACGCCGCCGGCTTTGAGCGACAGGATAAACACGGCGGGGCCGGTTTCCGGGTCTTGAAAGGCACTGATCATCTGCTCGCGTTTGGCGCGCGGCGTGCCGCCATGCAAGTAATAGGTTTTATAGTGTTTTTCGCGTGCCAGATAGCGTTCCATGTGTTCACCTATTTCGGTAAACTGGGTAAATACCAAGACGCTGTCACCTTGGGCCATGGCTTCTTCGAGCATTTCGCTGATGCGCTCCAATTTGTGCGAGCGTTCCGGACTAAAGGCGCTACCGTCTTGTAAAAACTGCATGGGGTGATTGCAGATTTGTTTTAATTTCATCAAGGTGGACAACATTAAACCCTGCCGTTGGATGCCTTCCGCTTCCTCTAACTGCGCAACCACATCCTGCACGACGACTTCATACAAGGACGCTTGTTCTTTGCTGAGATTGCAGTAAATCTTGTTGTCGATTTTGTCGGGTAAATCTTTAATGATGGCTTGGTCGGTTTTCAGTCGCCGCAAGATAAAGGGCTGGATGAGTTTTTTCAAAATAGCCGATTGTCTCGGGTCGTTATCGCGCTGCACCGGCAATTCGTAGGTTTTGCGAAATTGCGCTTGTTTGCCCAAATAGCCGGGGTTCAGGAAATTAAAAATCGACCATAAGTCCATCAGCCGATTTTCTACCGGTGTACCCGTTAATGCCAGACGGGAATCACCCTTGAGTTTTAATATGGCTTTGGTTTGTGCCGCTTTGGGATTTTTAATGTTTTGCGCTTCGTCCAGGACAATGCGCCGCCATTGCAAGGCGCCCAGTAATTTGCTGTCTTTACGTGCGAGGGTGTACGAGGTGATGAGCAAATCATACTGCAGACAGAGTTGCTTAAAAGCATCGACACGTTGTTCTCGTTCACTGCCATGATGCATCAGCGTGGTCAACTGCGGAGCAAATTTTTCAATTTCTTTTTGCCAGTTGCCGATGACGGATGTGGGGGCAATCAGTAGCGTCGGCGCAGGCCGGGTTTGCTCGCGTTCCAGGACCAACAGGCTAATGACTTGCATGGTTTTACCCAAGCCCATGTCATCGGCCAGGCAACCGTTTAACCCTAAGTTTTCCAAATAACGCAACCAGGCCACCCCGCGTTTTTGATAATCCCGAAGCTCGGCGTTGAGTTTTTCCGGGTTATCGATCAGTTCCCATTGGCTGTTATCGGAGAGTTTTGCCAGCATTTGCGCCAGACTGTCCTGTACATCCAGCTCAAAACTATCGGCTTCTTCGGCTAATTTTCTCAGTAACTCAGGCACCGACAGTTCAGGGGTCGCGTCATTGTGCTGCTGCATAAAGTCCAGCATGTCCTGCAGGTTATCGCGATCCAGTTCCATCCATTGGCCGCGAAAATGGATCAGCGGCGCTTTGGCGTCCACCAGTTGTTGCCATTCTTCAGGGCTCAGCGTTGTATCGCCGATGGCCAGCTCGTAATGGTAATCGGTCAGTGTCTCCATGGAAAAATAGGCCTGCGCACCGGCCGCCGATTTGCCTTTAGCACCCGAACGTAGACGAACTTTCGCCCGGCGGCGACCTTTGGGGGTCAACCACGCCGGAATAATAATTTTAAAACCGGCATCTTCCAATATCCAGGCGTTTTCTTTCAGAAACGCAAAGGCTTCCTCCAGATTGAGCTGCACACCGGTCGGCTCACTGCCTTCCATGCCTTGCCATAATTTGGGATAAATGCGCGCGGCTTGTGCCAGATTAATTAAAATCTGCTGCTCAATGGCCTCACCGAATTGCTGTTGTAGCAGGCCATGAAAATGATCTTTATGCGCCCAAAAATCATCCAAATCCAGTTTAAGTGAGGGATCTTGGTGTGAGGACAGAAAGAACACCAAACGCCACTGATCGATAGCCGCCGCATCGGCTTCCAGTAATTGTAAACCCAATTGCAGGGTGTTTTGCGCCTCGGTTCCGAGCAGTTTTTGCTGCCACTGTTGCCAGTATGTAAAGTCATCGGGGAGCACTTGGTAGATTGCCATCGGCTCAGCGGTTTGTTTTGCCAACAAGATGGTTGCTAAAAAATCATCCTGAACTTTTTTGGTAAAAACCTGCGGCATCTCCAATGCGGCGGCCGTTAGCAGTTCATGAATCACCACCTCGGCAAAATGCCGTAACAACGATTCCGGTCGATAGTGCTGGCTGCAAGCCGGCGGCATTTGTGCAATAGTTGTTTGTATCAGGCTTTCATAATTACTCGTTACCACCTGCCAGCGCCGATACAGTTCGATTTTCTTGCCCGTTTTTCTACTCACCAGCAGCGGAAGATATTGATCCTTGGCCAGCATTTGCTTTAACGACTGGCTAAAGTAATACCAAAACAACAAATCACTACCGACACGGCTATTGCCGACCTGATAGCAACATAAAAAATGGATGTTATTAATGGCTTTTAAAGGGGATTGCAACGGATACGCGTAGACCTGCCAGTGTTGTAGCGCCACCGTCCCGTCTATTTCAATCGGCTGTAGCTCCGGTGACGGCAACGGCTTACCCTCGAAGGTTGGCAACAGCAGCGATAGGTGTGTCCCCTGCCCTGCCCTCAGTGAATGGATCAGTAATTCATTTTTTAAAAATTCTAAACAGGGCTTTTCCGGTAAGTGCTGTGGATGCAGCGTATTTTTAACTTTACTCCGAACGTCATCGCTTTCTACCCACAGGTAAAAATTTCCGGATTGAATGAAGTCGTCGGTGTTTTCTGGAATCCAGGCGCCATGTATTACGTTCATATCAACCGCCTAGCTTATAAAGTAAATGAAAAATAATTGATGACAGCGCCGTCATTGGCCAGTGATCCCATTTTCATCGGATTGTTTGTCCCACCAACGACGTTCATTCGGTAATACCGTTCTGGTCACTCGCCGCATTCACTCGATCCCTCATTGCCTTGCCCGGTTTGAAGTGAATAGCGACTTTAGACGGTAAATTCATCCCTTCACCGGTTTTAGGATTACGGGCAAGTCGGGGTGGCCGATGCCGACAGGTAAAACTGCCAAAGCCTCTGATTTCAATACGTTCGCCCTGGACGATGGCATCCGCCATCTGTGCCAGCAGGCAATTAAGCGCCAATTCCACATCCCGTTCCTGCAGATCTGGAAATTTTCCGTTTAATACCTGCACCAGTTCTGATTTAACCACGGTTTAACTCCCTTAAGTTATAGAACGCATATTTTACCAGGATACAAAACTGTTGTTTGCCCCCATTAAAACCATAGGTTTCAGCGTGCTCTATCAACTTCCGCTTATTTTGTCATATACTTCAAACGGTCAAGTTTTCGGTTTTTTTAGAAAACAGCTGGAAATTCATGGTCATTAAAGATTGCATTTTGTCTTTAAAACGGATATCCAGCCCGGCAATACAAGAGTCGATGTTGTCCTTAAACACCTGGAATT
>SXIP01000271.1 GCA_005772825.1 Methylococcaceae bacterium | reverse complement strand
GATCGCCAACATGAACTACTCCATTTCCAACAATGCAGAGTATGGCGAATATGTGACCGGCCCTAAAGTGATCAACGAAGAAAGCCGTTTGGCCATGCGCATCGCGTTGAAAAACATCAGAAATGGTGAATACGCCAAGCAATTCATCCTGGAAGGATTGACCGGCTATCCTGAAATGACCGCCAAGCGTCGTTTGAATGCCGAGCATCCTATCGAAGTCGTTGGCGCAAAACTGCGCAGCATGATGCCCTGGATCAAAGCCAACCAGATTGTCGACAAGGCAAAAAACTGATCGTTAGTTGCTTCAGATATTAAAAAAAGCCCATCCATGATGGGCTTTTTTGTTTTCAACCGCTGTTGTTTGTTATCGGCAAATTCAGTCGCTCGGGTGTTGATTCGATATTTCGATATAATGTTATAGTACACCGGCATATTTTTTGGGAGGGGATGGCAATGACAGACAAGAGTATCGAGAAACATAAAATAGTGATTGTTGGCGGCGGGGCGGCGGGTCTTGAACTGGCTACTTCTTTGGGGTGCAAGTTAGGTAAAAAAGGTCTCGCAGAGATCACGTTAATTGATGCCGCATCGACACATATCTGGAAACCTTTGCTGCACGAAGTTGCCGCAGGTACGCTGGATGAATCCGAGCAGGTTGAATATCTGGCGCAGGGATACCGCAATAACTTTCGTTTTAGACTGGGTAAAATGGAAGGCCTGAACCGGGTCAAAAAGGAAGTTTATGTCAGCCCCACGCTAAATGACAGCGGCGAAGAGCTTATTCCCGGTCGTACCTTCCGTTACGATACCTTGGTCATGTCGATCGGCAGTGTCAGCAACACGTTTAATATAAAGGGTGTGGCGGAGCATTGCCTGTTCCTGGATACCACCTCACAGGCTTTCAAGTTTCAAAAACAATTGTTTGAATCCTATATGAAAAGCTATGTAGGCAAAGACACGGCGAACGTAAAACCCCTTTCCATCGCGATAGTCGGAGCGGGTGCAACAGGCGTTGAGTTGTCCGCCCAATTGCACGAAGTGACTAACGTTCTGGCAATGTACGGACTCAAAGAGCCCAGCAATGTCAAGCTGACCATTATTGAGGCGGCGACACAATTATTGCCGGCATTGCCGACCAAATTGGCTAATGCAACGCATCAGCAACTGCTTAATCTGGGCGTTGATCTAAAGATGGGTCGGCGCGTGATTGAAGTTACTAAAGAAGGCATCACGACCCATGACGGTGAAATGATAGCCGCAGATATTAAAGTCTGGGCGGCGGGAATTAAAGCACCGGATTGGCTGAAGAACCTGGATGGATTGGAAACCAATCATATCAACCAGTTAGTAGTCGACGAAACGCTAAAAACCAGTGATGATGCGATTTTTGCGATGGGTGATTGTGCCGCCTGTCACTGGCAGGGCCATGAAGGTAATGTCCCGCCGAGGGCGCAGGCCGCTCATCAGCAGGCGTCGACTTTATGCAAATCCATCATCAACCGCTTGAAAGGCGGCAGCCTGGTGAAGTATGTTTATCACGATTACGGATCACTGGTTTCTTTGGGTAAATACACCACGGTAGGCAATCTGATGGGTAATTTGATGGGCACGGTGAGTATCGGCGGGTTTATCGCCAAAGTGGTTTACCTGTCGTTATATAAAATGCACCAGGTTGCAATACATGGTTATTTCAGAACGGCCATGCTAACACTGTCCAATGCGTTTAGGCGCAGTGTTTATGCGAAAATAAAAATGCACTAGCGCTTCTAAAGCGATAACCGATGATTTTTTTAATACCAACTAAAATTTAAGATTATGTTTGAAATTGAATACGAATTACGTCAGGAAGATTTAGTCCACTTTAACGAAATGCAGTTACTGAAGAATCCTGATTTACAAAATAACCTGAAAAAAAACCGCTGGATTGTACCCGGCATCATGATACTAATCGGCGCCTACTATTACTTTTATTATGGCGACAGGAACACCTCGGGTTACATCATGATTCTCGCTGTGCTGTGGGCTGTGTTATCGCCCAAATTAATGTTGCTGGATTTGCGTTCGCAGATACTGCGAAGCTATACCCCACAAGAAAAACGCACCCTGTTCGGTACTTACACGCTGAGCATAAACCCGGAAACGTCCAATTACCTGATAGAGACATCGCCCAGCGGCAAGCATAAAATGCCTTGGGCGGATATGGTCAGGGTCGAATACGGCAAACGCTACGTGTATATCTATCTGGATTTGAACACCGCGCTGGTTATTCCCGTTGATACGGTAAAAAAGGGCAATCTTGAGCAATTTGCCGAGCAGGCGGAAAAAATGATTGAGCGCTTTGCTTAAAGGCTTTCAAGTAATAACTCTTTCCATGCCGGAGGGCGGACAAATACATTTCCGTCCTCTCACGCTGCTGAAAGGTAGCGCGTAATATTTTATGATAGTCATCAACGCAGATATAACAGCGTGTAATTGCAGTAACCCCCCAACAATCTTGAATATCCATGCTGAATTTTAAAAATATAGCCTTGCGCCGAGGAGCGCGAGTTTTGTTTGATCATGCGTCCTTCACCATACACAAAGGCCAGAAAGTCGGTTTTACCGGCGCGAACGGTGCGGGCAAATCCAGCTTTTTCGCCTTGGTCAGGAATGAACTGCAATTGGATGAAGGCGATTTCTCCATGCCGCCCGGCCTGGAAATTGCCCATGTAGCGCAGGAAACTCCAGCCACTCCGGCTTCAGCCATTGATTACGTAATAGACGGAGATCAGGAACTAAGGCGCTTGCAAAATCAATTAGCGCTTGCCGAACAGACCGATGACGGTCTGAAACAGGCGGAGCTGCACGCATTGCTGGACACTATCGGCGGCTATACCGCGCAGGCCAGGGCTTCACGCTTGATGAACGGTTTGGGTTTTAGCTTCGAGCAGGAAAACAACGCGGTCAATTCGTTTTCCGGCGGCTGGCGCATGCGGCTTATCCTCGCGCAAGCGCTTATGTGCCGGTCCGATGTATTGCTGCTCGACGAGCCCACCAATCACCTGGATCTGGATGCGGTCATCTGGCTGCAAGACTGGCTGTGCAAATACCCCGGCACTTTGTTATTGATTTCCCACGACCGCGATTTTCTCGATACCATCACCGATCACATCGTGCATATCGAACAGAATAAAGCCGAAATGTACACCGGTAATTATTCGGCATTTGAACGGATGCGCGCTGAAAAGCTGGCGCAACAGCAATCGGCTTACCAGAAACAACAACGGGAAATCGCTCATATCCAGAGCTTTGTCGATAGATTCAAGGCGCAAGCCACGAAGGCTCGGCAAGCGCAAAGCCGCATCAAGGCGTTGGAGCGCATGGAATTGATTGCCGCGGCGCATGTCGATTCGCCGTTTGACTTCAGCTTCGCCAAGCCGCAAAAAATGCCGAATCCGTTATTAAGCCTGGAAAAGTGCGATATTGGTTACGGGCAAACCTGCGTCATCAAACAGGCCGGCATCTCTATCTCACCGGGTGATCGTATCGGCTTGTTAGGACCGAACGGTGCGGGAAAATCCAGCCTGATTAAAGTCCTGGCCGGCGACATGTCGCCCTTGTCGGGCAAAAGACAGGAAGCGGAAGCGTTAAAAATCGGTTATTTCGCCCAGCACCAGCTCGAGCAATTGCGCCTTGATGAAAGCCCGTTATGGCACTGCCAGCAATTGGATAAACAGGCGACCGAAAAAGATCTGCGCAATTTTCTGGGTGGCTTTGATTTTCGCGGCGATAAGGTGCTGGAAGCGGTCAGGCCGTTTTCCGGCGGCGAAAAAGCGCGTCTGGTTTTGGCCTTGCTGGTCTATCAAAATCCCAACCTGTTATTACTGGATGAGCCGACCAATCACCTGGATC
>SXIP01000270.1 GCA_005772825.1 Methylococcaceae bacterium | reverse complement strand
GGAATATCCAGGGGGATTTGTAGTAACATGGTTCTCTTGGGGTTTGGTTCCTGACGGCAGGTGGGGGTGATACGCTCATTGGCATACAAATATCATAATACTACATATAGAGGCTACCCCACGAAATCGGGAAGAGCCGATGTTATTGTAAAATCCTGCTTCTTCGCTTCGGTTGTAAAGAGATCCTTTGCCCAAAAATTCAAGGAGATTTCAATATCGGTGCGATTGGCTACGTCACTGATTGAATTGTAATAGTACCCCATATTCATGCGTGCGGATTTTTTCCGGATTTCATTCGTATAGCCGTAATTTCCGAATATCAACGCGCTTGCTAAGAAAAAGACCCATACTGATTTTATTTGCTTGGCTTTCATTTAGTGTTTTTTACGATATTTTGTTAACAAATCACTATGCTCCCGGTATAGCTCATCATAGGTGTCCAAATCACTAACACTGCAACTCTCAAGCAATTCCTGTTGAAACAGACTTAGAAACTGTTTTCCTCTTATACTTGATGAGATTCTTGCATAATTGTCGATAAGCTTTTGCCGGAAAGGATAATTTTTATTCACGTACATATAGCTTTTTGATTTGGTCGGATAACTGGCGATGACTTTAATTTTTTCATTAAACTGCGGGTTTAATTCCTTCATCAGTTCGTAGGCGCTTTCATTAACCATCGCAACATCGGTTTTATCAAAAAACAAATCCAGCAGTATGCGCTTGTCTTTTTTTTCGATACTGATAGAAGAGAATAGCTGTCTGTAAGGCATATGTTGTTCTTTTAAAACCAGGGTATCCAAAAACATGTCCGCCAGTTCGTGATATTCCGGCACAATTAAGCGCTTGCCGCGCATATCTTTGATCGTATTAATGTTTTTGTCGGTGCGGGCGAGCAGCAACACTGAGTTTAGTTTGCCGGGCGCTCGTAAACCAATATAACCGTCGGCCAAGTTTTCCCGCTTGAAATGCAGGGCAATCGTCAACGGCGGCGCTGAGATCACGTTAATGGCTCCGCTGTCAAAGGCCGCACTCATGTCATCAATTGAATCATAAAGCATAACATCGGCTGCCCGTACACCGACACTGGCAGCCTGCTCTTGAACCCACAACGAAAATGCCACCACGACATCGGCGCGGCTTGCGCCGTCGCTGATAGGCGGATAAAAAATACCCAGCCTCATAACCGGGTCGAATGAGCTGGTCTTATCCGCATAGGCAATAAAAAAGCTACTGAAATATAAGACTAAACTCAAACAGCCAAACGTGATTAATTTTTTCATTTGTGTTTGTTCAATTTCTTATAGGCGCTATATAACAGTTTAGTCCCCGCCAAGTCGGCAAGCGTTGAACGCACGGCTTTATCGGCTTTAAATAATTGCAGTAATTGCTGGCCGCGGGCATGCGAGTCTAGCTTAAGGGCTAGCGCAATGACCTGTTCACGGAATTCGGCAGGGGTCTTTTTATTGAATAAACCGGCGCCCTGCGGAATACCGTCCAATTGCGCAATGATTTGCAGTTTTGACATCAGTTGCGGATTTAATTCAGTCGCTAAGCGATAGGCATTTTGATAAACACAAATCACATCGGCCTGACCAAAAAATAATTTGAGTATGATCTGGTTGGCTTTTTTCTCGCGCGGCATTAATTTAAAAGCTGCTTGATAACTTTTGTGAAATTCAGATCGCGCTAAAAAATCGATATATAAATCGGCAACCGGGTCGAATTCAACCAACGCCAGTTTTTTACCCCGTAATGGCTTGAAATTATCCAAGCCTTCATTTTTACGAGTCAGAACCAGCAGGCTGTCGGAGCGATCACTGGAAAGGACCAATCTAAAGCCGTCGGCCAGCAGAGCGTCATCAAAGTCGTTGGCAAGTTGTAACGTGGAAGCGACGGCAAAGTTGATTTTGCCTTGCTCAAACTCCTTGCGCATTAAGGCAATATCGGTAAAAACCGTCACCGTAGTGGCTATTCCGTTGTCCTTGCCAATTTCTTCGGAAAGCAATTTCACTGAAATTTCCAGATCTTCGGCAGAAAAATCAGGGAATGCTCGCGCATAAAATCCCACCCGCAAGCTGTGTTCGGCAAATATATCTTCGGCGTATGACCAATTTGCCAACATGATGAGTATTGTCAACAAACTACCGCGAACCAGTTGACTTAAACGATTAACGGCCATTTATTGTTCTAAGGTGTTGATATTCTTTATATAGCTGTCTGATCTTATCCAGTTCGGCAGGCGTGACTCGAAGGGCTTGCTCGGTTTTAAAGATTTCCAGGAATTGCCGGCCGCGTGGATAAGTATTCATTTTAATGACTTCCGAAATAACTTGTTCTCGAAATACCGGGTCAACCTTTTTATGAAAAAAACCCGGACCCGGAGGAATACCGTTAATGCGATCAATGATTTGGATTTTCGAAAATATTTGCGGGTTTAATTCACCGGTGACTTCAAAGAAGTTTTCGTAGACACAAACGACATCAACCTGGTCAAAAAATAACTTGAGAATAACCAGATGAGATTTTTTATCATGGGATATTTTTTTAAAAACCTGTTGATAGTCTTTTTTAAAGTTTGACTGTGACAAAAAATTCACATACAGATCGGAAACCGGATCACTTTCAGTCAATCCCAGCTTTTTTCCGCGAAATGAATTGAAATGATCCATGCCGGTATTTTTTTTAGTCAGGATAACCAGGCTGTCAGGCTTGCCGCCGGATGGATTGAAGATGAATCCATCCGCCAGTAAGTCTTGATTGATCTCGGTTGCAATCAGTAACGGCGATGCAAAAATCAGATTGACCTTGCCATTCTCAAAGTCGGTACGCATCAATTTCATGTCTTCATAAATAACGACATTCGTTTCGATGCCAATCGCCTTGCCCATTTCTTCGGTGACGATTTTTACAGAAACCTCCAGGTCTTCGCGGGAATATTCATGAAACGAAGCGCCATGAAAGCCTATGCGCAGGGTTTTCTCGGCAAATAAGTCGCCGGCGTCAGCGAACCCGGCGAATATCACCAATGTGATGGTTAACACATAGTAGGCGTGTTTTAAAAACATCTGATTCTGCATTCATCGAAGGTGGTGGTTTAAAGACAACATACCCGATGCCAAATGATTAACCCGGTAGCTCATCAAGTCGGATCACTTAAAATCCTTCCGAATAACCGAGGCCATTTACTGTACTTGATTTAATGATTCTACATTACGCCCGATCAGGTACTCCAGCGACAACAGGCCCATTTCCAGGGCGTAACGTGAGCGGTAATACGTGCCCTGGGCAAAGGTTTCTACAATTTGCGCTTCGATGACATCTTTGGTTTCAACCAATTCGTCCTGGTAAGCACGAACATGCAATTTACGATTTTCGCTCGCGTAACCGACGGCTTCATTACTGTCTTTGGTTTGCGCGCTGCTGCTTTTTATACTTAAAAACTGTTGTTTGACTTGTAAGGCGATGCCTTGATCGAGCAGGATTTGCTGGCTTTCCAGTTGTCGTTGTTGCGCCTTGGCATGGTTCACTTTGCCGGTGGTTTGAAAGCCGTCGAATAAATTCCATTGCATGCCGATGCCGATAGTCCAGCCGTCGCGGTTGGCGTTATTGGTCAAGCCGGAATGGTAATCGGTCATGATGTGATGCGCCTCGGCCTGAAAGCCTATCATGGGATAATAGCCGCTGCGCGCTTCGGTGATTTGATCGTCGCTGATTTCTACGGCGAGTTTTAATTGTTGAATGTCGGGGTTAAAGGATTGTGCGGAATCGATTAATTGTTTCAGTTCTTCGCTTATCGGTGACGCCTCGTCACCCGCCTCGGCCAAGCTGTATTTGGCGTCCCACGGCTGGCCCATGGCATTGCCGAGCGCTTCATGGGCCAATTCCCGTGCATATTTGGCTTCACTGCGCATGGTGCGGGTGATGGCTGTAGTGGTTTTGGTGCGCAGGTAATCGGTTTTTTTAACTTTCATCGAGCCATGCTGATAGAGGCGCTCGGTCAAGTCTTCGAGCGCTTTAAAGCGCTCTAACGTATCATCGGCCAATTGTTCCATCTGTAGCGCGAACTGTGCGGCGTAGTAATATTTTTTTACGTCGCGGACGATTTCCAGGTTGGTTTTACGTCGGCCTTCCTCGGCGATTTTGACGCCTTTCTCGGCCTGCGCAACGATGGCTTCTCTTTTCATCCCGGTAAAAATCGGGTAGGTAAGATTGATTGATGAGGTGGCGATATCGCGATCGAATAATTTTACATCCATGTTTATCGGAATCGCGCTGATCGGTTTGGCGAGTCCTAATTGCAGCGCCTGCGCATATTGCGGGTTACTTTGGGCCACGACCGAGGTCAATGCCCCGCCGACCGCAGGCGGCAAATCGAATTGACCTTGCAGGCTGTAAGTACGATCCTGGTCAGCCCGCTGCGCATTGACTTCGGCTGCGATTTTCGGCCAATAGGCGGACATGGCCTGCTGATAGAGTGCTTCAGCCATTGCGACATTGGCTTCCGAGACATTCAGGGATTGGTGCCTTTCCATGGCAATGCGAATGCAATCTTCCAATGATAATTTTTCCGGCGTGACCGGTTCCGCACTCAGTGCAAACGCACTATAAAGCAGGATGGCAATTGCAAACGGGCGTGTTGTTGAAGACATGTCTTTATACATCCAGTAAGTGGTTATGAATTTCCAGGATTTCATCAATATTATCGATAAACAAATCCACCAGGTCAGGGTCGAACTGAAGCGATTTGTTGCGCTTGAAATAATCCAGGATTTCCTCGATGCTCCAGGCCTCTTTATAAATTCGCTTGCTGCTTAACGCGTCAAAGACGTCGGCTAAACTGACTATTCGCGCTTCTACAGCAATATTTTCACCGGACAGCCCTGCCGGATAACCGTTGCCGTCATAGTGTTCGTGGTGTTCATGAGCGATAGTGGCCGCCAACTTGACCAGGGGCTTATCCGATCGGCTCAATATTTTAAAGCCGATGTCGGCGTGGTTTTTCATGACTTGAAATTCAGACTCGGTCAGCTTGCCGGACTTGTTTAAAATGTCATCGGGGATGCCGACTTTACCGATATCATGCAGGGAAGAAGCCACTTTTATCATCGCCGAATATTCGCTGTCGAAGCCGCATTTGCAGGCCAGTAATTCGGAAATGAGGGCTACGCGTTTTACGTGCGCACCGGTCTCATAGCTACGATTTTCAACGACTTCGCCGAGGATATAAATTAATTCTTTCTGGGTTTCAATGATTTCGTCTTTAAGTCTTATCGATTCGCTGATGTCCTGGCTCAAACTCATTAATGAATGAATCTCGCCTTGTTCATTATGGATGCCGACGAAAATAGTGCTGAATGTATGCTGGTAACCATCTTTGCCGATTATTTTGACGACCTTTGAACAGTATCCTTTCTGCTTTGCTTTTTTTAGTACGCGTTCATTAAAGTCACCACAATCCTGAATGAGATGGCAGAGGGATTGATCAACCAGCTCTTCGGGATTGTAATTGAGCGTTGTGCTGAAGTTTTTGTTGGCGCTGATAATAATGCCTTCCGTATCAACAACACATAACGACGTGCCGAACTCTAATGCGCGCTCATATTCATGCAGGTAGTGCTTTTGTTGAATGAGGTCCTGTTTCAGGTTGATGGATAAACGTTCAAATTTTTTATAGGTCTCGGTGATGTCAACCATTAATGCAACAAACTCTTCAATCTCATCGTCTGCATTAACAACGGCGACAACACTGACATCCACGATATAGATGTTGCCTGTTTTGGTTGTTTGTTTCAGCATTCCCTGCCATTTCTTTTTTTCAAGGACAGTTTTCTTTAAATCGTCCAACAGTGCTTTTTGTTCGGATTTTTCAAAGTTGAATAAATAATGCTGTCCTGATACCTCGGCTTCAGAATAACCGGATAATTCACAAAAATGCCGGTTGACATAGACAATGTGGCCGTTGCGATCAACTTTTTCGACGATGGCTTTTTCATCGACCAGCAACTTGTATTGGGTTAATAATTTACGATTCTTGTCAACTTCGCATGCCAGATTGAGTTGTTCGGTAATCTCAGACAGTTTATGCAACAAGCGCTCGATACTGACGGGCTTGGTGACGTAATGCTGAATGCCCAGTTCCAAGGCTCGAAACAAATATTCCACATCGTTGTAGGCGCTTAAAATAACAATCGGTTGGTCCGGTTTGATTGCTTTGATGTCGGCGGCCATCGACAAGCCATTGGCTTCGGGCATTTGAATATCGGTGATGACAATGTCGGGGAGATGTTCCCGATATAACGACAGGCCTTCCCGGCCATTACGAGCGGTGTAGAGTTCAGGTACAAATTGCTCAAGCACGGATTGCAATTCTTCCCGGGTCTCCAAATCATCTTCTACGTACAGGATACGAACAGTAGACAGATTTATTAATTTGTTATCATAAATCATAATATTGGATGTTTCGGGTTAATCAACATGCCAGCAATACTGACGTTTTCCTTTAGATTTGGCGCTGTACATCGCTGCATCGGCGTATTTTAATAAGGTCATCGCGTCCGTCGTATCGTCAGGGTAGATCGCAATACCCACACTGGCCGAAACCTGAAGTTCAATTCCCTTTTCTTTTACTGTAAAGTTCACGGAATCGATGATTCGCTTTACCGTGTCGGCGATCAGTTCTTTCGATGTGCGGTTCAGGATAATCACAAATTCATCGCTTCCAAAGCGCGCCGTCGTGTCTACTTCCCGCACACAGGAGCTTAAACGATAGGCGACTTCAATAAGGACCTTATCTCCCTCGCTATGGCCTAAGCGGTCATTAACCTGTTTAAAACCGTCCAGATCAATGTATAACAAGGCGACGGTATAATAAAAGCGTTTCGCTGACGTCAATGTGTCTCTCAAGCGTTGAAAAAATAACTTTCTATTGGCCAGGTTGGTTAACGGATCAATTTCCGGTTCGCGCAGATAGTGCTTTTGCTGAATAAGGTTTTGCTTCAGATTATTGGATAAGCGTTCGAATTTTTTATAGGTCTCCGTAACGTCAATCATTAATGCGACAAACTCTTCAATTTCATCGTCTGCATCAACAATGGCGACAACAGTAACATCCACAAGATAAAAATCGCCTGCTTTGGATATTAGTTTCAGCATTCCCTGCCATTTCTTTTTTTCACCGACCGTTTTATTTAAGTCGTCCAACAGTGTTTTTTGCTCGGTCTTTTCAAAGTTGAATAAATAATGCTGTCCTAAGACCTCTGCTTCAGCGTAACCGGATAATTCACAAAAATGCCGGTTGACATAGACAATCTGCCCGTTACGATCAAATTTTTCGACGATGGCTTTTTCATCGACCAGAAATTTGTATTGGGTCAATAACTTGCGATTCTTTTCAACTTCGTATGCCAGATTGAGTTGTTCGGTAATTTCAGAGAGTTTATGTAACAGGCGCTCGATACTGACGGGCTTGGTGACGTAATGCTGAATGCCCAGTTCCAAGGCTCGAAATAAATATTCCACATCGTTGTAGGCGCTTAAAATAATAATCGGTTGCGTAGGATTGAGCGCTTTGATGTCGGCGGCCATCGATAAGCCGTTGGCTTCGGGCATTTGAATATCGGTGATGACAATATCGGGGTGATGTTCCAGATAGGACAATAAGCCTTCCCGGCCATTGCGAGCGGTGTAGAGTTCAGCCACAAATTGCTCAAGCACGGATTGCATTTCTTCCCGTGTTTCCGGGTCGTCTTCTACATATAGAATCCGAATAGTAGATAAATTGATTATTTTTGCATCGAACATGGTATTGGGCTTTCCAGGTTAATTGATATGCCAGCAAAACCGGCTTTTACCTTTAATTTTAGCACTGTACATCGCTGCATCGGCGTATTTTAGCAAGGTCATGGCGTTCATTGTGTCGTCAGGGTAGATCGCAATACCTACGCTGGCGGAAACCTGAAGTTCCATACCCTTTTCTTTTACCGTAAAAGTCACCAAGTCAATGATTCGCTGGGCGGTGACGGCAATCATTTCTTTGGATGTACCGTTTAAAATGATCACAAACTCATCACCTCCCAATCGTGCCGCCGTATCGACTTCCCGCACACCGTTTCTTAAGCGGTAGGCGACTTCAATGAGGACATTATCGCCTTCACCATGGCCTAAGCTGTCATTAACCTGTTTGAAACCATCCAGATCAAGATATAACAAGGCGACGGTATATTGGAATCGTTTGGCCGACGCTAATGTATCCGTTAAACGCTGAAAAAATAAGTTTCTATTGGCTAAGTTGGTTAACGGATCAAATTCAGCGTGATGACGCAGTTCATGTTCCAATTGCTTGCGATCGGATATGTCCAGCAACAACGCGACATGATGACTCATACGGCCATCAAACTGCTTCACCCCGTCAATTAAAACCAATGCGGACAGGTAATCTTTCGTTTTTCGGTAGATTAGTAATTCGCCCCTCCATGAGCCGTGATCGTTTATCGAAGCTATAATCTCTTCTTGCTGAGCGGAATTAACAAATAAATCAAAAATTTTTACAATCGGTTTATTTTCAAGTTCAGCGAAGCTAAAGCCTGTTGTAACCGTGAAAGCGGGATTGATTTCGAGAATTTTATACGCCGCATCCATGATGATAATGGCTGCACTCGACGCCTGATAAAAAACAGCAACGAGTTGTAAATGGTTCTCTAATGAATTTTTATCGGTAATATTTTCCAAGTTCCAAACCATTTATCCTGATTATGGGTAATAAGAAAATCCCAGTCTTTCGTAAATTCAACCAGGCGGCAAGACCTGTAAAAAGGCTGGAGCCATAACTGTTGCCAAGGCGCCCGGCGATATTATTGAAAATAAATAGATTGCGCTTGACTTAACGGCTGGCAGGAGCAAAGCGCGGATATTTATCTACAAAACATATGGGGGAATAGCGTAACTCAAAATGTGATTTATATCACTAAAAGTAATCGCTGATATGTGAGTCACCTCAGCGAACATTAAGTTGCAAAGAGCTGGGGCGCCGCTTGAAAACTCTCGGTAAAGCCATCGTCGAGCATACGCTTGAATATATTCAAGCAACGAGGGTTTTACAATGAAACCGGGTGCGCTATTGCCCCAGAAATTGATGTAAAAGGCTATTGTTGGGAAACAAAGCCTGGATGAATGTCTTTTTTAGGGATATTAAAATACGATGTACAGCGCAGCTCTCAAGGTTGCCGTTCCGAATTCAGCAGTTCAATAACACCCTGGGTTACCGGGCGAACGCCGCGCCAGACAAAAAACGCCTCGGCAGCCTGTTCAACCAGCATACCCAATCCATCCAGGCTAAGCAGGGCATGATTTTCCATGCCCCAGCGCACAAAAGCGGTGGGTTGATTGCCGTAAGCAAGGTCATAACAACTACCGTTAACGGCCAGTAAACCTTCCGGTAAAGGCGGCAACTGTTCGGATAAACTGGCCGAGGTGGCGTTGATGATCAAGTCGAATGACCGACCTGCCAGATCGCCGAATCCACAGCCGGTAACAGCCCCTTTATGTTCGAATTCCTCCGCCAGATTAATGGCTTTTTCAGTGGTTCGATTGGCGATAACGATCGTATTCGGGGACTGATCAAGAATAGGCGCTATGATGCCGCGGCTTGCGCCGCCCGCACCCAAAATCAGAATGTTAATGTCGGTCAGGTTAATGCCGTGATTAACGGTCAGATCCGTCACCAGACCGCAACCGTCGGTGTTGTCGCCCAGTACAGAACCATCCGGCTGCAATGCCAGCGTGTTGACGGCTTTAGCGAGTTGGGCTCGTTCCGTTTTAATATCGGCGTAACGCCAGGCGAGTTCTTTTAGCGGCACCGTGCAATTTAAACCTTTGCCACCCTCGGCAAAAAAATCTGTAACGGCGCCGGTAAATTGCTCAGCCGATACTTCCCATGCATCGTATTGCAGGTTTTGCCCGGTCAGTTGCGCAAAAATCTGATGAATTCGGGGTGATTTACTGTGTTTAACGGGCTGGCCAAAGACAGCATAGTGGTCTGTTATTATCATGATTGCGCTTTCTTTTCCATCCAGATTTCCCACAAAATGGTTCCCGAAACGATAGCAACGGCAATCAGTATTTCTATCCAGAGAAAGTGTTCGGTATAGGCGGCAATAACGGCTGAAACGCCCAAAAATAATCCGACCAGACTAAAGCGCCAGCCTACCCGCAGACCGTCAAGCATGGTGGCTAAGGACAGAATCAACAGAATCACCAGCCCCGCATCTTCGGGACCGATAGGCCCGAATGCTTGCACCAGGAAGGCACCGCCCACAACCAGCAAAGACATGAACCAGTGTATGGATTGCTCGCGCAATATAATCTTAAAGTCTTCGGCGCGATGCTTGGATTGCAGCCAGCCGATCATTATCGAAAAAAATGCAAATACCAGCACCATAATAAGCCAGTAGCCGAAACCATCGGCGGGTGAAAAATCGGTAATGCCAATGCCTACCAACGACAGGATGAGCAATAAAACCAGGATAGCTTCTTCAATATGAAATCTTCTTTTAGCGGTGATTAATGTATCGTCTGACGTGATTACATCTTCTGACGTGATGGTATCTTCTGACATGCAGCCTCCTACTTCAAATGGTTTAAATAGTTATAATTATAAATCAGTCCCGCTTCGTTTAGATTATGTAACCATAACATCCAACAAAGCAAAATCAGGCCTGCGATGCTAATCGTTTAATCCTGTAACCACCGGGCCGCGGATTTGGCGAAATAAGTCAGGATTGCATCACTACCGGCACGCTTGAACGCCAGCAGCGATTCCATGACGACCTGTTGTTCATCAAGCCAGCCGTTCAATGCCGCCGCTTTGATCATTGCATATTCACCACTGACCTGATAGGCGAATGTCGGCACGCCGAATTGGTCCTTGACCCGGCGGATAATGTCAAG
>SXIP01000269.1 GCA_005772825.1 Methylococcaceae bacterium | reverse complement strand
TCCGTCAGTTTGGCTGGCGGCAAGTCGTGCAGCTTTTTCCAGTCAGGATTGCCGGAAAATAACTCGGCGTCCCACCAAGTATTGCCGGCTTCCAAGGCTTCGCGTTCGGTTTGCGACATGGGCGGCAAGGCATTTTTCATCAGCTTGAAAATCCGGCGGCTGATGAGTTTTTGGCGGAGGCTGGGGATATTGAGGGGCGTGGCGAGCAATAAAAATACACCAGCCAGACCGATGCTACACAGCGTTAAGCCGTAGGTGACGGTGTAGGCGGTCAATAACAGGCCGAGTACCGCTGTTGCTTGAAGGATACGGGCTTTGAAATAGAACAAAGCCCAAAAGATGATGAGTAGTGCGGATAACCAAAGCATTGTGTTCTCCTTTATTAACTTGGACTCGGAATAAGACCTATGGCATTTAATGGACGGCGATTGGCCTGCCAGTCTCGGCAATGATTGCTCACGGATTGAAGCTACGAAATGCTGCTGAGCGTACTTTTCGCGATGACTCCCAAGCTAATTCCTCAACGGTTTGCCGGTTTTCAGCATGTGCTCGAGTCTCGCCAGCGTGCCGGGCTGTTTGACCAGTTCTACAAAAGCGTCTCTTTCCAGGGCCAGCATATCGTCTTCAGTCAACGGAGAAGTCATATCGCAGTCACCGCCGCTCAGTATAAAAGCCAGTTTTCCCGATATTTCCACATCATAATCGCTCGCTTTGCCTAACAGGTGGAAAGCTTTGACGCCCATACCCAGCAATATCCTGGCGGTTTTTCCCGGCAACGGATACACGCACGGCTGTGGGACGGCGTAATGGTTACATAGCGAGAGCGCTTTCGCCTTGGCATCGGCCAGCAGGCGGTTTTTGTTCATCGTTATGCCGTCGGCCTGACTTAAAAATAACAGCTCTTTTGCTTCGACGGCGGATTTTGATACTTTGGCCATGCCTATCGTTTCAAAGGCTTTGACAACCGGAGGAATCGGGCCGCCGGGTCTTTTCGGCAAGCTCAGCCACCGGCGCAGATATTCTTTGCAGCCGCCCCAGCCGGGAATCAGTCCTACGCCGACCTCGACCAGGCCGGTATACAATTCGGCATGGGCCTGTATTGCATCGCAATGCAGCAAAATTTCACAGCCGCCGCCCAAAGCCAATCCCGAAGGCGCCGCTACGACAGGGAAGGGCGCATACTTCAATGCCTTGTAAGTCTGTTGTCCCTGGATAATCAATTGCTCGACAGCCGCCCAGTCACTGTGATGAATGGCGTGCATCAACAAGCCGAGATTAGCCCCGGCGGAAAAGTTTTCGCCGTCGTTATGAATGACCAGCGCCGAGAATTCGCTACGGACTTTTTCGATACTTTTGTCTATCAGCGTCATGGTATCCATATCCAGCGTATTCATTTTGCTGTGGAATTCCAGGCAGGCGATGCCGTCGCCGCTATCCCACAAACTGGCGGATGCATTGCTCAAGACCGCCGAGCCTCGTAATTTAATGTCCGACAGCAGCAGGACGCCCTCCGCCCGGTGGACAGGATGAGTGTTTCCCGACAGATCGGTAAACGCCAGTTTGCCAGCCTCAGTTTTATATAGGGAAGTCCTGTTGACCAATAACGGCGGCACATCCAGTTTTTCCGCACGCAGTTTATCGACAAACCAGGGGACGCCGATCTGATCGAGCAACTCAAACGGCCCGACTTTCCAGTTGTAGCCATCGCGCATCGCCGCATCAATGGCGACAATGTCGTCGCTGATTTCAGGAACCAGGCCAGCGGCATAACTGAGTGTTCTTGACAACACGCGCCAGGCATAGAAGGCCATGATGTCGGGACAGGATAAAAGCGCCTGTAAACCGGCTTTTTTGGCTTCATGGATGGCGTCAAGATTGGGTTTTTCAGAAGGGGTGTATTCTCCGGTATTAAGATCAATCGATTCTTTGACGCGCTCCGGGCTTAAACGGTAAAAGCCGCCCTTGCCCTTTCTGCCCGTATAGCCCTCGGCTATCATGGTCTGAACCAGTTCGGGCAGACGATTGACCTGATGAAAGGCATCGTTCGGCGCCAAGGCTTGCTTCATGCTGTCCAGGATATGCGGGATAAGATCCAGTCCGACCAAATCCAGCAAGCCGAAAACGCCGGTTTTCGGTATGCCGAAAGGCGTGGACATGACCGCATCGGCCTGTTCAACGGTCAGACCCAAATCTATCGCTTCCAAGAGAGCCAACTGCAGCCAGTAAATCCCGATTCGATTGCCTATAAAGCCGGGCGTATCCTTACAAGTTACACAGGATTTACCCAGTTTGATGTCGGCAAAGCGACTGACGGCGGCGATCAGGTCGGGGCGGGTTTGCGGGCCGGATACCAGCTCCAAGAGACGCATATAGCGCGGAGGATTGAAAAAATGCGTGATCATGAAACGCTGTTTAAAACTGTCGGGTGCATCCTGCGTTAATAATGACAGCGGCAGCGTTGATGTATTGGAGGAAATCAGGCAGTCCTTATGACATACCGCGTCCAGTTTTTGATACAGCGATTTTTTGATTTTGGGGTTTTCAATAACCGCTTCTATGACCCAATCGGCATCGCTCAGCCAATGCAGGTGATCTTCGATATTGCCCGGCGTAATCAGGCGGGCATTGTTAGTGTGCATGAAGGGCGCGGGTTCGGCCTTGAGCAGTTTCTTGATAGCGGTTTCGGCAACGCTGTTGCGGTTGGCGGCGTCGCTAACGATGTCCAGCAGATAGACCGGAATACCGGCATTGCTGATATGCGCGGCGATACTCGCTCCCATCACTCCGGCCCCGATGACGGCGGCTTTTTTTATCTCGATTGGTTTGATGTCCATCAGATTGCCTCCAGTATGGTCGCGATACCCTGGCCTCCGCCGATGCACTGGGTGGCTAAGGCATAACGTTTGTGTTCCCGTTGTAACAGGCTGGCGGCTTTACCGGTAATTCGCGCCCCCGTCGCGCCCAGCGGATGGCCCAAAGCGATGGCGCCTCCGTCAAGATTGAGCTTGGGTAAAGGTATCGGCATGGCTTTTAGCACCGCGATGGTTTGTGCGGCAAAGGCTTCATTCAACTCGACAATATCAATATCGTCCAGGTCCAGACCTGCGCGACTCAAGGCTTTATGGGTGGCTGCGACAGGGCCTATGCCCATGATTTCCGGTGCGCAACCGGAAACGGCAGTGGCTTTAATACGCGCCAGTTTAGCCAGACCATGCGCGTCGGCGTAGTCTTCGCTGCAAACCAGCACGGCCGCCGCGCCGTCGGTCAGCGGTGAAGAGGTTCCGGCGGTAACGCTGCCCGCCGCCTGAAAAGCTGGTGGCAATTGCGCCAGTGCAGCCGCCGTGGAATCGGGGCGAGGGCAGCCGTCTTGGGCAACGATGTCTGCGTGTGCCGTGCTAATGGCAATGATTTCATCGGCGAATCGGCCCTGTTGCATGGCTGCGGCGGTTTTTTGCTGGCTCAGAAGCGAGAAGGCTTCCTGGTCGATGCGTGTGATGTGGTATTGTTTGGCCAGGTTTTCCGCCGTATCTCCCATGCTGATATAGGCTTCCGGAAAGGTTTGGTAAAGCGCCGGATTGGGCATGTAATTGTAGCCACCCATCGGTATCCGCGTCATCGATTCAACACCGGCGCAGATAAACACTTCGCCGGCGTTCATCTGAATGGCGCCGGTTGCAATATGAATGGCCTGCATCGATGAGCCGCAGAAGCGATTCAGCGTCATGCCGGCAACGGTAACCGGCAGACCCGCCAGAAAAACCACCAGCCGGGCCATATTCAGTCCCTGTTCGCCTTCGGGAAAAGCGCAACCCAGGATCAGGTCTTCTATATCCTCCGGATTGACTCCGGTTTTACTGATTAAGCCTTTAACAACCTGAGCCGCGAGGTCATCCGGTCGTACCTTGCACATCAGGCCCTTATGCGCCGGAGTAAATGGTGACCTGCAATAGCCTGCAATAACAACATTTTTCATCGTCCTGTCTCCTGTGATACGTCGTGATAAGGCTCAACTATAGTACGGTCGGCTGAACTTGACAACCTGATCTATAAGCGAGCCGCTTGCATGGTCCGACAGCAAAAATAGTTTAAATATCCGTCATTTTTCACTGCCGTCTCTTTTTCAAAAAGGGCGGTGAATAATTACAAATATCCATGGCGACAAACAGGCTAATCAAGTACACTAATTATTCAGGGGGCGACATGGCTTCGACGTGGGTAGCGAAACCTTGAGTGCATGCCGAGGACTGTACACCTCGTAAAATCTACAGAAACTAAGTATTCGCAAATGACGAAAACTACTCAATGGCTCTAGCTGCTTAAAAACAGCACCATTCCTTTGACCATCTGTGCTTATGCGGGTGGAGTTCGGTTCGCCGAACGCTCAGAGGTCATCTACATAAGATCGCGCTGAAATCTGTCCGGTGTGGATGCGCTAAAACCTTACGGAATCGCTGATGATAATCTTGGCCCGACGGGTAGTCATCAGCTAAATCAAAAGCGCGGGATAAGCAT